>NZ_CP082286.1:2649705-2980919 GCF_019880245.1 Halobaculum roseum
AGGGCGTCGACCAGCTCCTCGCCGACGCGACGGCGGTGCTCGGGCGCCGCGAAGCGCTCGGGTTCGTCGTCGCGGAGCACGTCGCCCGCGGTTCGCTCCATCACGTAGAAGTCCGAGCCCAGCGCGTCGTGGTCGTCGCACCCGAGCACCGTCGCCGGCAGCGGCACGGCGGTGTCCTGCAGCGCGTCCATCACGCGGTACTCCCGGAGCACGTCGTGGGCGGTCTCGGCCGTCTCGCCCGGCGGGGGCCGGCGGATCACCAGCTCGCGGTCGCCGTGGGTGACGAACAGCGTCTCGTTGGAGTGGCCCTCCGGGTGGCGGCGAACGTCGAACTGGTCGGCCGGGCCCAACTCGGCCGCGAGATACGAGCGGAGGCGCTCGGGGTCGACGAGGCGTCGGACGTACGCCTCGGAGTCGTCGGACATGCGAGTCGGTTGCACACCGCCCACGAAAAACGCCGGGGGTCGCGAGCGCGCGGCCGTCGCCCCGCCCCGTCGAGCGGTTCGGGTTGACGGTTCGGGCGGGCGATTCTGGCGGCCGTTCGGGGGTAGTGTTTTGCCTCGGCGGTCGGACCCCGTGGTATGGAGTACGACGACAGCGAGGCGGCGCGTGCGCTCGCCGAGCGAACCCGGGAGTTCGTCGACGAGGAGGTCGTCCCCGCGGAGCGGGAGGTGCTCGGGGACGGCCCCGTGAGCGACGAGCGGCTCGCGGAGCTCCGGGAGGCGGCCCGCGAGTACGACGTGTTCTGCCCGCAGATCGGCGAGGAGTTCGGCGGCATGGGGATGGCCTTCCGCGACGTGTTGCCGATGTTCGAGCAGGCGGGGCGGTCGCTGTTGGGCGCGGCCGCCTGCCGCGTCGACGCACCCGACGAGGGGAACATGCACACGCTGGAGCTGCTCGGTACCGACGAGCAACAGGCGCGGTGGCTCAGACCGCTCGTCGCCGGCGAGATCTCCTCGGGCTTCTCGATGACCGAGCCGATGCAGGGCGGCGGCTCCGATCCGAAGATGATCCGCACGAGCGCCGAGAAGGACGGCGACGAGTGGGTCATCGACGGCCACAAGTGGTGGACCACCGGCGGCACCGAGGCGGACGTGCTCATCGTGATGGCGCGCACCGACCCCGACGCGCATCCGTACGAGGGCACGTCGCTGTTTCTCGTCCCCGCGGACACGCCGGGCGTGAATATCGTCCGCGACATCCCTCACGTGGGCGGCGAGGTGACCGGCGTCGGTCACGCGGAGATCGAGTACGACGGCGTCCGCGTCCCCGAGGAGAACCTCCTCGGGAACCTGAACGAGGGGTTCGCCCACGCACAGCAGCGGCTCGGCCCCGCCCGGCTCACTCACTGCATGCGCTTCGCCGGGATGGCCGAGCGCGCGCTCGACGTGGCGAAGGCCTACACCAGCGAGCGCGAGGCGTTCGGCGGCCCGATCGCGGACAAGCAGGCCGTCCGCCACGACGTCGCCGACGCGGAGACCGAGTTGCACGCCGTGCGGACGATGGTTCGCGACGCCGCCGACCGGATCGACCGCGGCGAGGAGGCGCGCGTGCAGGTGGCGATGAGCAAGACGTTCGCCGCCAACACGGTACAGGACATCGTCGACACCGCGCTCCAGCTGTGCGGCGCAAACGGCATCGGGAAGGACCTCCCGATCGGGGACTTCTACGAGTCGGTCCGGCAGTTCCGGATCATCGACGGCGCCGACGAGGTCCACCGGCGCGTCATCGCCCGCGACGCCTTCTCGGACGTGGACGAGTCGGAGCTGGCGAACGCGACGCGCTACGGCGAACCGAACGGGTAGGGATCCGGCGAAAAACCGCCCCCGACCGGAAGCCGCCGGGACCGAACCGTCGCCCCGATTTTTGTCCCCCGCGGGCGACGGGGCTGTCATGGTGACACTCGATGCGGACCACGAGGCGTGGGCGGCCGCCCAGTCGGAGACGACGGCGGTCGTCGACGGCCGGGAGCTGGACGTGGCGTACTACGAGGCCGGCCGCGACAACGACGGCCCGCCGGCGATCTTCCTCCACGGCATCCCGACGTGGTCGTTCCTCTGGCGGGGGATCGCCCCCGCGGTCGCCGAGGACAGACACGTGATCGTGCCCGACCTCGTCGGCTACGGAAACTCCCAGCGCACCGACGACTTCGACCGGTCGATCCGCGCGCAGACGGGCGTGATCGCCGAGCTGATCGCCGACGCGGGGTACGACGAGGTCGACCTCGTCGCCCACGACATCGGCGGCGGGGTCGCGCTGCGGTTCGCCGCGGCCCGCCCCCGACAGGTGCGGAAACTGGTGCTTTCGAACGCCGCCTGCTTCGACTCGTGGCCGGTGGAGTACATCAACTCCCTCGGCGTCCCGGGCGTCGTCGAGGGCTGGGACGACGCGGAGTTCGAGGAGAACATGGAGTTCCTGTTCGCCGAGGGCGCCCACGGCGACGCCGACCCGGCGTTCGTCGCGGGGATGCGGGAACCGTGGGCCCGCGAGGGCGGCCGGCCGGCGCTTGCGCGGGCGGCGGTCGCGACGAACACCAACCACACGACCTGCATCGACTACGGGGCGATCACCGCCGAGACGCTGTGTCTGTGGGGCGCCGACGACGTGCTCCAGCCGATCGACAACGCCGAGCGCCTCGCCGACGCCGTCGCCGGCGACGCCGAGGTCGTCGGCCTCGACGACGCCTACCACTGGGTTACCCACGACCGCACCGAGGCGTACCGCGAGCGGGTGCGGACGTTCCTCGCGGACTGACCCGAACCGGTTCGCGGCGGTCGCGCGGAAGCGGGAACCGGCGGTGGCTATTTAGCGATGGAAACTCCAGGCCCGCCATGTCGTTCCAGCTTTCGAGCGAGCAGGAGGCGATCCGGGACGTGGTCCGGGAGTTCGGGGAAAACGAGATCCGGCCCGTCGCGCGCGAACACGACGAGACGCGCGAGTATCCGCACGACCTCGTGGAGCAGGCCGCACGGTACGACCTGGTGGCGCCGACGATCCCCGAGGAGTACGGCGGCGCCGGGATGGACCTGCTGACCGCGGTGGTCGTGACCGAGGAGCTGTGGCGCGCGGACCCCGGGATCGGCTCGGCGATCGGCTCGCGCGGCTTCGGCACGACGATGATCCGGGAGTTCGGCGACGAGTGGATGAAGGAGGAGTGGCTCCCGAAGGTCGCCGCCGGCGACGCGGCCACCTGCTCGTGCATCTCCGAGCCCGCGCACGGCTCCGACGTGGCGGGTATCGAGACCCGCGCGGAGCTCGACGAGGAGGCCGGCGAGTGGGTGCTCAACGGCGACAAGATGTGGATCACGAACGGGACGATCGCCGACGTGGCGGTCGTGATGGCGAAGACCTCGCCCGGCGAACGCCACCGCGGCATCACCGCGTTCCTCGTCGAGGCCGACCGCGACGGGTTCGAGCCGACGAAGATCGACAACAAGCTCGGCATCCGCGCCTCCGACCTCGCGGAGATCCGCCTCGACGACGTGCGGGTCCCCGAGGACCACGTGATCGGCGCGGTCGATCAGGGCTTCTACCAGTTGATGGCGTTCTTCGCGGGGGGACGCACCTCCGTGGCCGCACAGGCCGTCGGCGCGGCCCAGGGCGCGCTCGACGCCGCCGTCGAGTACGCCGGGGAGCGCGAGCAGGGGGGCAAGACGATCCAGGAGTACCAGGCCATCTCCCACAAGCTCGCCGAGATGGCGACCGACGTGGAGGCGGCGCGGTCGCTGACGTACCGCGCGGCATCGGTCGTCGACGCCGACGGCGACGACCAGCTGGCCGCGAAGTTCGCGTCGATGGCGAAGCTGTTCGCCTCCGAGCGCGCCGTCGAGGTCGCCGACGAGGGGATCCAGGTGCACGGCGGCGCCGGCTTCGTCACGGACCACCCCGCCGAGCGCTTCTACCGCGACGCACGGATCACGAAGATCTACGAGGGGACCTCCGAGATCCAGAAGAACATCATCTCGGATCAGCTGCTGTGAGCGCGCGAGGAGCGGGCGCCCCGGCGGTCCGTCGCGGCGGATCGTCGGCGCGGTCGCGGACGAGTGCCGCCCGGGATCGGCCGGGGAGCGGCAGCCTCGCCCTCGGTCTCGTTCCCGTACCCGGAACCCGGAGGGGTGGCGCATGAGCGACGAGGTCGAAGAGGCCGCCGCCGGCGACGCCCCGGAGTGGGACTTCTCCGAACGAGACGTGGCGATCCTCGAGGAGGTCGCCGACAACCCCGGCATCTCCTCTCGGGAGCTGTCGCGGGTGCTGGAGGACGACTACGGTATCGAGGTCTCGCACGTCACCGTCAGCGAGACGCTCCGGAAGATGCGCGAGCGGGGCGTGTTCCGCGACGCCATCGTCCCGAACGAGGACTACTACGCCTTCGGCCTGTTCGAGTTCAAGTTCGACCCCTCGAACTTCGCGGAGGAGTGGCGCGCGGCGATGGAGTACATCCGCGACGACCCCCACACGCTGCTGTATTTCCTCTCTGACGGCGAGTACCAGTGGAAGTCGGTGATGATGTTCCCGAGCCGGGAGGCCCAGTCGAAGTGGATCCACGAGTTCTACAAGGAACACGGCGCGGTCGTCTCGAACCTCCGGAACCACGTCGTCCACAACGTCCTCAAGTTCCGCACCGACCCGGAGATCTTCCGGACCTTACGCGAGGAGTAGAGGACTGGACTGTCGTCCACCCTTCGACCCGCCGCTCGTTATACCACGGGGACCCGCGGGCCGACCGATAGGTGTACCGCCGCGAGCTTACCAATGGTAAGTTTCGGCCGGGTTCGCCCCCCGGGATTCATGGGATTCCGCCCCCGACCCACTGTCGATGACACGACACACTGACTCACACGACGCGGAATCGCATCACATGGACACACACGACACGGATCCCCACGGAAACCCCCGCCCTCTCGCCCGCACCGGTGCGACGACCCCGACGCCCTCGTCCGGCGGGTGGTCGGCGTGAGCGACGCCGGCGGCGACGCCGCCCGCCGTATCGCCGACCGCTTCTCGCTTTCGGGCGACGTGGCGGTGATCACGGGTGCCTCAAGCGGGATCGGCCGCGCGATCGCCGAGGAGTTCGCCGCCGACGGCGCCGACGTGGTCGTCTGCTCGCGCGAGCAGGGGAACGTCGACCCCGTCGCCGAGGCGATCAACGGGGCCGCGGAGGCTGCCGCCGACGCGGACGGCGATGCCGAGGGTGACGACGAGCCGGGTGCGGCCCCCGCTCACGGTCGCTGTCTCGCCGTCGAGTGCGACGTGACCGACCGCGACGCAGTCGACGCGCTCGTCGAGGCGACCGTCGGGGAGTTCGGCGGGCTCGACGTGCTCGTGAACAACGCGGGCGCGTCGTTCATGGCGGCCTTCGAGGACATCTCCGCGAACGGGTGGGAGACCGTCGTCGACATCAACCTCCACGGCACGTTCCACTGCACGCAGGCCGCCGGCGACCACCTCGCCGACGGCGGCGGCGCGGTGGTCAACCTCGCGAGCGTCGCGGGCCGACGTGCCGCCCAGTACATGAGCCATTACGGCGCGGCGAAGGCGGGCGTGATCAACCTCACCGAGACGCTCGCGCTGGAGTGGGCCGGCCGGGACGTGCGCGTCAACTGCATCGCTCCCGGGTTCGTGGCGACGCCGGGCGTCGAACAACAGATGGGCGTCTCTGCCGACGAGGTCGACCGGGGCGACGTGGACCGCCGGATCGGCACGAGCGAGGAGATCGCCGACATCGCCCGCTTCCTCGCGAGCGACGCCGCCAGCTACATGACCGGCGAGACGGTGGCGGCGCAGGGCGTCCCGCAGGGAGAGGAGCTCCCGCAGCAGTAATCGACCGATCCGATGGTTGATGACCTCGATCACGGCGACCCCGGCCGCGAGGGCCAGCTTCATCACGTCGAGCTGTACGCGGCGGAGCTCGACGCCGTTACTCCTTTCTGGGACTGGCTGCTGGGCGAACTCGGCTACGAGCCGAAGGAGGAGTGGGACGGCGGCCGCTCGTGGGTGAACGGGCCGACGTACCTGGTGTTGGTCGAGGCGGACCGGCCGACCGAACGCTTCGACCGAACCGCGCCCGGACTGAATCACCTCGCGTTTCACGCAGCCTCGCGCGAACAGGTGGACCGCCTCGCCGACGGCGTCCGCGAACGCGCGGACGCCTCACTGCTCTACGGGGATCGCCACCCCTTCGCCGGCGGGTACTACGCGCTCTACTGCGAGTCCCCGGACGGCCTGAAGGTCGAGGTCGTCGCCCCCGCGGAATAGCTCACAGCGCGATGCTGGCGAGGCCGAGCGCGGCGACGGCGGTGACCGCGAGCACGGCCGCGGTCGCGAGCCCGAGCCGGACGCGAACGGCGGTCTCGGTGCGCATACCTCGACCTCCCGGACCGACTACTTCAACCTACGCCGCCAGTTATCTGAACTGAAAACTACGTCCCGCGGGACGCGTCGACGACCTCGTAGGAGACGGCCGTCTCGCGGAGACCCTCGGCGTGTGCCGCGAGGTCGCCGGCAACGACGACCAGCAGCACGTCGAGCCCGCGCATAGCGGCCTCGCGGACGGCGTCGACGGTGCCGAAGCGCACGTCGGGGTCGCGGTCGATGCGACCCAGTGCCGCCAGCGCCTCGGTCCCCGCGGCGACGACGAGGTCGGCGTCGCCGGCGAGGTCCCGCAGTCGGTCGGGGTCGACCGCGCCGCTCCCGCCGTCGCGGACGCCGGGGACCGTGACGGCCGTGACGGCGCCCAGCTCGTAGTCGACGACGCCGTCGAACTCCGCGACGCCGATGTCGTCGCCCGACTCGCCGGACGTGACGGCGACCGCGGTGGCGCCGGCGTCGTCCGAGCCACCGGACGCGGCGTCCGTGTCGGGAGCGTCGCCGTCCGCGTCGGCGACCCGGCGCGCGTGGAGGACTCCCTCGCGCATCGAGAGGCCGACGCGGTCGCCCTCCTCGACGGGACCGTCCGCGAGGGCGGTCTCGACCTCCACGTCGCCGAGCACGTCGCTCGTGACGTGGTCGAGGTACTCGCTGAGCTCGTCGGTCCGGGAGATGAGCCAGTCGACGCCCTCCTTCGTCACGCGGTAGCGTCCGCGCCCCTCGCGGTCGACGAAGCCGCCGTCGGCGAGGTCGCCGAGGTGTTCGGAGACCGCCTGGGCGGTGATCCCGATGGCGTCGGCGATCTCGCGTTGGCTCACCGCGGGCTGGCGCTCGGCGATCTCGACGAGGATGCGGTACCGCGTCGCGTCGCGCTTGTGTCGGAGAACGCCGAGGTCTCCGTCCGTGCCGTCGTCGCTCACAGTCGACGGTTGGAGACGAACACAAATAGAGTTGCGGTCCACCGCCGCAGATCGCGGGCGAGGGCCGATCCCCCTCAACCGAAGTTGTGCTCGTGGCCGAGTGGGTGCCCGCGGATCAGACGCCCTCCAGCAGTCGTCGGAGGTGTTCCGGCGGCACCGCTCCGCGGGCGGCGTGGCCGTCGGCGACGAACGTCGGCACGCCGGTCACGCCGCGCTCGCGGGCCGCCTCGAACTGCGACTCCAGTTCCTCGGCCAGCGCCCCGTCGTCGACGGCGTCGCGGATCTCCCCGCCGTCGACGCCGACGGACTCGGCCAGCTCCGCGAGGGTGTCGAGGTCGTCGATCTCGCGGCCCTCCTCCCAGTGGGCTTCGAGGACGGCGTCGTAGAAGTCGCGGAACGTGTCGAGGTCGGCCGTCTGTTTCACGTACAGCGCGGCCTGCTGGGCGTCCCAGGAGTCGGCGTCGTGCACCTCGTCGAACGCGAGCATCCCGTCGGCGTCGTACTCCTCGCGCAGGCGCACGACGTTCTCGCGCACCTGATCGTAGTAGTCCTCGTCCTTGCCGTCCTCGACGTCGTCGCGGATCTCCCCGTCGGGGCCGCGCTTGTGCCCGCGGAGGTCGAAGAACTGCCACTCCACGCCCACCTCGGGGAGGTCGCGCTCGGCGCGGTCCTCGCGGTACCGCCGCAGCGACGCCCGTCCGAGGTAGCAGAACGGACAGACGAAATCGGAGTAGATCGTGACCGGTCGCCGGTCGCTCGCGTCGTCGGCGGATGCGTCGTCGGCCGGGTCGTCGGCGGATGCGTCGTCGGTGCTCATGTGACTGCGAAGGCAAGCCAGGGGTTAGTGTCCGTCGCTCCCGGAGGTTCGTCGTTCCGGACGGACCGCCGGTACCGACGGACGTTCCGGCGCCCACCGGCGGGTTTTTCACGGGTGGGGCACCCGTGTGAGGGTATGAACCTCCCCCGTCTCGGCGGCTCGACGGGTCGCAAGCGCCCGTGGCTCGCGGTCCTCCTCGCGCTCGCGGTCACCGGGCTGGGCCACGCGTACCTCCGGCGGTGGCTCCGCGCGTTCGGCTGGTTCGCGGCGACGTTCGCGGCGGTCCTGCTGTTCGTCCCGCCGGAGGTCGTCGAGGCGCTCAACGCGGGCGACCCGGTGTCGAACCCGGTCAAGGCGCTGCCGCCGGTGATCGTCGTCCTCGCCAGCGCGGTCGACGCGTACATGCTGGCGCGCGCGACGCGTGAGGACGCGGGCGTGCGTCCGTCGGGTTCCGATGCCGGCGACGCCGGGTCCGGCGCCGCGGACGCGTCCCACCCCGGCGTCGCGGGGAGCGGCGCGGGGGCGGCGGGGCGCGGGGCGACGACCGCCGCCGAGGCGCCGGCGTGTCCCAACTGCGGGAAGGACCTCGACGCCGACCTCGACTTCTGTCCGTGGTGTACGACGAGGCTCGAATGGGACGATCCCGAGGGGCCGGACGTCGCCGGCGACGACGACGACGACGGTCCGAACCCGTAGGACCGCACTCGCCGGCCCGAACCGCCGTTAGGCTTTCAACGACTGCCGACGCACTCCGTGCATGGTCGCAGTCATCGACTCGCTCATCGTGTTTGTCGTGAGCGCGCTGGTGGGGGGAATCGGTATCTACGCGGGGGCGACGGTGCTGTCGGACGCCCGGAGCTACGAACACGCCGTCTGGACTGCGCTCATCGGCGCGCTGGCGTGGGTGATCGTTTCGACGCTGTTCGGGTGGCTGCCGCTGTTGGGAACCGCGCTCACGTATCTCGCGTACCTCGCGGTGATCAAGTGGCGCTACAAGGGCGGCTGGATCACTGCCGCCGGGATCGCGCTCGTCGGGTGGCTCGCGGCAACGCTCGTGTTGTCGCTGCTGTCGGCGGTCGGCTTCGGCGGCTTCTCCGCGCTCGGGATCCCGGGGGTGTGAGGGGTCGCCGACGGCGGGGGCGTCGGCGGGACCCGGGGATGTCGGGAGGCGAAACGTAGAAGCGGCCGCCGGAACGCAGTAGGGACCGTCGCCGCTTCTCCGCGGGCGTCGGGTAGGGGCGTCGCCCCGGGCCGCGGCGGCGATACCGTCGGCGAAGCCGGACCCGTAGCGTTTTACCCGGACACGGCACCATCATCGACCAGACAATGACGACCGACGCCGGCGGCATCGTGGGCGAGTTCCTCTCGCTGAAGGAGTCCACGGACGCGGACGTGCTCGCGATGCAGTGCGGCGACTTCTACGAATTCTTCGCCGACGACGCCGAGCTCGTCGCCGACGAGCTGGACCTCAAGGTCTCCCAGAAGTCGAGCCACGGCTCCTCGTACCCGATGGCGGGCGTCCCCCTCTCGGAGCTGACGCCGTACCTGAAGGCGCTCGTCGAGCGCGGCTACCGCGTCGCCGTCGCCGAGCAGTACGAGACCGACGACGGCCACGCCCGCGAGATCGAGCGCATCGTCTCCCCGGGAACCGTCGTCGACCCCGACGGCGCCGAGGCGCGGTGGCTCGCGGCCGTCGAACACGACGAGGCGAGCGACGACGAGCCGTGGGGCGTCGCGTTCGCGGAGGTCACCACCGGCCGGTTCCACGCCGCCGCCGTCGCCGACCTCGACGAGGTGCGCACGGAACTCCACCGGTTCGCCCCGGTCGAACTGCTTCCCGGCCCGGGCGTCCGGGACGACGACGCCCGGCTCGCGGATCTCCGGGAGTCCACGGACGCCCGCCTCACGCTCCACGAGGCCGAGGCGTTCGCGCCCGGTCGCGCGCGCCACCGCCTCGGCGACCACTTCGGGACGCAGGCGCTCGACGCCGTCGGGCTCGACGCCGACCCCGCGGTCGCCGCCGCCGGCGCCGTGCTCCACTACGTCGACGACACCGGCGCGGGCGTGCTCGCGTCGATGACCCGGCTCGGCGGCCTGGACGCGGGCGGCAGGGTCGCCCTCGACGCGACGACCCAGCGCAACCTGGAGCTCGTGGAGACGATGCAGGGCGAGCACACCGGCACCCTGCTGGACACCCTCGATCACACCGAGACGGCGGCCGGCACTCGCCTGCTGCGCGAGTGGCTCACCCGACCACGGCGCGACCGCGGCGAGTTGGAGCGGCGCGGCGCCGCCGTCGAGGCGTTCGCCGGCGCGGCGCTGGCGCGCGATCGCCTGCTCGACACCCTCGACGGCACCGCCGACCTCGAACGGCTGGCCGCGCGCGCGACGAGCGGCTCGGCCGGGCCGCGGGATCTGGTCGCCGTCCGGTCGGCGCTGGGGCGGCTCCCCGAACTGGCCGCCGCCATCGACGGCACCGAGCTCGCGGACTCCCCGGTCCCCGACGTGCTCGCGCGCCCCGACCAGGCGGCCGCCCGCGACCTCCACGACGAACTGCGCGAGGCGCTGGCCGAGGAGCCGCCGGGGAGCATCGGCGGCGACGGCGGGGTCATCGCCCGCGGGTACGACGAGGAGCTCGACGAGCTGGTCGACGAGTACGAGGAGGCCCTCGAGTGGCTCGACACGCTCGCGGAGCGCGAGAAGCGCCGACACGGCCTGAGCCACGTGTCGGTCGACCGCAACAAGACGGACGGCTACTACATCCAGGTGGGCAAGTCCGTCGCCGGGCAGGCGCCCGAGCACTACCGCGAGATCAAGACGCTGAAGAACTCCAAGCGGTTCGTCACCGAGGAGCTGGAGGAGCGCGAGCGCACCGTCCTCCGCATGGAGGAGCGCCGCGAGGAACTGGAGCGGCGCATCTTCGAGGAGGTCCGCGAGCGGGTCGCGAGCGAGGCCGAACTCCTCCAGGACGTGGGGCGCGCCCTGGCCGAGTTGGATGTGCTCGCGGCGCTGGGCCACCACGCGGCGACGAACGACTGGACGCGCCCGGAGTTCACCGACGGCGACGAGCTTCACATCGAGGCCGGGCGACACCCGGTCGTCGAGCGGACGACCGACTTCGTGCCCAACGACCTCCGGATGGACCGCGAGCGCGGCTTCCTCATCGTCACCGGGCCGAACATGAGCGGGAAGTCCACGTACATGCGCCAGTGTGCGCTGATATCGCTGCTCGCACAGATCGGCTCGTTCGTCCCCGCCGACGCCGCCACCCTCCCGCTGGTCGACGGCGTCTACACCCGCGTCGGCGCGCTCGACGAGCTCGCGCAGGGTCGCTCGACGTTCATGGTCGAGATGCAGGAGCTGTCGAACATCCTCCACTCGGCGACGGAGGACTCGCTGGTCATCCTCGACGAGGTGGGCCGCGGCACGGCGACCTACGACGGGATCTCCATCGCCTGGGCCGCCACCGAGTACCTGCACAACGAGGTGCGCGCGAAGACGCTGTTCGCGACCCACTACCACGAACTGACCGCGCTGGCCGAACACCTCCCGCGCGTCGCGAACGTCCACGTCGCGGCCGAGGAGCGCGACGGCGACGTGACGTTCCTCCGCCGCGTGCGCGAGGGGCCGACCGACCGCAGCTACGGGGTCCACGTCGCCGACCTCGCGGGGGTGCCCGACCCCGTCGTCGGCCGCGCGGACGAGGTGCTCGACCGCCTGCGCGAGGAGAAGGCGATCGAGGCGAAGGGCGCCGAGGGCGGGGACGGGGGCGAAACGAGACAGGCGGTCTTCGACCTCTCGGCGGGCGAGTTCGCGACGGGCGGCGGGCACGGGCGAGCCGCCGGGGACGCCGGCGACGCGGACCGACCGGGGGCTCGCGCACCCGCCGGCAACGGGGCCGCCGCGGCGACGGCCGACGCGGACGCGGGGCTCGACCCCGAGACCGAGGCGGTGCTGTCGGCGCTGCGAGGGACGGACGTGAACGAGACGCCCCCCGTCGAGCTCATGGCGAAGGTGCAGGAGTGGCAAGACCGGCTCGACGGGGAGTGAGCCCGGGCGCGACCGACCGCGCCCGGATCCCGATTCGACCTATTCGGCGCCGTTCCACCGTCCCCACGATCTCCGACGGCTCGTACCCCACGACCAGCTCGGTCGCGGCGTTCGCGTACCGATAGACGCCGTCGGCGTCGATGAGGACGATCCTGTCGTGGGCGTTGTCCAGGAACGCTTCCAGCCCCGGCATGCCGTACTGGACCGGAGGTGCGAGAGCTCCGTGGTAAACCCACGCCCGCGTCTCCATTCCCCCGCGCTGTCGGGCGCCCGGGTCGCCCGGTCGGCGAGCCGGAGAACGCCGCCGCGCGGAGAGTTTAACAGGAGTCGGGCGGAAGGTCAGGACGGAACACATGGACATCGACGCACACGCCGAGGAGCTCGCCTCCGCTCTCGGCGAAGACACAGAGGAGGTCAAGCGCGACTTGGAGAATCTCCTGGAGTACAGCGTTCCCATCGACGAGGCCAAGCAGTCCGTGCGCCGGAAGTACGGTGGCGGCGGGGGCGGCGACGCGACCCCCTCGTCGGTCGACATCGCCGAGATCACGCCCGACTCGGGCAACGTCACGGTCACCGCGCGCGTGCTGACGGTCGGGCGGCGGTCGATCCGCTATCAGGGCGACGACACCGTCATCCGCGAGGGCGAACTCGCCGACGGGACCGGGACGATCAGCTACACCGCCTGGCAGGACTTCGGCTTCGAGGCGGGCGACACCGTCACCGTGGGCAACGCGAGCGTCCGCGAGTGGGAGGGCGCGCCCGAACTCAACCTCGGGGAGTCCTCGTCGGTCGCGATGGAGTCCGAGACCCTCGAGGTACCCTACGAGATCGGCGGCGAGCGCGACCTCGTCGACCTGGCCGCGGGCGACCGCGGTCGCACGGTCGAGGCGAAGGTGCTCGAACTCGAACAGCGCACCATCGACGGCCGCGACGGCGAGACGACGATCCACTCGGGGGTCATCGGCGACGAGACCGCCCGGCTCCCGTTCACCGACTGGCAGGCCCGCGAGGCGGTCGTCGAGGGCGCCGAGCTCCGGATCGAGGACGTGTACGTCCGGGAGTTCCGCGGCGTCCCCTCGGTGAACCTCACCGAGTTCACCGAGGTGTCGCCCGCGAGCGTCGAGGTCAGCGACGAGGCACCCCGCGTGAGCGTCGGGGAGGCGGTCACCTCCGGCGGGATGTACGACGTGGAGGTGCTCGGCAACGTGCTGGAGGTGCGGGACGGCTCCGGCCTCATCGAGCGGTGTCCCGAGTGCGGCCGGCTCGTCCAGAACGGGCAGTGTCGCAGCCACGGGCAGGTCGACCCCGAGGACGACCTCCGCGTGAAGGCGATCCTCGACGACGGCACCGCGACCGTCACCGCCATCCTCGATCGGGAGTTGACCGAGGAGATCTACGGCGGCACCCTACAGGATGCACTGGAGGCCGCCCGCGACGCGATGAGCCGCGAGGTCGTCGCCGACGACATCGCCGAGACGCTCGTGGGACGGGAGTACCGCGTGCGCGGCCACCTCTCGGTCGACGAGTACGGCGCGAACCTCGACGCGACCGAGTTCGAACCCAGCGAGGACGACCCGGCCGCGCGTGCCGCGGACCTCCTCGCGGAGGTGGACGCGTGAGTTCGAGCGACGGCGGCGACGGCGACGAGGGGGGCGACCCCGGACCGGGCAGCCGAGAGGTCGCCCACCGGCTCTTCGCCGCGGAGTTCGACGACGCGGACCTGGAACACTCCGAGAGCGACGAGGAGCGCGCGCCCAACTACGTCGTCACCCCCACGGGCCTGCGCGTGAACCGCCTGTTCGCGGTCGGGGTGCTCACCGAGGTCGAATCGGTGAACGAGCAGACGCTGCGCGGGCGCGTCGTCGACCCGACGGGCGCGTTCGTCACCTACGCCGGGCAGTACCAGCCCGACGAGGCGGCGTTCCTCGACCGGACGACGCCGCCGGCGTTCGTCGCGCTCACGGGGAAAGCGCGCACGTTCCAGCCGGAGGACTCCGATCTGGTGTACACCTCCGTCCGCCCGGAGAGCCTCGCGACCGTCGACGCCGACACGCGCGACCGCTGGGTCGTCTCCGCCGCGGAGGCGACGCTCCGGCGGGTCGCGGTGTTCGCCGAGGCGCTCTCGATGGACGAGCGCGGCGATCGCCTGCGCGCCCGCCTGGAGGACGCCGGCGTCCCGACGGCGCTGGCGGCGGGGGTCCCGCTGGCGATCGACCACTACGACACGGGGACGCGGTACCTGGAGGCCGTCCGGACGGTGGCGGTCGACGCGCTCGAGGTCGTCGCCGACGAGCGCGAGGAGGTGCGCGCGCTCTCGGCCGACCCGGGCGACCGCGGCGGCGCCGACCTCGGCCCGCTCCCCGAGGTGTCGTACGACTTCGCGGGCGCGACCGCGCCCGCTCCCGAACCCGAGTCCGAGCCCGTCGAGTCGGCCGAGTCCGTCGACGCGGCGGATGCGGACGCGTCGGAGGCGGACACGGGAGCCGCCGACGATCCGGCCGCGGCGGGAACCGACGCGGCGGCGTCGACGGCGTCGACCGTCGACGAGTCCGGCGCCCATGACCCCGACGAGGCCGGCGAACCGGCAGAGGCGGCGGACACGAGCGACGACGATGTCGCCGTCGCGGAGGCCGATCCCGGCGCGGGGGCCGATCCGGAGCCCGTCGAGTCCGCCGACGCCGGCGCCGAACCGGACGAAGGTGACGACGGCGAGCCGGCCGCGGCCGACGCCGCGGACGAGGGCGACGGGGACGCCGCCGCGGCGACTGAACCCGCGGACGCGGCCGGAGACCTCGACACGGAGGCGTCGGTCGCCGAGACCGATCAGGGCGCGAGCGCGGAGCCGGAGCCCGCGGAGTCCGACGGCGTCGACGATCTCGGCGACTTCGAGGACGCCGACGGCGACCTCGGCGAGTTCGACGCGGAGGCGGACGACTCGGCCGTCGACGCCGACGCGGACCCCGAGGACTTCGAGGACGCCCTCAGCGACGAGGAGCGCCGCGAGGTCGAGGAGGAACACGGCGTCGAGTTCTCCACGGGGAGCGAGGTGCCCGACGCCGGCGAGTCCGGCATTGAGACGCCCGAGCCGGACGACGACGGAACGGACCCCGCGGAGGCTTCCGAGCCGGCCGCCGATTCGACGGACGGATCCGACGACGCCGGTGCCGCCGAGGACGCGTCCGCCGGTAGCGACGACGTGTCCGCAGCCGCCGACACGTCCTCCGACGAGGACCTCGGCGAGTTCGACGAGTCCGACGAGGAGGCAGCCGCGACGGACGACGCCGCCGGGGACGTGGACCTGGAGGACGCCGTCGTCGACCTGATGGCGGAGTTGGACGGCGGCGACGGCGCCGACCGCGAGGCCGTCGTCGCGGCCGCGGTCGAGCGCCACGGCGCCGATCCCGGGGACGCCGAGGACGCCATCCAGGAGGCGCTGATGAGCGGCAAGTGCTACGAGCCGGCCGACGGGGCGCTCAAGCCGATCTGATGGGCGGGAGCGCGGACCGGGACCCGCCGTCGGACCGGCGGTCGTCGCCGCTCGTCGAGCCGGTGCCGGACGCGCCCGCCGCCGTCGCGGACCTGGGCGGGGAAACCGGGCTGCTGATCGCCGACTATCACGCCGGCATCGAGGCCGGCCTCCGCTACGAGCGCGGCGTCGAACTCGACAGCGCCGGCGACGAGCGTCGCGAGCGCGTGCTCGACCTGCTCGCGCGCACCGGCGCCGACCGGCTCGTCGTCCTCGGCGACCTGAGCCACCGGGTCGGCGGCGCCGGCGACGCCGAGCGCGAGGAACTGGAGGGATTGCTGTCGGCGGTCGGCGTCCCCGTGACGCTCGCGCCCGGCAACCACGACACTGGGATCGCCGAGTCGTTCGGCGACCGGATCGAGGCGACGCCGCCCGGCGGCGCCCGCCTCGGCGACGTGGGCGTGCTCCACGGCCACACGTGGCCGTCGCCGGAGGTGCTCGGCGCGACGGTCGTCTGTATGGGCCACGAACACGTCGCCGTCAGGCTGGAGGACGACGTCGGCGGCGCGCGCGCGGAGAAGGCCTGGCTACGCGGGCCGCTCTCGCGTGCGGCCTTCGACGGTAGTGTTGATCTCGCGGGCGCCGGCGTGGAGTGGCGGGATCCGGAGCTGATCGTGTTTCCGGCGTTCAACGACCGCTCGGGCGGGACGTGGGTGAACGTCGAGGGACAGGGATTTCTCGCGCCGTTCCTCCCGGACGCGCTCGTCGACGGCGAGGCGTACCTCCTCGACGGTACCCGACTGGGTGCGTATCGTCGGATCTGACTGAGGACGCCCCGTCGCGTTCGGATCGGTTGCGTTATGATCGGCCGCTTCCGGATCGGTCGAACGAGCCCCGGCGTGTGAGCGGATCACACGTTCCCGGCGGTATGAGGGCCCCTACCACGCGTTTTCGCCCCGAAACAGCGAAGGAGTTATATACGGAAACCGTATATGTACAGGTACCAGAACGCCTTCGGGCGTGGTGGCATCGATCGCTGAATGACACGGTGTTTTCACCCCCAGACGGACGCAGGCAGTCGCAGAGCGTCCGCTCAGTCCGAAGCAGTATGGTGTCGAGGTAACGAACCATGGTAACGAAAGAGGAAGTTCTCGAAGAGTACGGTCTCGATCAGTTGGATGAATCACGAAACGTCTCCCTTTCCGAGGAGGAACTGGAGAACGATTCGAAGGGCCAGCTGATCAAGAAGGCCGGTCAACTCCGCGACCGACGTAACGAGCTCAACCAGATGGCGTCCGAGCGCGCATCCAAGCGCGACGACCTGAACGCGAAGACACGCGAGAAGGTCGACGAGGCGCAGGAGCATCGCGAGATGCGCGACGAGCTCAACGAACAGGTCCAGGAGCACAAGGAGTCGCGCAACGAGCTGAACGCCGAGGCGAACGAGCTGTTCGACGAGGTCGAGGAGATGAAGCAGGACCTCGAGCTCGGCTCGGGCAAGTCCATCGAGGAGCTCAAAGAGGAGATCGAAGACCTTGAGTTCAAACAGCAGACCGAAGTCCTCGGCACCGACGAGGAGCGCGAACTCATCGAGAAGATCGAGAACAAGCGCGAGAAGCTCGCCGAGAAGAAGGGCAAGGTCGACCAAAGCGACGAGCTGGAGGAGCTCATCGAGGAGGCCGAGGAGGTCCGCTCGGAGGCGTCGACGCACCACCAGAAGGTGACCGAGCTGGCCGACGAGGCCCAGGAGCACCACAACCAGATGATCGAGGCCTACCGCGAGGCCGACGAGATCCGCGACGAGGCGGACGCCATGCACGAGCTGTTCGTGGAGGCACAGGAGTCGGCCGACCAGCACCACGAGGACTTCGTCCGCGTCCAGAAGCGCCTGCGCGAGCTGGACAAGGAGGAGGAAGAGGAGAAGAAGGAGGAGCGCGAGGCCAAGATGGAAGAGGAGCGCGAGGAGGCCGAGGAGATCTACCAGAAGTTCAAGGAAGGCGAAACCCTCGACACCGAGGACCTGATGAAGCTCCAGAAGACCGGGCTTCTCTGAGCGCGGGATCCGACGCGCCGACGGTCCGAATCGCGATCTGACGTTCTGCGGTTTTCCCATACCCGAGAGCCGCCGCGCCCGTGCGCCGGCACCCGATCTTATTTCGCTCCCGTTCGAAGCGAGGCCATGGCAGACACCACAGGGAGATCCGTCCTCGGCGTGGCCGTGCTCGTCGCCGCCGCCGTGATCGCGGCGCTGGTCGGCTACGTCCTGTTCGTGGTCGTGCCGGGCGACCTCGCGGAGTTGATCGGCGTCGTGCTCACCGTCGCGGTCGTCGCGGTCGCGCTCAAGGTCGCCGGCGGGACGCTGGCGTCGCGGTTCGCCGACTACACGGTCGCCGAGGTCGCCGTCGAGGGGCCGATCACCCGCGACGGCGACTCGCCATCGTTCCCGCCGGCGCCCGGATCGCCGGGCGCCGACGAGGTCGTCGACCAGATCGAGCGCGCCGACGAGGACCCGAACGCCGAGGCGTTGCTGGTGAAACTGAACACGCCCGGCGGCCAGATCGTCCCCAGCGAGGACATCCGGCTGGCGGCCGAGCGCTTCGACGGCCCGACGGTCGGCTACGCGACCGACACCTGCGCCAGCGGCGGCTACGCGATCGCTGTCGGCTGCGACGAGCTGTGGGCCCGCGAGGGCAGCGTCGTCGGCTCCATCGGGGTCATCGGTTCGCGCCCGAACGTCCACGAGCTGGCCGACCGCCTCGGCGTCAGCTACGAGCAGTTCACCGCCGGCGAATACAAGGACGCCGGCCTCCCGCTGAAGGAGGTCACGCCCGACGAGCGGGCGTACCTCCAGGGCATCGTCGACGACTACTACGACCAGTTCGTCGAGCAGGTCGCCGAGGGCCGCGACATGGACGAGGAGGCGGTCCGCGAGACGGAAGCGCGGGTGTTCCTCGGAACCGAGGCGCACGAGCGCGGCCTCGTCGACGGGCTGGGGGACCGCGAGGCCGTGCTCGACCGGATCGAGGAGTTGACCGGGCACGAGGCCGTCGTCGAGGAGTTCACGCCCGGGCGGGGGCTCATGAGACGACTCCGCGGCGGCGCCGCCGCGACGGCGTACGCCCTCGGCGCCGGCGTCGCCGACGCCGTCGCCGGAGACGGGAGCACGGGCGGGAACGGCGCGGGCGATATGCGCTTCCGACGGTAACTCGCTGCGGCGGTCCGGCGGTCCGGCGGTTCGACGCCCCGGCGCTCCGTCGGTACCCCGTCGGTCGTGAACCCCCGCCATGGTGGCCTTTTTCACCCGGGGGGCCATCCCAACACACGTGACGACGCTGGTCCTGTGCGTGGACCGTTCGAACGACGTGGGCCGGAAGGCCGGCGTCGACACCCCGGTCGTGGGGTGGGAGGCGGTCCGCTCGCTCGTGACGGATCTCGGCCTCGCGGACCCCGAGGACGCCGGCGTCAACTCGCTGCTCGAATCGCTCCGGGTCGCCCGCGACCTCTCCGACGAGGGCGAGGAGGTCGCCGTCGCGGTCGTCTCGGGCGCCGGCGACTCCGCCGTGCGGGCCGACCGCGCGCTCGCGCGCCAGCTCGACGACGTGCTCGCGACGAACGAGTTCGACTCCGCGGTCGTCGTCATCGACTCCGCCGCCGACGAGCGCGCCGTTCCGATGATCGAATCCCGGCTGCCCGTCGACGCGGTCGACCGCGTCGTCGTCCGACAGGCGCGCGACCTGGAGTCGACGTACTACCTCCTCAAGCAGTTCATGGCCGACGAGGAGCTTCGCGAGACGGTGCTGGTACCGATCGGCGTCGGGCTGCTCATCCTCCCGGCGCTGCTCGTGTACTTCTCGCCCGCGATCGCGGTGGCGGCCGTGACGACGCTGCTTGGCGCGACGCTGTTGTACTACGGGATGGGGATGGACGAGGCCGTCGAGTCGGCACCCGAGCACGCCCGGGAGGCGCTGTACTCCGGGCAGGTGTCGGTCGTGACGTACGTCGCCGCGCTCGGGCTGTCGGTCGTCGGGGTCTTCCTCGGCGTCCTCTCGGCGTCGCCCGTCGAGGGCGCGGAGTTCGTCGCCGGGCTCCAGTTCGCGTACGCCGCGGTGCCGTGGCTGGCGCTGGCGGCGCTGACGGCGTCGTTCGGCCGGCTGCTCGACGAGCTCATCCGCGACGAGGGCGTCCGGACGCCGTACCTGAACCTCCCGTTCGGCGTGCTCGCCGTCGGGTTGCTGTTTCGCGGCTTCTCCGGCTACTTCCTCGAACAGGAGGCCGGAAAGGAACCGCTCGTCCTCCTCGGGTACGCGCTGACGCCGACCCAGCGGCTCGCGGTGTTCATCGTCGGCGGCATCGCGCTCGCGCTCGTCGGCGTCCGCGTCGCCGCCAGCGTCTCCGACGAGACGCTCGACGAGGTCATCGACGAGACCGGATCCGGATCGACCGGCGACGCCAACATCGGCGGAAACCGCGGCGACGGCGGTCGTGGATGATCGCAACCGGACGCGAGTGATCGGATCGAGGTGAGCCTTCTCGTGGTCGGTCGCCGCCAGCCCGGTCCGCGGTCCGGGGTCGACCGCTGCCGACCGTTCAGATCCGCGCGCTGGTTCCGGTCTCCCGCTTCGGCCGGATCACGTCCGCGAGCGCGACGAGCATGCCGAAGAGCCAGCCGACCGGCACGGAGATGCCGACCCACATCAGCACGTAGGCGGTGCCGCGCAGGTCGAACCGCGCGCGGATGAGCTCGTTGAGCCCGCCGACCGCGAGCGGCCCGTCGAGGATCCACACCGCGAGCGACGTGGTGTTCGGGAAGACCACGTCCGCCAGCGCCGGCGAGTACAGCGCCGCGACGACCGGCGGGAGGAGGAACGCGGTCACGGCCGCGGGGTACGCGATCAGGACGCTCGTCCCCCGGCCGCCGACGCGGGAGGCGCCGACGGCGACCGCCGCGGCGACGGTCGCGACCGCGCCGGCGGCGCCGACGGCGATCAGGCCGCCAGTCGAGAACTCCCGAACCCAGGCGGCGACGGTGAGCGCCCCCCACGCGACCAGCGAGAGGAGGACGACGCCGACGACGCCGAGCCGCGTGGCCGCCGAGTCGACCCTGTTGACGTAAACGCGCGCGGCGAACCCGAACAACAACAGGGGGTAGCCGACTGCGACCAGCGGCACGCCGACGGCCGCCCAGAGGTAGTACGCGATCGCCTGCGGGGTCGTCTCGGGCGTCCACTTCCCGACGACCCTCCCGGGGTCGAGTTGCCGGGGGAACGCAAGCTCCATCCACGTGGCGTGGAGCCTCGCGATGTCGATCCGGACGGCACCCAACAGCCCCGTGGAACGTTGCTCCATCGAGCGAGGGATTCTCCGGCCGCCGATTGAAAGTTTCGCTCGTCCGCGGTTCCTCTCACGCTTCCGACGCTTCCGACGGTTCGACCGTGAGGAGCCGGGGACCGGGAGGCCGGGCCCGTCGCCTCAGTTCCAGGGCGCGAACCCGGGGTCGACGCGGCGGTCCTCGCGGTCGATGCCGTCGATGGCCGCCACGTCCTCGTCGTCGAGCGTCACGCCCAGCGACTCCCAGTTGTCGCGGATGTGCGCCTCGCTCGTCGCCTTCGGGATGGCGGTGACGCCCTTCTCGCGCAGCCACGCGAGGCTCACCTGCGCCTCGCTGGCGCCGTGTTTCTCGGCGATCTCGGTCAGCTCCGGCACGTCGAACACCTCCCCCCGCGCGAGCGGCGAGTACGCGACGACCTCGACGTCGTGCTCGGCGCACGCCTCGCGCAGCTCCGCCTGCCGGAGCAGCGGGTGACACTCGAACTGGTTGGCGAACACCGGCGCGTCGCTGATCTCGACGGCATCGGCGACCTGTTCGGGCTCGAAGTTGGAGATCCCGATGCGGTCGATCAGGCCGTCGTCGTACAGCTCGTTGAACGCGTTCAGCGTCGCCTCCGGCTCGTACTCGCGCGCCGGCCAGTGGACGTACATGAGGTCGACGCTGTCGACGCCGAGGCGGTCGAGGCTCTCCTCGGTCGTTCGGCGCACGTCCTCGGGCGCGAGGTTGTCGATCCACACCTTGGTCGCGAGGAACACGTCCTCCCGGTCCACGTCAGCGCGGGCGATGCCGTCGCCGACCTCAGCCTCGTTGCCGTAGATCTGGGCGGTGTCGATGTGACGGTATCCCATCTCCAGGGCGGTCGCGACCGCGTTTCGACACGCCTCGGGATCGGTGTTCTCCCAGGTGCCGAGGCCGAGTCGCGGCATGCCCTTTGCGGACGGGATGTCGTCGGGACCGAACGACTGCTGGTCTGTCATCGATCGATCGGAGGCGACTCGCGCGAAAAGGCGTTGTGGCAGGCGCGCGGGCTGCCGGTATCCGGGCGGGTGCCGACCTCGTCGCCAAGAGCGCGATCAGCCGATGTAGCGCAGTTCGTCCTCGCTGGGCATCCCGCCGCCGCCGCTGCCCTGCATCTCCTGGATCTTGCCGACGACCTCCTCCATCTCCTCGGCACGCTCCTCCAGGTCCGAGAAGTCGACCTCGATGTCGAGCAGGTTCTGCAGCACTTCGAGCACGGCCTGCGCGCTCTTGGGGTCGACGAGGTAGCCCGAGGTCTCGCCCATCAGACACGCCGCGGAGAGCCCGCGCCGGGTGCCCAGCCCGAGCACCAGCCCGGAGACGCCGACGATGCCGCCGGCGGGCTCGTTCTCGCGGAACTCGACGCCCGCGGCCTCAAGCTCCTCGCGGTCGGTGTCGCCGGTGCGGGCGGCGAGCACGTCGTACTCGTCGTCCTCGATGAGCTCGCCCGTGGGCACCCCGCCGAGCGCGAACGCGCGCTCGCAGCCGAACTCCTCGGCGATGTCGAGGAACGCGGTCGTCAGGGTGTAGTGGCCCTCGTTGCTCGCGGCCTGGTGGTCGCCGGTCAGAACAACGAGATCCTGGCCGTCGGCGTCGACGTGGTGGAACTCCGCGTGCGTCAGCTCGGCGACGCCGTCGTCGTCGACGGTCACCTGCGGCGGGAAGTCGGTCGTGTACACGCGCCTGACGAGCTCGCCGTCGAACTCCTCGACGAGGTGCTCGGCGACGAGCTTGCCGACGTGGCCGACGCCGGGCAGCCCCTCGATGAAGACGGGGTCGGTGAGATCGGGATCGCTCACGACCTCGATGTCGATGTCGTCCATGCTCGTTGCTGGCGGGCGGGGGAGGTAAAGACGCGTCGGCTCGATCCGTTCGATCCGATTCCGACGGGTCCGTGAGGGTGCACCGTGTTGCCGCCGCGAGGGCCGCGACCGCGACGACGACCGCGGAAGCCCCCGCCGGCCTCGTCGTCTGCGGCTCGGTGCGCGCTTCGCTCGCGCCTCCGGCGCTCGCTCCAGTGCTTGCTTCGCCTCGACTGACGAGGCCGGCGGCCCCTTCCAGTCCCACCCGTGGTTCTGACGGGCGTCGTCGCACCCGTTCGCGCGGTGTGCACGCCCGCGGCTGGTCGGGGTCGTTGTCGCCGAAAGTCGACCCTCGCTACTCGTCGTCGCCGTCGCGGTCAGCGTCGCCGTCGCGGTCAGCGTCGCCGTCGCGGTCAGCGTCGCCGCCGAGATTCCGACGGCGCGCCCGTCGTCGGTACTCCCCGTGGGGGTCCTCGGGATTGAACGGCGCGGGCGCGGAGTTCACCGCGTCGGCGCCGCACTCGGGACAGGCGTCGCCGAGGGTGTAGACGGGCCGCTCGTGGGCCGCCTCCCAGTCGCCGCACACGCGGATGTCGGACTTCACGCGTCTGGAACGGGGTTACTCGTCCTCGGTCTCGCGCTCGCGGTGGAAGCGGCCGGTGCCGCCCTTGGCCTCGATCGCCTCGCGGGCGCGCTCGGCGGACGCCTCCAGCTCGGTCTCGGCGGTCTTGTAGTCGGGCGCGCGCACCTTGATGCGGTACTCGGGGGAGCCGACGTACGACACGTCGAGTTCGATCTCGTCGGGGACCTCGCCGTTGCCCTCGGCGGCCTCCAGCGCGGCGCGCACGTCGTCGACGCCGTCGTGGCCCGGCGACGAGAGGTCGACGTAGCCCGTGACGTTCACGTACGGGACGGAGACGTTCTCGCGGGCGGTCTCGACGATGGCCTCGATCTGGTCGTCGGTGAGGTCGGTGTCCTCCAGCGCCTCCTCGCCGTGGATCGCGGCGGCCTCGAAGCCGTCGTACATTGATCCGAACTCGGCGTACAGCGCCTCCGCGACGGCGGTGTAGGTGTCGTCGTCGACGTCCTCGCCGAAGGCGATGCCCATCCAGTTATCGGCCTTCCGCTCGTTCTTCCACTCCTGGATCTTGTCCGAGCGCTGGTGGTCGTTGACGTCCTTGATCGACAGGTCGATCTGCTGGCTCGATTTGTCGACGTCGAGCACCTTCGCGACGACGCGGTCGCCGACGTTCACGTGGTCGCGGATGTTCTTGATCCACCCGGAGGCGACCTCCGAGACGTGACACAGTCCGCGCTTGTCCTCGTACTCGTCGAGGTCGACGAACACGCCGAAGTCCGCGATCTCGTCGATCTCGCCCACGACGAGTTCGCCCTGCTCGGGCCAGCCGGTGAATTTCATACGCGAGTGTTCCCGACCGAGCCTAATACCGTTTGTCAATCGAGGGGCCGATACCTCGCGGTCCGGGTTGTCGGCCCGTCGCGTTGTTGGACTGTCGGGCTGTCGAATTGTCGGCCTATCAGAGGCCGACCACCACAGAACTCAGCGCCGAACTGCACGACGGGGACCCTTTCTCGAACAGACGGGCC
This sequence comes from Halobaculum roseum, assembly GCF_019880245.1. Classification (NCBI taxonomy): domain Archaea; kingdom Methanobacteriati; phylum Methanobacteriota; class Halobacteria; order Halobacteriales; family Haloferacaceae; genus Halobaculum; species Halobaculum roseum. The sequence goes on from NZ_CP082286.1 coordinate 2,674,082, forward strand.
CTCGATACTCGACCGAGGAACGGCTTCAGCGGCCCTGCTGAATTTCCTCCGCGAATCGGCTATCGGTCGGTCGGCACCGCCGGTCGCGATGAGTGACGGTGACTGTCCCATGTTCTCTCAGACTGGAGGCTACTCGGAACTGTACTCATTAGACCAGTACGCGATGAGTGGGACACCGAGGAGGGTCGGCCAGAGCCACGCCGACACGCCGATCAGTGGCGTCAGATTGACCGCCGAGACCGCACTGACTGTCGCGATGAACGCGGCGATCATCCGCTGAAGGTGGCTTACCATCCACTCGTCCGTCCCGTCGCTGCGAAACGCTCGGATATCGATCGCGCCGAACACGATCCCGATCGCACCGAACACCGTCATCACGATCCCGAACGACCGCCCGTCGAGATACCAACTGAGGCCCCACACGCCCAGCACGAGACAGGCGAGAACGACCGACCCCGTCGCGATCCAGTCGATCGAGTGTGCCCCGTGGCTCGGTCGCTTCCGGGAGAGCGCCCGATACCCCGAGAACGCGAGGTAGCCGCTGAAGACCGCGACGAGCGTGAGAACGATCCGGAGGGTTGTCGGATCGAACGCCAACAGGACGAACACGGTCGCAACGACGACGCCCATCGCCAGCAGGAACACCTTCCCGGCCGTGCGATGTCGCGTCCCCCCCTTGGCCGTCACGAGCGCACCGACGCCGGCGAAGACGGCGACCGCTCCCGCGGCGATGTGCAGCCCAAGCGTCCACACTTCGACTGCCGCCATATCGCCACCTGTGGCGGGTATTTAACTAAAGGTGTGGGGCTTTCAGAGTGATCCCGTTCGTTCGGTATGAGCCCCCGATAGATACGCACGCGACTCGTCTCCACTGTGGGGGGTTCAACCGAGCCGAAGGCATCGCCACTCCGCACCGATGAGAAACCGCGAACCGCAGAACCCGACGTTACCGCGCTTCGACGGTCTCGACGACCTCGCCGGCGAACTCGGCGTCGCCGCCGGTGGGTCGCGCGAGCGTCGTCCCGCAGACGGCGCAGTTGACCTCGCTCGCGGCCTTGCCGAAGACGACCTGCTCGTTCTCACAGTCCGGGCACGTGACGCGGAAGAAGCTCCCCGCCATGATTACTCCTGGAAGGTGAGCCGACCTGCGCGCCATCCCTCGCGCATGTGGGCCTTGCCGCAGTCGCCGCAGCGGTACTTGAGGTGTGTCTTCTTCGTGGGCTTGTCGCCGCCGGGCACCTTCGAGAACTTGCCGGCGTTCCCGATGACGGACGTGCCGCGGGCCTGCTGGCGGTCGGTCCACTTCATGCCGGTCTGGCGGCCGGTTCGGACCTTCTCGACCTCGTGTTCGTGGTGGGCGTTGCAGTGCGGACAGTACGTGTTCATCCGGCGTGGCATCTCCATAGCGGAATCTCCTCTTGGAACACCGTTCAGTGTCGGCGCTTAAAACCCATACGGTACGGAGTTGCCGCGGGCGGGAGGCCGTCACAGTCGCCGCCGGGGTGATTCGGGATGAAACCGCGGGAGAATTGCGAGGCGAGCTGCGAGAGAAACCGCGGGAGAACTGCGAGGGACACCTGCGGCGGGGCGGGAACTCGCGGCGTCGGTCGTCAGTACTTCGGATCCGCGCCGGAAACCGCGTACAGGTCGTCCATGAGCGAGTCGCGCTGCTCCTGCCAACCCTCGAACCCGCCCGGTCGCTCCGGGTAGCGGTCGTAGTGGTCCTTCAGGTCGCCGGCGATGCCGCGGACCTTGTACAGCTCCCGCAGCGTGTCCCAGTGCCCGTACGTGTCGAACACCGTCTTCAGCTTCAGTCGCAGGCTCATCGAGGTCTCGCCCTTGGTCATGGCATTGACGAGCTGCTGGCCCGGCAGGGCGGTGATGATGTCGGTGAGCTCGTCCACCTCGTGGGCGGTCCCCCAGATGTTGTACACGTCCATCGCGGCGAAGCGCTTCCCGAAGTCGGTCATCACGTCGTGGTTGTACCGCCAGAGGCGCTCCTCGGTCGCGTCGCCCTCGACGACGGCGTCGATCGCGCGCTTGACCGCCCAGTGGGCCGACTTCGCGGCGCCGGGGATGCCGCCGCCGGTGGTGGGGTTGACGTGGCCGGCGGCGTCGCCGACGGCGACGAAGCCGTCCGCGACCGCCGAGTCGTACGGGCGCCGGGTGGGGAGCGCGGCGCCGAGCTTGTCCTTCACGGTCGCGCCCTCGAACTCGGGGCGGCGGCTCATGTCGCGTTTGAGCACCTCCACGAGCTTCATCGGGGGCTCGGTCATCTGGAAGCCGAGGCCTGCGTTGATCTCGGTGCCCGTGCGCGGGAAGTACCAGAGGTAGCCGAGCTCCTCGGTGGGCTTGAACACGATGGCGTCCTCGTAGTCGACCGGTTCGGGCACCTCGACGACCTCGCGGTAGGCCGAACAGAACTGCGAGTACGAGACGTTCGTGTCGAAGCTCGCGTCGCCGAACTCGCCCTTGTCCTGGAGGATAGACAGCGCGCCGGCGGCGTCGACGGTGAGCTCCGCCTCGTAGGTGACGGGATCGCCGTTCCGCTTGGCGCGCACGCCCGTCACTTTCCCGTCATTCGATTGCACCACGTCCTGAACGACGGTGTCGTAGTGGATGTCGGCGCCGGCGCGCTGGGTCTCCTCGAGGATCACCTCGCCGTAGCGCTTGCGGTCGACCACCGCCCCGGCCTGGCCGAACGGCACGTCGAGCTCCTCGCCGGTCTTGGGGTTCTCGAACACCGCGCGGCGGATGTTCTGGTTGGTGAACGACTCCTCCCGGAGGTAGTCGAGGTCGATAACGTCGGGGAACGTCGACTTCCCCTTGATCGCGTCGCCGCAGGCGATGTGGCCCGCCTCCTCCTCCGGCTTTCGCTCCAGGACGACGACGTCGAGCCCCTCGCTGGCGGCCGTCGAGGCGGCGAAGGCTCCCGCCGTGCCCGCGCCGACGACGACGATATCGTACGAGTCCGATGCCGCAGACATAGCCTCCCCTTCCGAATCGGCCCCCAAAAAAGGCGCGTATCCGCCCGCGGCCCGAACCAGTTCGGGCCGGCTCGGACCGCCGCGGGTTCGGATCGGCCCGTCCCGGGTTCGGCTCCTCGACCTCAGATCGCGCCCGTCTCCCCCTCGCGGTCGCCGTCGCCGTCGGCGTCGGCCTCCTGCGGGAACCACGACTCCGCCACCGCGAACGTCAGCGTCGAGAGGACGCCGATCAGCGTCCCGGCGGTGAGCGCCAGCGCCAGCCGCGCGAGCGACAGCGGCGCCGTCCCGGCGGCCGGCACGTCGGGGAGGAAGTACCCCGACAGCCCGTACAACACGATCGCGATCGCGGCGACGTAGAACGGGGCGTTGAGGTACCGCCAGCGGAACCGCTCGGCGAGGTACTCGTCGGTCACCTGCCCGAGCGAGGACGTGACGCCCGCGGCCGCGGCCCACTGCACGGACGCGTGGACGAACACCGCCAGCCGCTGGGCGATCGGGATCTCGCCCGTCTCGGCGGCCTCGGCGACCGCCAGCGCGTCGAGCCCCTGGACCCCGCCGATGACCAGCAGCGCCAGGGCGACGAGGTAGGTGACGATCGTGACGCGCCCGGCGTACAGGCCCGTGCGCGCGCGCTCCGCGAGCCCGTCGACGGTCTCCTCCAGCCCGAGGCCGCGCCACAGCGAGTACAGCCCCAGGAGCGTGGATATCGAGCCGAACACGACGGCCCCGGGCAGCTCCAGCATCCCCGCGATCACCGAGAAGGGGTACACGAGCAGGAGAACGCCCAGCGGGATGAGGATCGTCCCGCGGGTCTCCGGGTCCGAGAGCACCTGCTTCATGGTGTAGTAGATCGACTCCAAGTCCTGCGCCTGCCGGACGACCACCCGGCGGACGCCGTCCAGCGGGACCCGCGACCGGATCACCGGGAGCACCGACTCGTCCTGTGCGCCGTCGGTGATGACGATCGCGCGGACCTCCTCGCCGGTCGACAGCGCCGCGAGGACGGTGTCGATCTCCTCGCCGACCGCCCGGTTGGCCTTCACGTCGCCCTCGTTGACGCCGGTGACGGCCGCGACCGCGACCTCCTCGTCGACGGTCGGGTCGGCGCGGAGGTCCTCGTAGGCGTTGATCGCCTGAAAGAGGACGTTCACGTCGGAGTCCTCCGGGTCGGCCGTCGCGAGTTGCACCGCCGCGTCCTCTACCTCGTCCCGGCCGATGACCGGCGTGCGGACGCCGGTCTTGCGGCCGAGGTCGTCGTCGAGGTCGACGGGGAGGACGAGGATCATTGCCGTGCGGCGGATTGACTCTCCGGGTATATCTGCCTTCGGGCGATCGTCGCGATCGGTCGGCTGTTCGAGTGACCGAGTCGCGGTGGTGGGTCGGGTCGAAGTCGTGAGTCGGGTCGAAGTCGTGAGCCGGTTTGAGACGACCTCGAAAGCCCCCGCGGCTATGCGGTCGGGGGCCTCGCTGCGCGCCTCGTCGCTCGCTATCGCTCGCTCCTGTGGTGCTTGCTTCGGCCGCCTTCCCGCATAGCCGCGGCCCCTTTCAGTCCCACCCGACCGCAACCCCACCGCTCCTCGTCCTCCCCAGCCGACTCGCCTCGCTGGCTCACGGGTCGCTCCGCTCCCCGTTCGCTCTCGCGGTCTCGCTGCGCTCGACCGCGCATCGCTCGGCTCATCCCTCGCACGCTTCCGGCGGGCACAGAGGCCCGCCGGCGCGCGCCACCGCCAGGTGCGGTTCGTGCACACCGTTCGACGGGCCACGACGCTCGGTCCGTCCGAATCCGGGGCGGGAATGAAAGGGGCCGTGGCTCTCGGGGAAGCTCGCCGAAGCAAGCACCGCAGGCGAGCGAGGGACGAGCGAGCCGAGGAGCACAGCGAGGCGCGCGAGCCGAGAGCCACGGGGGCTTTCGAAGTCGTCTGCTCGGATACCACTGAGACAGCAACAATCCAGAGAACGGATCCCAGGAACCGACGCAGTCAACACGCCTCCGGCAGAACCAACGCTCAACGATCATGAGAGCGGCGCTCGTCATCCTCGACGGCTGGGGCCTCGGCGACCACGACCGACGCGACGCGGTGAAGGCCGCCGACACCCCGAACTTCGACCGCCTCCGCGAGGCGGGCGCGTTCGGGACGCTCACCGCCCACGGCCGCGACGTGGGGCTCCCGAACGACCAGATGGGCAACTCCGAGGTCGGCCACATGAACATCGGCGCGGGCCGAACAGTCTACCAGGAGTACACCCGGATCAACGACGCGATCGAGGCCGGCGAGTTCGTCGAGGCAACCGCCATCGAACGCGCCTTCGAGCACGCCGACGCGAACGACGGCCGCGTTCACTTCCTCGGGCTCGTCAGCGACGGCGGCGTCCACAGCGATCAGGCGCACCTCCACGCGCTGATCGACGCCGCCGCCGACAGGGGCGTCGAGGCGGTCACCCACGCGTTCACCGACGGTCGCGACACCGCCCCGAAGTCCGGCCGCGACTTCCTCGCGGATCTGGAGGCGCACGCCGCCGACCGCGGCACCGGCGACGCCGCCACCGTCTCGGGACGCTACTACGCGATGGACCGCGACCGCAACTGGGAGCGCACGAAGCGCGCCTACGACGCGATCGTGAACCGCGAGGCCGACCACAGCGCCGCCTCCGCGGTCGACGCCGTCGAGGCGAGCTACGAGCGCGGCGACACCGACGAGTTCGTCGAGCCCACGACGGTCGACGGCGGGCCGGGGGTCGAGGACGGCGACGGCGTCGTGTTCTTCAACTTCCGGTCGGACCGCGCGCGCCAACTCACGCGGATGCTCGCGGACATCGACCCGGAGCTGTGGGAGGCCGAGGGGATCGAGACGAGCCCGCCGGACGTGGAGCTCGTGACGATGACCGAGTACGACGAGGAGTTCGGGCTGCCGGTCGCGTTCCCGCCGACCCAGCCGGCGGACACCCTCGGGGAGGTGCTGTCGGCGGCCGGCCTCACGCAACTGCGGATGGCCGAGTCCGAGAAGTACGCTCACGTCACCTACTTCCTCAACGGCGGCCGCGAGGTGGAGTTCGACGGCGAGGTGCGGCGGATCATCGAGAGCCCGGACGTGCCCACCTACGACGTGACGCCGGCGATGAGCGCCGGGGAACTCACCGACGCCGCGATCGACCTGATCGGGGCCGAGGACCCCGACGTGCTCGTGCTCAACTACGCGAACCCGGACATGGTCGGCCACACCGGCGACTTCGACGCCGCCGTCGCCGCCGTGGAGGCGGTCGACCGCGAACTGGGCCGGCTCGCGGGGGCGGTCCGCGACGCCGGCGGTCACCTGCTCGTCACCGCCGACCACGGCAACGCCGACGACATGGGGACGCCGGAGGATCCGCACACGGCACACACGTTCGCGCTCGTGCCGTTCATCTCGATCACGCCCGGCGGCGACGACGGCGGGATGGTCGTCCGCGACGGCGGGTCGCTGATCGACATCGCGCCGACGATGCTCGCGCTCGTCGGCGTCGAGAAACCGGCTGCGATGACGGGCGAGTCGCTGCTGGTCGAGGCAGTCGAGGCCGGCAACGGGAAGTAAGCCGACTCGGCGTCGCCGACGTGATCGCGGTCGACTACGCCGACAGCATCCGGTCGGCGGTGACGACGCGGACGCTCGCGGGTCGTTTCACGTACTCGCCCTCCGATTCGGCGACGATCTGGTCGATCCCGCGCTGGGCGGCGACGTCGAGCACCCGCTGGGAGAGTTCCCCGTCGAGCACCAGCGCGACCGGCGACCCGTCGGCGTCGGAGACGGCGTCGAACACGTCGGCCGCGGGCACGTCCTCGACGACGCCGCAGTCGGCGTCCAGCAGCCGCGCGCGGTTCGTCCCCTCGCCGACGACCGCCGCGACGTGGTCCCGCAGGGACCGGGGACGATCCGCCTCGTCGGCGGCTCCGTCGGAGTCTTCGGCTCCTGCGTCCGCGGCTCCTGCGTCCGCGGCCCCGGCGTCCGCTGGCTCGCCCTCGCTCGCTCCGATGTCGTTCGATTCGGCGTCGTTCGCGCCGTCGTCGGTGTCGCTCACTTCGTCGCCGTCGAGTTCATCGCCGCGTTCGTCGCCGCCGGGTTCGTCGCCGTCGGCGGGCTCATCGGGAACGCTCGGCGCCTCGGGCGTCGGGACGCCCTCCGGAGACTCGCCCGCGGCGGACGGGGGGGCGTCCGGAGCGGGCGCCGCGCTGCCGTCGGTGGCGGCGACGCCGAGGCCCGAGGCGTCCTCGCGGTCGTCCGCGGACGCGTCGAGATCGAGGGAGTCGAACGGCACCTTCTCGCGGAGCGCCGCCATCAGCTCGTGGCGGGAGAGGTCCTCGACCGAGTGCCCCTCGGGGGCGAACGCGACGTAGTCCACGTCGCCCACCTGCGCGAGCTCCCTGAGGATGAGCTCGCCGCCGCGGTCGCCGTCGAGGAACGCGGTGACGGTGCGCTCGGCCGTGAGGTCGGCGACGGCGTCGGGGACGTTCGTCCCCTCGACGGCGACGCCGTTCTTGATGCCGTACTTCAACAGCGTGAGCACGTCCGCGCGGCCCTCGACGACGACGATCGCGTCGGAGTCGTGGACCCGCGGGCCGGCGGGGAGCCCCCGGTACTCGTCGATGCGCTCGACGCGATTGGCCTCCCGGACCTCCGAGAGGATCTCGGTGGAGTCCATCACCGACTCGTCGAACGAGGAGGCGAGCAGCTCCTTGGCGCGCTCGACGACCTCGCGGCGCTTGGCCGTGCGCATGTCCTCGATGTCCGAGACCTCGACGCGCGCCTCGCAGGGGCCGACGCGCGTGATCGCCTCGAGGCTGGCCGCGAGGATGGAGGTCTCGACCTTGTCGAGGCCGGAGGCGATGGTGATCTCCCCGAAGCTCTGGCCGTTCTCGCTGTCTATCTGTACGTCGATGCGTCCGATCTTCGACGACTGTTGGAGATCGCGGAGGTCCAGCTCGTCGCCGAGCAGGCCCTCCGTCTGTCCGAACACGGCGCCGACCACGTCGCTCCGCTCGACGACGCCGTCGGCCGTGATTCTGGCGTGAATGAGGTATTTGGCTGAATCGTCCATGTGATGTCCCCTCCATGGGGGGTGATGGTGATGTGAGGGCGGCGGGAACCGCCGACGAGTATATAAGTGCCGCGGGGTGGAAATACCTGTCGTCACGCCCGCCCTCCTGCCCGAACGGGGAGTCGCGGTCGCCCCACGCGAGGCGTTCTGGACGAGCGATCACCGACGGACCCCCGGACGAAAGAGCCATACGCGGAGGATTCGTCCCTCCGGCATCGACAGAACCGGCCGATCCGACCGCCGGCCGGCGCCGAACCCATGAACGAACCACACCTCCAGTCGCTGTGCGATCAGGAGACGATGATCGAACGAGCGCGGGCCGACGACGCCCCCGAGTGGTTGGCCCGACACGTCGAGACGTTCACCGGCGCGCTCACGGGCGAGCGAAACGGGACCCCGTTCCCGTGTCACTTCGGGACCAACGCCGTCGAGCGCGGCGACCTCCTGTACACCGCGGTGCCGTCGCTCACCGACCCGGACGCGCTGTTCGGGTTCCGGGACGCGCTCGTGGAGTACCTCGACACCTACCGGGACCACGCCGAGCTCGCCCCGCTGGTGACGTTCTTCGCACCGCCGGACGGTGTCGGGGACCGCGAGGGGGTCGAAGCCGTCCCGGAGGCCGACTGGCACGAGGCGCTGTGGCACGTGCTCCAGTTCCTCCACGTCAACGACCCCGAGCCGTGGCCCGAGGACGTGCCCACCGACCCCGACGACCCACACTGGGAGTTCTGCTTCGGCGGCACGCCAATGTTCCCCACGTCGCGGGCGCCCTTCTACGACGACCGCCGGAGCCGCTACTGCCCGGTCGGGCTGGAGATCACGTTCCAGCCGCGGGACGTGTTCGACGGGCTCACCCACGACACCGAGGCCGGCGCTCGCGCCCGCGAGGTCATTCAGGGCCGCCTCGGCGACTACGACGGCGTCTGCCCCCACGCCGATCTGGGCGACTACGGCGTGGAGGGCGACCGCGAGTGGCGCCAGTACCTCTTCTCGGCCGACGAGTCGCAGTTCCCCGACGAGTGCCCGCTCACGGTGACGCGGGAGGTGACGGCGCTGGACGCCGACCCCGGCGACGCCGGCGGCGTCGGGGCCGACTGATGGGGGCCGACCTCCCCGCGCTCCTCCTGATCGATCTCCAGACCGGGTTCGACGACCCGGGGTACGGCGAGCGCAACAACCCCGACGCGGAGGCGAACGCCGAACGACTGCTCGACGCATGGCGCGAGCGCGACGGGCCGGTGTTCCACGTCCGCCACGACTCCAGCGAGCCGGACTCGCCGCTCCGGGGCGACGCGCCGGGGTTCTCGTTCAAGGAATCGTTTCGCCCCCGCGAGGGCGAGCCCGAACTCGTCAAGCGCGTCAACGCGGCGTTCGTCGGCACCGACCTCGAAGCTCGGCTCCGCGAGGGCGGCCACGAGCGACTGGTCGTCGCGGGGCTCACGACCGACCACTGCGTGTCGACGACGACGCGGATGGCGGAGAACCTCGGGTTCGAGCCCACGGTCGTCGCCGACGCGACGGCGACGCACGCGCGGACCGGCCCGGACGGCGAGCGGTTCGACCCCGAGGCGGTTCACCGGACGGCGCTGGCGCACCTGCGCGGCGAGTTCGCGTCGCTGTCGACGACCGACGAACTGCTCGCGTCGCTGGCGGCGGAGTGAGCGTCGTCAGCGACCGGGCCGCTCAGCCGTCGTAGCTGATGTAGCTCGCGGCGTCGTCGGCGAAGGCGACCGCGTCGGCGCCGAAGGAGTCCGCATAGCGGACGACGAGCGCGATGACCGCCTCCGGCCGGGCGACCCGGTACCCCTCCTCGGTGTCGAGCAGGCCGGCCTCGGCGAGTTCGCCCGCGTACGTCGAGACGGTCGGCCGCGACACGTCGAGCGCGCGCGCCAGGTCTGCGCCGGAGGCGTCGGGCTCGCGGAGCAGCCCGAGGACCATCCCTCGCGGCGTCTCGCGCCGGAGGTAGCCGAGCGCGCGGCGCTCGAACGCGGAGAACCGCCCCGCCGGGAAGTACCGACGGTAGTCGCCGTCCTTTTGCGATATCACCTCGCCCGCCGACTCCAGTCGCTTGAGGTGGTGTTGGGTCTCGCCGGTCGCCAGCGAGAGGTCGTCACGGAGCTTCGAGAAGTGCGCGCCGGGCGTCGTCGCGAGGTAGCCGCGGATGGCGTCGCGGGCGGCGGAGTCGTCGTCGCCGTCGGCGGCAGCGCGCGCCCGGCCGCCGGCCGCCAGGGGCGTCGCGGCCCCCAGCGCGGCGAAGCGCCGAAGGGTGGCGCGCTTGTCCGCGTCGACCTCGCGTGTCACACCGCACCGTAGCGAGGTCCCGGGCAAAAGGGTGTCGTTGTGGCAGGCGGTGACAAGCCGACGAGCGACCGGTAGCGAGCCTGCAACAACCGGATCAGCGATCGACGGCAGCCGAGCCGACCGCGACGCGCCCCGGCGTGGCGACCGGCGACGCGTCGATCACTCCGTTTCGGTCTCCGGCTCCTCGCCGCCGGCGCCGTCGTCGGCTTCCGCGACCACGTCGTCCGCGGACTCCATCGTGTCCTCCTCGTCGGCCTCGGCGACGACCTCGTCGGCGGACTTGATCGTGCCGCCGATGTCGCCCTCCTTCACCGCGGCGGCCTCCTGTTCGAGCGCCTCGGTGTCCATCTGGGCGGCCTCGTCGATCTCGCCGAGGATGTCCTCGATGTCGTCGAGCCCGAGCATCTCGCGGGTCTCGCTGTCGAAGTCGAGCGAGTCGAGTCCCTCGGAGTCCTGCACGTCCGAGCCGGTCAGCTGCTTGCCGTAGCGGCCGACGAGGCTCGTGAGCTCCTGCGGGAGCACGAACGTGGTGGAGTCGCCCTGGCCGATGCGCTCCAGCGTCTCCATCCCCTTGTCGATGATGGCGCGCTCGCCCATCGACTCGGCGGACTTCGCGCGGAGGACCGTCGAGATGGCGTCACCCTGCGCCTCCAGGATCTGGCTCTGCTTTTCCCCCTGCGCGCGGATGATGTTCGACTGCTTCTCACCCTCGGCGGACTCGACGGCGGAGCGGCGTTCACCCTGCGCCTCGAGGATCATGGCGCGGCGACGGCGCTCGGCGGAGGTCTGCTGCTCCATCGCCTGCTGGACGTCCTTCGAGGGGTTGACCTCGCGCACCTCGACGGACTCGACGCGGATCCCCCACTCGTCGGTGGGCTCGTCGAGCTCCTTGCGGATCCGCGCGTTGATCTCCTGTCGCTTGTTCAGCGTGTCGTCGAGCTCCATGTCGCCCAGCACGGCGCGGAGGGTCGTCTGGGCGAGGTTGGAGACGGCGACCTTGTAGTCCTCGACCTCGAGGAACGCCTTCTTCGCGTCCATCACCTTGATGTAGACGACGGCGTCGGCGGTCACCGGCGAGTTGTCGCGGGTGATCGCCTCCTGGCGGGGCACGTCGAGCGTCTGCGTCCGCATGTCGAAGGTGTACGTCCGCGAGACGAACGGCGGGACGATGTTGATACCCGGTTCGAGCAGCTTTCGGTACTCGCCGAACACCGTGAGGGCCTTCTTCTCGTAGGCGTCGACGATGACGATCGCCTGATAGACGGCGACGATCGCGACGATCAGGAACAGCAGTCCGACGATCGCCGGACCGATCCCGACGATCTGCAGTGGGAGGACCATGGCTAGCGCTTCGACCGTCGGGGCTTAAGGGTTCTCCCGCTGTCACGCTCCGAGTGGCCGACGGCGGCTCACTCGCGCTCGGATTCCCGTTCTCGCTCGGCCTCGTCGTTCCCCTCTTCGTCCGCGTTCGTGTTCACGTCGTTCGCATCGTTCGCGTCTGCGTCCACGCCGTCCACATCCGCGCGTTCCGCCTCCCGGCGTCCCTTCGCCAGTTCCCGGTCGATGTCGTCGACGCCGCCCGCCAGCGACTCGACGGTGAGGACGTTGCCGCCGCCGGGATCGACGACGAGCACCTCGGTTCCCTCGGCGATCTCGCCGTCGACCGAGCGCGCGGAGTAGTACGGGTTGAACCCGCCCTCGTCGAGCTTCACCTCGCCGCCCGTGGGCGTGACGGTCTCGGTGACCCGGGCGGTCGACCCTCGAAGCGACCGGGAGTCGGAGGTCTGTGCCTGTCCCTTCCCGCCGTAGAGGTCGAACTCGTGGTAGCCGTAGAACGCGAGCGCGCCGAACACGAGCACGAGCAGGCCGAGCACGAACGGCCCGGCCAGCGGCCCGAGCGCGAGCCCGACGAGCCCGGCGGCGAGCAGCGCGACCCCGATGACGACGAAGTGCGCACCGGGAGCCAGCGCCTCCGCGATGGACAGCACGAGCCCGGCCGCGATCAACACGAGCGGCAGGGTCTCCGGGGCGACGAGGCCCGACTGGAGCAACATGGACGGGTCTTGGGGACGGCGGGGTTAAAGCGTCACCGAGAACACCAACAGGAGCGTCCCGAGCACGCCCGCGACGACGAACAACGCGTTCTCGGCGTCGATCGACTCCGGCTCGATCGGCGGGTTGCGCGCGGCCTCGCGTGCGGCCTCCGCCTCCGGTCCGACCTCGTCGATGGCGAAGCGCCACTGCTCTCCGTCGTCGTCGGAGTCGCCGTCGGGGTCGACTCGGCCGGCGGCGTCGGTGCGGGGATCGTCCGACATGGACAGGACTAGCCCTCGCGGTGGTAAAGAGGTGTCGGGGTCGGTGGGAGGGCGAGACGCGTACGGTCGTCAGTGGTCGTCGGCGGTCGTCGCCAGTCGGCGACGGCTCACCGCGGCCGCGCGTGCCCGATCACGTCGCCCTCGTAGACGACGCCGCGCTCGGCGTCGACCGTCACGGTCGTGTCGTCGACCACGTCGTCGGCCAGCGGCGCACCCGACACCATCGGGATGCCGACCTCGCGGGCGACGAGCGCGGGGTAGCCGGTCATCCCCGCGCGGGCGTCGATGATCCCCCCGAGCTTCCCCGTGTCGCCGACGAACTCGGCGTCGAATCCCGCAGGGAGGTACGCGATCGTTCCCTCCGGCACGCCGGTGAGGTCGCCGTCGGGGAGCCGGCGCAGCGGCCCGGAGACGCGCCCGCCGACGACGTGGCGCCCGGTGGCGATCGTCTCGGCCGCGACGTGGAGCTTCAGCGTGTTCGTCGTGTTCGTCCCCTCAAGCTCGGTCATCATGCCCGAGAGGACGACGATCGTGTCGCCCGACTCGGCGGCGCCGGTCTCGAGGGCGGCCGAGACCGCCGAGTCCATCACCTCCTCGATACTGCTGTGGTAGTCGGCGTAGATCGGTCGGACGCCCCACGAGAGCGCGAGCTGTCGGCGAACGCGGTCGCTGGGCGTCGTCGCGACGACGGGAACCGCCGGTCGGAACTTCGCCGTCTTGCGGGCGGTGTAGCCGGACTCGGAGGCGGCGACGACCGCGGCCGCGTCGGTGTCGCGAGCGAGGAAGCGCGCCGAGCGCGCCAGCGGCTCCGTCCGCGACTCAGTCTGCGCCAGCGGGACGCGGTCCTCGCGCGTCGCGGCGTACTCGTCGCTCGCCTCGATCCGGCTGACGATCCGGTCCATCGTCTCGACGACGCGAACCGGGTGATCGCCGATCGCCGTCTCGCCCGACAGCATCACCGCGTCGGTGCCGTCCAGCACCGCGTTCGCAACGTCCGAGGCTTCCGCGCGCGTCGGGCGTCGCGAGCGAACCATCGAGTCGAGCATCTCCGTCGCGGTGATGACGGGGGTGCCGGTCTCCATGCACTTGCGGATGATTCGCTTCTGGACCATCGGGACGTCCTCCAGCGGGCACTCGACGCCGAGGTCGCCGCGGGCGACCATCACGCCGTAGGCGGCGTCGACGATCCCGTCGAGGTTCTCGACGGCGTCGGCCCGTTCGATCTTCGCGACGACCGGCACGTCGCCGGCGCCGCGCTCCTCGAGGGCGTCCGCGACCTCGTACACGTCGCCGGCGTCGCCGATGAACGAGGCGGCGACGAAGTCCACGTCGTGGTCGACGACGAGGTCGAGTTCGCGCTCGTCGGCCGCGGTGATCGTCGGGAGGTCGAGGTCGACGCCGGGGATGTTTACGCCCTTGCGCGAGCCGAGCTCGCCGCCGGAATCGATCCGGGCGCGCACGCCGTCGTCGGTCACCTCGATCACCGTGGCCTCGATCCGGCCGTCGTCGAGCAGCACCCGGTCGCCGGGCTCGGTTTCGAGGAGCGCGTGGGTCACACCGATCCGTTCTGGCGTCGCCGTGTCGTCCTCGACGAACAGCACCTCCGAGCCGGTCGCGACCTCGATCGGCTCGTCGATCTCGGCGGTTCGGACCTCCGGACCCTGGAGGTCGAGCATCGCCGCGAGCGGTTCCTCGGTCGCGTCGTCGACCGCGCGGATGCGGTCGATCACCTCGCCGCGGTGGTCGGTGTCGCCGTGGCTCGCGTTGAGCCGGGCGACGGACATCCCGGCGTCGGCGAGCGCCCGAATCGTCGCTCGGTCGTCGGAGGCGGGACCGAGCGTACAGACGATCTTGGCTCGTCGCATAGTCTTACCCGGAGGTGACGCGCGCCAGTATAAAGGGCTGCGGAGAAAACTCGGTTTCGAGTGAACAGTTGACGAACGTCGATCCCGTTACTGCGTAACCATCCAGGTCGTACCCGAGGAGTAGCCCCACTTCTCCACGTCGATGTCGACGGCGGCGTCGACGACCGCCGACATGTTCGCGCCGACCTCCTTCGCCGAGAGGCCGAGCTCCTCGGCGATGAGCCGCGACTTGAAGTACGTCTGCTCGGCGGCGTGCTCGCGGAGGTACGCGAGGATCCGGTGTTGTTTGTCGCTGAGATCCGCGCTCGCCTCGACGGCCGCGGTCTCCTCGGTCCCGATCGACTCGACGGTGCTCGTCGCGCTCATGGATCCGTGAACGACCTATCGGCTCATAGGGGGTTTGGTACGCGGGGTTAACACGCCGCAGTCGTGCGATCGTGGGCGAGTCGCGACCGCGATAGACGCTCCGGACTGGCCGCGTCGGTACGGTCGCCTAACACGGTCGCGCCCCGCCGGAATGACAGAAGGTTCTTACCCGGTCGACGGCCACCGAGAGGGTAATGAGTAGTCCGGACGGGTGCCCAGATACCGCCCCCGACGGCGTGGACGGCGCCGGCATCGGCACCGCCGCCGGCGACGCCGCTACCGACGGGATCCGCGTCAGCGTCGTGCTCCCCGCGTTCAACGAGGCGGCGACCATCGAGGGGACCGTCCGGACGACCGTCGGGACGCTGGAGGAATTCCTCCCGAACGACGCCTTCGAGGTGATCGTCGCCGAGGACGGCTGCGACGACGACACGCCCGAAATCGCCGACCGGCTCGCCCGCGAGGACGACCGGGTGCTCCACTTCCACAGCGACCGGCGGCTGGGTCGCGGCGGCGCCCTGGAGTTCGCGTTCGAGCGCGCGGCCGGCGACACGCTCGTGTACTTCGACACGGACCTCGCGACGGACATGGGCCACCTGGAGGAGCTGGTGGCGAAGATCGACCGCGAGGGCTACGACGTGGCGACGGGGTCGCGGTGGATCCCCGGCGACGAGGCGGACCGCCCGGCCAAGCGCGGCGTCCCCTCGCGCGGGTTCAACGTCATCGTTCGGACCGTCCTCCGGTCCCGGCTGCGCGACCACCAGTGCGGCTTCAAGGCGCTCTCGCGGGAGGCGTTCGAGGAGCTCCACGAGGCCGTCGAGGACGACCACTGGTTCTGGGACACGGAGCTTCTGGTGCGCGCCCAGCGCAGGGGGCTCCGGGTCGCGGAGTTCCCCGTCGAGTGGGAGCCGCAGGGCGACTCGAAGGTCGACCTCGTTCGCGACGTGTTCGGCATGGGGAGCCAGATCGTTCGGCTGTGGTGGCAGCTGTCCGTGTCGCCGCGGATCACCCGCACCCGGACGGTCGCCGCCGGCATCGTCCTCACGGTCGCCGCGCTGGCGCTGATGACGGTGTATCTCGACCCGTCGGCGGTCCTTTCGGCGTTCGAGGGCGCCGACCCGGTCCCGGTCGCCGCCGCGACGCTCGTGTACCTCCTCTCGTGGCCGCTGCGGGGGCTGCGGTACCGCGACATCCTCACGGAACTGGGCTACCGAGAGAAGCTCGGGTTCCTCACCGGGGCGGTGTTCATCAGCCAGACCGGCAACCTCGTGTTCCCGGCTCGCGCCGGCGACGCGGTTCGCGCGTACGTCGTGAAGGCGCGCCGCGGGATCCCGTACCCGACGGGCTTCGCCTCGCTGGCGGCCGAGCGCGTGTTCGACCTGCTCACCATCACCGCGATGGCCGGCGCGGTGCTCGCGGGGCTGCTCGTCACCGACGGGACGAGCGTGGTCGCCGCGGCGGTGTCGGCGAACGTCCCGGGCGTCCCGCCGGCGGCCGTCTCGCGGGCGATCCAGGTCGCCGCCGGCATCGGCGTCGTCGCGGTCGCCAGCCTTTTCGTCATCGTCGCGACCGCCCGTAGCGACCGCAACTACGTCCGTGACGTGGTCTCCCGCTTCTCCTCGGACTCGTACGTCGACTACGTCGCCGGCGTGATCGAGGAGTTCGCCGCCGGCGTCCAGACGGTGGCCGGAACGCGCGCCTCGTTCGCCCGCGTCGGCGGCGTCTCCGTGGTCGTGTGGACGCTCGACGTGGTGACGGCGCTGCTCGTGCTGGCGGCGTTCCCCGCCGCCATCGACGCCATGACGGTCACCCAGCTGGTCGTCGTCGGCTTCTTCGCCGTCTCCGTCGGCAACCTCGCGAAGGTGCTGCCGCTGTCGCCCGGCGGCATCGGGCTGTACGAGGCCGCCTTCACCGCGCTCGTGGTCGGGCTCGGCGGCGTCCCCGCGGCCGTCGCGTTCGCGGCGGCGGTGCTGGACCACGCGGTGAAGAACGCCGTCACGGTCGCCGGCGGCGTCGCCTCGATGATCGGGTTCAACGTCTCGCTCACCGACGCCGTCGACGAGACGGCCGAGCTGGACGAGGAGGCCGAGCGCGAGGGGAGCGAGTACCCGAGCGACGACGATTGAGCCTTCAGGGCGGAACTCTTCGAGGGGTGCTCAGTACAGATCCGTCACGAACGGGCCGAGCGCGCCCGCCACGGCGGTCCGGAGGGCGTCGGTCCGGTCGACGCGGCCGCCGGTGAGCGCGCCCGCGGCGCCCTGGTTTCTCGCAACGTCCGACTCCCCCAGTACGTCGTCCATCACCGGCCCGAGCTCCTCGCCGTCCCGGACGCGCGCCGCGATGGACCCCGGCAGCGCGAGGCTCGGGCCGGTACCGACACCGACGCGCTCGCCGTCGGCGACGGCCGCCCACATCACGAGAAAGAGCCCGTCGCTCCCCGCGTACTCCGCGACGCCGCCCTCGATCCCGACGCCGAGGTCGTACGTCTCCCCGTTCTCATCGAGCACCGCGTTCGCCCGGTTAACCGCGCCCGTCCGGGTCTCGACGTGGCCGACCGGCTGCTCGGAGACGCCCGAGGGAACCGGACATGCCTCGACGACCGTGTCGTCGCCGAGGCCGTCCGCGTCGCCGTCGAACCCGTCTCCGTTCCCGCCCGGGCCGCCCGCGCCCGCTACCGCCCGTTCTGTCGCCTCGCGTTTCACCGGGTTGCCGGAGCCGACGCCGATCCGCATACCCGCGGGTTCGCGTCCCGGTACGTGTGTCTTGCCTTCCGCCGCGACGGCGCACGCCGGCGAGGGTTGATGTACGATGCCGGGACCAGTCCCGGCGATGGCCGGACAGTCGACCGCCGCCGAGTACGTCCGCGAGACGCTTCGAGCGCTGGCGGTGGACCCGCCAGAGCACACTGGGGACGCCCGCGGCGACAGCGCGACCGGGGAGGCGACCGCCGAACAGCGCGACCTCGTCAGCGAGGCCGAGCGGGCGCTGGCGACCGTCGAGGCCGCTGCGGCGTTCGCGGGCGACGACGGGTTCCGCCGGACGGCGACGGTCGGGGAGGCGGCCGCCGACCCGGCACTGGTTCGCCGGGCCCGTGCGGTCACCGAGACGATCGAACGCTACCGGGCGGCGTACCGGGACGCGGTTCCCGGAGGTCGGGCGACTTCCGCGGACGCAGCGGACCACTTTCACTCCGGTCGCGATAGGCATATCCCGACGGCGGAACAACCCGCCGACAACTGATGACGCGGGTTATCCACACCGGCGACACCCACATCGGGTACCGCCAGTACCACTCGCCCGAGCGGCGAGCGGACTTCCTCGACGCCTTCGAGCGGGTCGTCGCCGACGCGGTCGACGATGACGTGGCCGCGGTGATCCACGCCGGCGACCTGTTCCACGACCGCCGGCCCGACCTCCCCGACCTGCTCGGCGTGCTCTCGGCCCTCCGGACGCTGGACGACGCCGACATCCCGTTCCTCGCGGTCGTCGGCAACCACGAGTCCACGCGCGGCGGGCAGTGGCTCGACCTGTTCGAGTCGATGGGGCTGGCGACCCGGCTGGACGACGAGCCCACCGTGATCGGCGACACGGCGTTCTACGGGCTCGATCACGTCCCGGAGAGCAGGCGCGACGAGCTCGACTACGAGTTCGCGCCCCACGACGCCGACGCCGCCGCTCTGGTGAGCCACGGCCTGTTCGAGCCGTTCGCGTACGCCGACTGGGACACCGAGGAGCTGCTGGAGCAGTCGACCGTCGACTTCGACGCGATGCTGTTGGGGGACAACCACACGCCCGACACCGCGCAGGTGTCGGGCACGTGGGTGACCTACTGCGGGTCGACCGAGCGCGCGTCCGCCAGCGAGCGCGACCCCCGCGGCTACAACCTCGTCCGCCTCGGCGCCGACGCCGAGGCCGGCGACGACGCGGTCGACATCCGCCGTCGCGCGCTGGAGACGCGCCCGTTCGTTTTCGTCGACGTGGAACTCGGTGACGGCGAGGGGCTTGACCGCGTCCGCGACCGCGTCCGCGAGCGCGATGTCGCGGACGCGGTCGTCATCGTCCGGGTCACCGGCGACGGCGAGCCGATCGCGCCCGCGGCCGTCGAGGAGTTCGCCGCCGAGCGCGGCGCGCTCATCGCCCGCGTCACCGACCGTCGCGAGGTCGAGGCGGAGACGGAGCTGTCGGTGAATTTCGCCGACCCGGACGAGGCGGTTCGCGAGCGCATCGGCGAGCTCGACCTGTCGGAGGGCGCCCGCGAGGTAGACGACGTGGTCCGCGGCGACCTCCCCGACTCGAACGTCCGTGAGGAGGCGAAACGGCGGATCGAGAACCGACTGGACGGCGACGACGCGGCCGGTTCCGTGGACGACGGCGCGGCCGTGGACGAGGCGCCCGGCGGGGACGGCGATACCCCGGAGGAGGGATCCCCGTCGGCCGACCCGGACGGCGACGGGCAGCTCACGTTGGGTGATTCACGGTGAGGTTCGACCGCCTGCGGCTGCGGAACTTCAAGCCCTACGCCGACACCGACCTCCGCCTCTCGGACGGCGTGACGGTCATCCACGGGCTCAACGGCAGCGGGAAGTCGTCGCTGCTCGAGGCGTGCTTCTTCGCGCTGTACGGCTCGAAGGCGCTCGACGGTACCTTGGAGGACGTGGTTACCAACGGCGCAGAGGAGTGCGAGGTGGAGCTGTGGTTCACTCACGACGGCCGGTCGTACCACGTGCGCCGGGAGCTGAAGCGCTACGGCGAGCAGATCCAGACGACCACCTGCACGCTCGAATCCGAAGACGAGACGGTCCACCGCGACGGTGCGACCGACGTACGGTCGTTCGTCGCCGACCTGCTGCGCATGGACGCGGAGGCGTTCGTCAACTGCGCGTACGTCCGGCAGGGCGAGGTGAACAAGCTCATCAACGCCACGCCGACCGAGCGCCAGGACATGATCGACGACCTCCTCCAGCTGGGCACGCTGGAGGAGTACCGCGAGCGCGCCGGCGACGCGCGCCTCGGCGTCGAGGACGTACGCTCGACGACGCGGGGCGCGCTCGAGAGCGTCGAGGAGCAGGTGGCCGAGAAGGAGGACCGCGACCTGCACGGACGGCTCAACTCGCTGGAGTCGACGCTCGCGGACGTGGACGAGAAGATCGAGAACTACGAGCAGCAGCGCGAGAAGGCGGCGTCCACCCGCGACGGGGCTCGGGAGGTCCTCGACGAGTACGAGGAGCGTCGCGAGGAGCTGTCGGAGCTGGAGTCGGAGATCGATGACCTGGAGGCGACGATCCGCGAGGACGAGGCGGAGCGCGAACGGCTCGGCGACCGGGTCGCCGACCTCCGCGACCGCGTCGAGGAGAGCGAGGCGACCCTGAAGGAGCGGCTCTCGGCCGTCGATGTCGACGACGCGGAACCCGAGACGCTCGACGCGCGCCGCGAGGAACTCGACGACCGCGAGGACGACCTCCGCGAGGAGCTTCGCGAGACGCGCTCGCGGGTGAACGCCCTCACGAACCAGTCGGAGAACCTCGCGGAGAAGGCCGCGGAAGCCGCCGAGCGCGCCGACGAGAAGCGCGATCGTGCGGCGGAACTCGACGAGGAGGCGGAGGCGGCCGCGGAGACGCTCGCCGAGCGCGAGGAGTCGCTCGCGGAGCTGGAGACCGAACGCGAGCAGCTCCGGGCGAAGTTCGATAACGTGCCCGTCTCGGTTAGCGGGGCGTCCGCCCACCGCGAGTCGATCCGCGAGGACCTCGAGGCGGTGCGCGCGGAGATCCGGGAGACGAGCAACGAGGCGAGCGCCGCGCGGTCGAGCGTCGAGGAGGCCGAGCGGCTGTTGGAGGAGGGGAAGTGTCCCGAGTGCGGCCAGCCGGTCGACGGCTCGCCGCACGTCGACGGCCTCGACGACGAGCGCGAACGCGTCGACGAGCTGGAGGCGGAACTCGACGACCTGACCGAGCGCGAGACGGACCTGGAGGAGGCGCTCGACCGGGCCGAGGAGCTCGTCGAGGCGGAGAACCGGCTCGGGCAGATCGCGGACACACGCGAGCTGATCGAGGACGGCATCGCCGAGAAGGAGGCGGAGATCGAGCAGGCGCGCGAGCGCGCCGCCGAGCTGCGCGAGGACGCCGACGATCTGGAGTCGCAGGCCGAGGAGAAGCGCGAGGTCAGCGAACGGAAGGCCGAGGAGGCCGAGGAGGCGCGAGCGGACGTGGAGGACCTCAAGGCGGACCTCGAGGCGGTCGAGACCGCCCGCGACCGGATCGACGCCGTCGAGGCGGCGCGCGAGGAGGTCGCGGACGCCGAGTCCGAGATCGAGCGGTTAACCGAGAAGCGCGCGGACATCGCCGACCGCAACGACGAGCGCCGGGAGTTCCTCGCGACGAAGCGCGACCGGCGCGACGACCTCCGCGACGCGTTCGACGACGAGCGCGTGGAGTCGGCCAAGGAGCGCCTCGAGAACGCCGAGGAGTACATCGAGAACGTTGACGACGCGCTGGCGGACCTGCGCGAGCGACGCGACGACCTCACGAGCCGGATCGGCGCCGTCGAGAACGAACTCGACGAGCTGGAGGCGCTGCGCGAGCGACGCGACGAGCTGGCCGAGCGGGTCGCCGAGTTGGACGCGCTCCACGACGAGACCGA
Organism: Halobaculum roseum; assembly: GCF_019880245.1. Classification (NCBI taxonomy): domain Archaea; kingdom Methanobacteriati; phylum Methanobacteriota; class Halobacteria; order Halobacteriales; family Haloferacaceae; genus Halobaculum; species Halobaculum roseum. Next base: position 2,695,622 of record NZ_CP082286.1, read on the forward strand.
GGAGCTGGAGACGATGTACGGCGACCTCCGGGCGGAGCTTCGCAGGGCGAACGTCGAGAGCCTCGAACGGATGCTGAACGAGACGTTCGAGCTGGTGTACGGCAACGACGCCTACTCGCACATCGAGCTGGACGGCGAGTACGAGCTCACCGTCTACCAGAAGGACGGCGAGCCGCTGGACCCCGAGCAGCTCTCGGGCGGGGAGCGCGCGCTGTTCAACCTCTCGCTGCGCTGTGCGATCTACCGGTTACTCGCCGAGGGCATCGAGGGCGCGGCGCCGACGCCGCCGCTCATCCTCGACGAGCCGACGGTGTTCCTCGACTCGGGGCACGTCTCGCGGCTGGCGGACCTGATCGACGAGATGCGCGGCTTCGGTGTCAGGCAGATCCTGATCGTCAGCCACGACGACGAGCTCGTCGGCGCCGCCGACGAACTCGTGCGCGTCGAGAAGAACCCCACGTCGAACCGCTCGACGGTCGAGCGGCTGGCCGATCCGTCGCTGTCGGCGGTCGAGCTTCCGCCGGGCGACGCCGAGCACGCCGACGACTGAGAGGCTGGATCTCCGGAGGCGGGAAGCCGGCGCCGGTCAGTCGCGGAACCGTTCGACGACCCGCAGCGCCGCCTCCGTGGGCTCGTAGCCGCGCTCGCCGGCGACGGTGGTCTCCGCGAGCAGCCCCGCGGCGCGAAACTCCGCGAGCAGCCCGTGGAGGTCGGATTCACACAGGTCGTAGGCGTCCAACAGCGTTCGTACCGACAGCGCTCCCCGGTCAGCGAACTCCACGAGCAGCCCGAGCGCGCGCTCGTCGCGACACGCCAGCACCGCCCGGCGAAGTTCGGGCGGTAAGCCGTCGGCGGCCGCCGACAGCGGCGACTCGCCGTCGGGCTCGAGGTCGTCGTTCGGGACGTAGCGCTCCTCGCCGGTCGCCGGGTCGCGCACGAGACTCGACTCCGCCGACCGCTTGACGAGCAGATACCGCGTTCCGTCCGCGTCCCGAACCGACTGCATGGGCGGTGAAAGCGGTCGCGTGCGAAAAGTCGTGTCGGTGTCGGCGGTCAGCGGTCCTCGGAACCGGGAGTCGCGGCCGTCGACGCGTCGGCGACGCCATCGTCGCCGCCGGTGGCGTCGTCGATATCGGAGGCGGCGTCGGCGGCGGCGGTGGCATCCCCGTCCGTCCCCGCGGGAGCGTCCCCGTCGGTGCCCGCGTCAGCGTCCTCGTCCGTGTCACGCTGCTTGAACGAGCGAACCGTCTGATAGAGGCGGACGCCGGCGAGCACGCCGATCGCGATCGACGCGCCGCCCAGTCGCCAGTCGCCGCGGAAGCCGACGAGCATCAGTCCCAGCGAGACGCCGAGAAGCGCGACGTTGGCGTACACGACGGCCGTGACGAACGCTCGCTGGATGGCGGGATCGACCGTCGACGGGTCCGGCAGCGAGTCGGACGGGTCGTCGACGGAGGGGATGTCGACGCGGGGGCCGTGCTCCTCGGCGTCGCCGGCCTGCCGTTCGAGGTCGAACAGCTCCCCGTCCTCGTCGTCCTCGCCGAGCACGTCGCTCGATTGGCGATCGCCGGTGAAAAGGGTTGTCAGACCGTGCGGTTCACGGGTGTCTCGGAGGGGGTTTCGACGGCGTTACGCCGCGTCCGCGAGCGTGACCGACTCGCTCGCCTCCACCCACGCGAGCGGGTTCTCCGCGTCGTACAGCACCGTTCGCCCGTCGTCCTCGTACGCCTCGACCGTCTCGACGGCCTCGTCCGGGCTCGCGCCCGAGCGCTCCAACGGGGTGTCGGATGCGTGGGTCATCTCCGAACCGTGGTATGTAATGGCACGGTAAATGCCTTTCCGTGGCGGTGTTCCTCGCCATCGCCGCCCCGGCGGGTGGATCGAACACGAGATCGGGGATGTTACCGGCGACCGAGTACGGCGGGACTACCGCGTCGAACGGTCGACGTATTCGGCCGATCCCGCCGACGCCGGCCGTTCGACGGCGAGGACCCGTGCACGAAAGGGAGGTTTTTACCGGCGAACGGCAAAGAGCCGTCAATGAGCGATTCGCAGGCGGGCCTCGACCAGTTCGCCGGCGGCGGGGACGCCGACGACGGGAGCGGCGACCGTCCCGCCGCGGAGGCGGCGCACGTCGCCGGCGCGGGACAGGGGCGAGTGAGCGCGGTCGTCGACCGCGAGGACATCGTCGTGCCGGATTCTACGGGGACGGTCGAGTTCATGGTCACCGCCGTCGACTACACCGTCGAGGGGACCGGCGCCGAGGAGTACCCGGTCGTCCACGTGTTCGGCCGCACCGCCGACAACGAGCCCGAGCACGTCCGCGTGCTCGGGACCGAGCCGTACTTCTACGTCCCGACGGTCGACATCGAGGGCCGGGAGCTCGTCGAGGAGTACGACGTGATCCTCGACACCCGCGAGGAGGGACCCGACGGCGAGCGCTTCGAGTCGATCCGGGGGGAACCGGTGACGAAGGTCGTCGCCCGCACGCCCCGCGACGTGGGCCAGATCCGCGACGACTTCGAGCGCACCTACGAGGCGGACATCCTGTTCCCGAACCGGTTCCTCATCGACCACGGCGTCACCTCGGGACTGCGCGTCGAGGAGCGGCGGCTCGACGCGCGCGACGGCGAGAACCGGGGTCGGCTGCAGGTAACGCCCGATCACGTCGAGCCGTGCGACGTTGACGCGGACATCCGCGTGAACACCTTCGACATCGAGGTCGACGACCGCAACGGCTTCCCGGAGGACGGCGAGGAGCCGATCGTCTGTCTCACCTCCCACGACTCCTACGAGGACGAGTACATCGCGTGGCTGTACGACGCGCCTGTCGGCGGGGTCGACGCGCCCGCGGTCCTCGACGACTACGAGCAGATCGGCGACCGCGACAGCGACATCGAGGTGCGCACGTTCGCCGAGGAGGACGCGATGCTCGACGCGTTCATCTCGTACGTCGAGGAGACCGACCCGGACGTGCTCACGGGGTGGAACTTCGAGGACTTCGACGCGCCGTACTTCATGGACCGCTGTGAGGAACTCGACCCGCGGAGCGACCACGACCTCTCGCCGGACCGCCTCTCGCGCGTGAACGAGACGTGGCGCTCGGGCTGGGGCGGTCCGGACGTGAAGGGCCGCGTCGTCTTCGACCTGCTGTACGCCTACCAGCGCACCCAGTTCTCCGAGCTGGAGTCGTACCGGCTCGACGCGGTCGGCGAACTCGAACTCGACGTGGGCAAGGAGCGCTACACGGGCGACATCGGCGACCTGTGGGAGCAGGAGCCCGAGCGCCTGCTGGAGTACAACGTCCGCGACGTGGAGCTGTGCGTCGAGATCGACCGCAAGCAGAAGATCGTCGCCTTCTGGGACGACGCGCGCAAGTTCGTCGGCTGCCAACTGGAGGACGCCCCGACGCCCGGCGACGCGGTCGACATGTACGTCCTGCACAACGCCTTCGGCGACTTCGTCCTGCCGACGAAGGGCCAACAGGAGGGCGAGGACTTCGAGGGCGGCGCCGTCTTCGAGCCGATCTCCGGCGTCGAGGAGATGGTGTCGGTGCTCGACCTCAAGTCGCTGTACCCGATGTGCATGGTGACGATCAACGCCAGCCCCGAGACCATCGTCGACGATCCCGACGCCTTCGACGGGGAGACGTACCGCGCGCCCAACGGCACCCGGTTCCGCAAGGAGCCCGACGGGATGATGCGCGAGATGGTCGACGAGCTGCTCACCGAGCGCGAGCGCCTGAAGGGCGAGCGCGACGAGCACGAACCCGGCTCCGACGCCTACGAGCAGTACGACCGCCAGCAGGCGTCGGTGAAGGTCATCATGAACAGCCTCTACGGGGTGTCGGGCTGGGATCGGTTCCGCCTCTACGACAAGGACAACGCCGCCGCGATCACGGCGATGGGGCGCCGCGTGATCGAGTTCACCGAGGAGGCGGCTCGTGAAATCGATCACGAAGTGACGTACGGGGACACTGACAGTATCATGCTCGCGCTCGGGAGCGACATCTCGACGGAGGAGGCGATCGAGCAGTCCTTCGAGATCGAGGAGCACATCAACGGCCGCTACGACGACTTCGCGCGCGAGGAACTCGACGCCCAGGAGCACCGCTTCGAGATCGAGTTCGAGAAGCTGTACCGGAGGTTCTTCCAGGCGGGCAAGAAGAAGCGCTACGCCGGCCACATCGTCTGGAAGGAGGGCAAGGACGTCGACGACATCGACATCACCGGGTTCGAGTACAAGCGCTCGGACATCGCGCCCGTCACCAAGCGCGTCCAGAAGCGCGTCATCGAGATGATCGTCCACGGGGAGGACACCGAGGACATCGCCGACTACCTGCACGCGGAGACCCAGAGCTTCCTCGACGGCGACGCCGACCTCGACGAGGTGGGGATCCCCGGGGGAATCGGCAAGCGCCTGGAGAGCTACGACACCGACACAGCCCAGGTCCGCGGGGCGAAGTACGCGAACCTCATGCTGGGCACGAACTTCCAGCGCGGATCGAAGCCAAAACGCCTCTACCTGGAGAAGGTACATCCGGACTTCTGGGCCCGCATGGAGAACGAGCACGGGCTCGACCCGCAGACCGACCCCCTGTACGGCGAGTTCAAGCGCGACCCCGACGTGATCTGCTTCGAGTACGCCGACGAGGTCCCCGAGGAGTTCGAGGTCGACTGGGACAAGATGCTGGACAAGACGCTGAAGGGACCGATCGCCCGGATCATCGAGGCGCTCGGGATGTCCTGGGAGGAGGTCAAGAGCGGGCAAGAACAGACCGGCCTCGGCAGCTTCATGTAGTCGGGCGATTGTCCCACCCCGAACACTGTTTTCCGATCCGAAAAACGAATTTCTGTGCGAAGGAATCGCATAGTGGCTGATGCGAAACCTTGATGCGTGAAACGACCCCATCGACGTGTAGAGGCGTACTCACGAACATGGCAACACTCGAACTCGAAAATCTCCAGGCGGAGGTCGCAGAGACGGGCGAAGAGATCCTCCGGGGCGTCGACCTCGAAGTGAACAACGGCGAGATCCACGCCCTGATGGGACCGAACGGCTCCGGGAAGTCGACGACCGCGAAGGTCATCGCGGGCCACCCGGCCTACGAGGTCACCGGCGGCTCGGTGACCCTCACCCTCTCGGAGGCAGACGTCGAGGACATCGACGCGAACATCGACGAGGAGGATCTCACCTGGGAACTGCTCGATCTCGAACCCAACGAGCGCGCGGCGCTCGGCATCTTCCTCGGGTTCCAGTACCCCGCCGAGATCGAGGGCGTGACGATGGTGAACTTCCTCCGGCAGGCGCTCAACGCCAAGCTCGACGAGCGCGAGGAGCTCTTCGAGGACGAGGACGCCGAGGAGGAGGCCGACGCCGAGGACGACTCGGGGTACGACACCTCCCCGATGGAGGGTCCCGCCGACGACGGCGACGTGGGCGTCGCCGAGTTCCAGCAGCTCCTGAAGGAGAAGATGGAGCTGCTCGACATGGACGAGAAGTTCGCCGAGCGCTACCTCAACGCCGGCTTCTCCGGCGGCGAGAAGAAGCAGAACGAGGTGCTGCAGGCCGCGATCCTGGAGCCCTCGATCGCCGTGCTCGACGAGATCGACTCCGGGCTGGACATCGACCGCCTGCAGGACGTCTCGAAGGGCATCAACGCCCTCCGCGACGAGCAGGACACCGGCATCCTCCAGATCACCCACTACCAGCGGATCCTCGACTACGTCGAACCCGACCACGTCCACGTGATGATCGACGGGAAGATCGCCAAGTCCGGCGGCGCCGAGCTCGCCGAGGAACTCGAGGACAAGGGGTACGACTGGGTCCGCGAGGAAGTCTACGAGGCGGCGTAACTGACAATGGTTACTGAACAGCCTAATGCGTACACAGCCGTAAACACGATCAACACATGAGTTCCGATCAGGACCATCTGAAGCAGACCGACACCGAGGAGCGCTTCGACTTCAAGAAGGACTCGAAGGCGGCGTTCGCGGCGGAGAAGGGACTCACCGAGGAGACCATCCACGCGATCTCCGAGGACAAGGACGAGCCCGAGTGGATGCTGGAGCGGCGCCTGCGCGCCCTCGAACAGTTCCAGGCGATGCCGATGCCGACCGACTGGCCCGGCCAGCCGGACCTGAGCGAGGTCGACGTCGACGAGATCGTCCCGTACATCCGCCCCGACGTGGACGTCCGCGCGGGCGTGGACGACTGGACGGAGCTGCCCGACGAGATCAAGGACACCTTCGACAAGCTGGGCATCCCGGAGGCGGAGAAGAACGCCCTCTCGGGCGTCGGCGCCCAGTACGAGTCGGAGGTCGTCTACCAGAACATGCAGGAGCGCTGGGAGGAGAAGGGCGTCATCTTCTGCAACATGGACCAGGCGGTCCAGGAGCACGAGGAGATCGTCCGCGAGCACTTCATGACGACGTGCGTCCCCCCGAGCGACAACAAGTTCGCCGCGCTCCACGGCGCCGTCTGGTCGGGCGGCTCGTTCGTGTACGTCCCCGAGGACGTAACGGTGGAAATGCCCGTGCAGGCGTACTTCCGCATGAACTCCGAGGGGATGGGCCAGTTCGAGCACACGCTCATCGTCGCCGAGGAGGGCTCGGAGGTCCACTACATCGAGGGCTGTTCCGCGCCGAAGTACTCGGCGATCAACCTCCACTCCGGCGGCGTCGAGGTGTTCGTCGGCGAGGACGCCCACGTGCAGTACTCGACCGTGCAGAACTGGTCGAAGAACACGTACAACCTCAACACCAAGCGCGCGCTGGTCGAGAAGAACGGCCGGATGGAGTGGATCTCCGGGTCGATGGGGTCGAAGGCGACGATGCTGTACCCCTCCTCGATCCTCAAGGGCCGCGGCGCCTCCGACAACCACATCACCATCGCCTTCGCCGGCGAGGGCCAGAACATCGACACCGGCGCGAAGGTGTACCACAACGCGCCGAACACGAAGTCGACCATCGAGTCGAAGTCCATCTCGAAGGACGGCGGCCGCACGAACTACCGCGGCCTCGTTCACATCGCCGACGGCGCCGAGGGCTCCTCGACGGCCGTCGAGTGTGACGCGCTGATGTTCGACAACGAGTCCACCTCCGACACCATGCCGTACATGGAGATCAACGAGTCGACGGTGGACGTGGCCCACGAGGCGACCGTCGGGAAGATCGGCGACGAGGACGTGTTCTACCTGCAGTCGCGCGGCCTCGACGACGACGACGCCAAGCAGATGATCGTCTCGGGCTTCATCGAGCCGATCACGGAGGAACTGCCCATCGAGTACGCCGTCGAGCTCAACCGGCTCGTCGAACTGGAGATGGAGGGCTCGCTCGGGTAACCCCCGGCGCTCCGTCACCACCCACTCACCACACACAATGAGCACACAGCTACCCGCAAGCATCTCCGAGGAGACCGTCAACGAGATCTCCGCGGAGCGCGACGAACCGGACTGGCTCCGCCGGACGCGCCTGGACGCGCTGGCCGCGTTGGAGGAGTTAGAGATGCCGAGCGTCATCGAGACGCCCGGCCGCCGCTGGACGAACCTCGAGGACCTCGACTACGAGTCGATCGTCGACCCCCTCGACCAGCGCGACGAGACCGAGCGCGTCTCGGCGGAGGGCGCGAAGGTCCTCGACTTCGAGACCGCCCTCGAGGAGCACCCCGAACTCGTCGAGGAGCACTTCGGCTCGGTCACCGACCCGCAGACGAACTACCTCACCGCGCTGTCGACGGCGCTGTTCACGACGGGGACGGTCATCTACGTCCCCGAGGGCGTCGACGCCGAGGACGTGAAGGTGCGCGCAGAGATGAACAGCACCTCGCTGTTCAGCCACACGCTCGTCGTCGCCGAGGACAACGCGTCCGCGACGATCCTCGAGCGCATCTCGAACGGCTCCGCGGTCGACGGCGACCGCTACTTCAGCAACCTCGTGGAGATCGTCACCGGCGAGAACGCGTACGTCCAGTACGGCTCGCTGCAGAACCTCGACGAGGACGTGTACGACTTCACGCTGAAGCGCGGCGACGCGAACAGGTACGCGACGATCGACTGGATCGAGGGGAACATCGGCTCCCGGCTCACCCGCTCCGACATCGAGACGGAGCTGAACGGCGACTCCTCGGAGACGAAGATCGTCGGCGCGTTCTTCGGCCACGACGACCAGCACTTCGACATCAACGCCCGCGTGTGGCACAACGGCGAGCACACGACCGCCGACCTGGTCACGCGCGGCGTCCTCGACGACGAGGCGCGCTCGGTGTACGAGGGCGTCCAGGACGTGGGCCGCGACGCGTGGGACACCAGCTCCTACCAGCGCGAGAACACGCTGATGTTGAGCGACGACTCCGAGGCCGACGCCTCGCCGAAGCTCATCATCCACAACCACGACACCGAGGCGTCGCACTCGGCGACCGTCGGGCAGGTTGACGCGGAGGACCTGTTCTACATGACCTCCCGGTCCATCCCTGAGAACACCGCGCGCAACATGCTCGTCGAGGGCTTCTTCGTGCCCGTCCTCGAGGAGGTCGAGGTCGACGAACTGCGCGAGGACATCGACGACCTGATCGTCGCGCGCCTCGACTGAGGCCCGCGACGTTCGCGGCATTCGCGACACCCGCGTTCGGAACTCACTGCCGCGGTTTTTTCGGCGTCCGTTCCTGAGCTCACAGCGACGGCGCCGTCGGATCAGTCGCCGCCGCTGAACACCGCCGTCCGCCCGCTCCGTCGACCCAGTCGCACCAGCGCCGGGAGCGTCGCCACCGCGAGGAGGAACTCGCTGCCGCCGGCGACGACGAACGCGGCCCGGAAGCAGAACTCGGCGGCGACGGCGCCGCCGACGAGCGACCCACCGAGGAAGCCGAGGCTGCCGGCGGCGTTGAACCCCGCGACCGCGGCGCCGCGTTCGTCGTCGCCCGCGAGATCCACGACGAGCGCGAGCGTCGCCGGCGCCATCAGCGCGCCGAGCACGCCCACGAGGACCATCGTCGCGGCGACCGCCTGAACCGTCGGCGCGAAGCCGACCGCGATCACGACGAGGCCGAAGACGGCCGACCCGGCGGCGACGGGGATCACCCGGCCGATCCGGTCCGAGAGGAGACCGAACGGGTACTGCAGCAGCGCGAACGGCGCGAAGAACGCCGCCAGCAACAGGCCCGTCGCGCCCGGTCCCAGCCCGAACGCCTCCCGGAAGTACAACGTCCCGACGAGCGCGAAGAAGCCCGCGACGAGGCGGTCGGCGAACGCGAACGCGTACGGGATCGCGAGCTCGCGCCGGTCGCGAACCCCCGCGAGCAGCGCCCCGAGCCCGCCGTGGCTGCCCTCGCTGTCGGCCCCGGAGTCGGAAGCGACCCCCGCCGACCCCGTCGGCTCCGGCGGTCGGTCCGGGATCGTGAGCGACCCCGCCGCGGCGACGCCGAGCAGTCCGGCGGCGGCGTACAGCGGGACGGTGGCGCCGACCTCGAACAGCTGGCCGCCCAGCGGCGCGCCGCTCGCGGTCCCGAGGCCGATCGCGATGCCGGCGACGCCCATGTTTCGCCCGTTGCCGCCCGAGCGGTCCGCGAGCGCCGAGATCGCGAGCGAGAGCGCGCCGACCGTCATCGCGCCCTGGAGCCCCCGGAGGACCAGCGCCGCGAGGAAGGGGAGTTCGCCGCCGGCGACGACCGCGAGCGCGAGGTAGCCGGCCGCGCCGCCGCCGGCCGACAGCGCGACGAGCCGCCGGCGCTCGCCGAGCCGGTCCGACAGCGTCCCCCACGGCCCGGCGAACAGCGCGAAGGCGGCGAACTCGACGGCGAGAAACAGCGTCGGCCCGGCGACGCCGGCCCCGCCGAACTCGGCGGTGAGCAGGTCGACGCCGGGGTACACGAGCGTCTGCGCGAGCAACACGGCGTACACGACGAGCGCGAGCGCGACCCGGTCGCTGCGGTCGCTGTCGGGGGTCGTCCTCGCGGGTGACGCGTCGCCGGGGCCTGCCATCGGGGGGCGTTGGATCCCCGCCGGCTTGAGCGTTCGGCGTCGGCGCCGCGGTCACCGTAGCGGTCTCCGCCGCAGCGACGGTCCCCGCCGCCGCTGTCGTCGTCACCGCCGTCGTCCACGGGGAGCAGGCCGACGGGAGGGGAAGGCTTACGGTCGCCGTCCACCGACGCCCAAGCGATGACCGTGGAACAGGTCGACGACCGACCCCTCGCCGTCGGGCGGACGGGTGGTCGCCCGTGAGCGTGGGACAGCGGGTCACGTCCGACCACCAGCTGGCCCGGCTCCTCCAGATCGGCGTGGTGCTCGAGGAGGTCGTGGAGGCGCGCTCCACCCAGCACCACCGCGAGATGGACGGCGACTTCGACGACGAGGTCGAGGCGTTGCTGCGACACGCGGCCGAGGAGTCGGCAGACCACCGCGACCGACTCGAGGGGCTCATCGACGAGCTCGACGCCGAGTCCGTCTCCTACGAGGAGATCGAGGCGCTGGTCGAGGCGCAGTACGGGAAGACGAAGCCGGAGGACTTCGACGGCGTGTTGTACGACCAGTTGTGTAACGAGGAGACCGCCTACAAGTTCTACGACGACCTCATCGAGGCGATCGAGGGGAGCGACTCGTCGTTCTCCGTCGACCGCGACCGGGTGCTCGACACGCTCCGGGGGATCCGCGCGGAGGAGGAGGAGGGCGTCGAGGAGGTAACGGAGATCATGGAGCGGCGATAACGATGAACACGGCAGACCAGTATCTGAAGGCGATTTACCTCGTGCAGGAGACGGAGGACGGCCCCGCCTCGACGGGCGCGGTCGCCGACGCGCTCGACGTGAGTCCCGCCTCCGCCAACGAGATGATCGGGAAACTCGAGGAGCGCGGCCTCGCCGAACACGAGAAGTACAAGGGCGTCTCCCTCAGCGACGAGGGGATCGTCAGGGCCCGCGAGGCGCTGTCGAACTACTGCATCATCGAGCGGTTCCTCGCGAACGTCCTCGAGGTCGAGGAGTTCCGCGCGGAGGCGCGCTCGCTGGAGGCGGTCATCGACGACACCGTCGCCGAGCGCCTCGACACCATCATCGACCGCTCCTCGGAGTGCCCCGACTGTTTCGACGCCGAGACGGACGCCTGCAAGTACATCGCGGAAGTCGAGTCGGAGAACCCGGCCGACTGACCCGCGTCGCCGCCGCCCCGTCGTCCGACCGTGTCGGTCCGCGGCGACCCGGCGGGATTAAGTGGGGGCCTCCGGTAGAGCGGGTCCATGGGTAGCGGGGTGACCGATCGGATCAGGTCGTTCGTGGGGGCGGACGACGACGATCACGACTTCGAGTGTGCCGGCTGTGGGCGAGGGTTCGACGCGAACAGACAGCAGTGTCCCGACTGTGACGGCTTCGACATTCGGCGTGTGTGACTCTCTCGGATACACGGATGCTGTTGTCTCGTCAGATTCGTGACCCCTTCTCAGAGTCTAAATACCAAAGCGCAGTATCGAACACGGGATGGAACCACAGTCACGTCTCTCTGCAAACCGCGCCGGTGCTGTGGCTGAAACGATCGTTTCTACGCGACTGATCAGGGCAGGATTCAACGTCGCGAGGCCGGAGATCCCCTGTCGATATGATCTGGTCGTCGATCTCGATGGTGACCTCGTTCGCACTCAGGTGAAACGCGGGTTCGAGGACAGCCGAGACGAGACGCTTCGAGTCAACCTACTCGGCTCAGTGCACAAGGGGGCTACCGAATACGAGAGCGTACAGTACACTGCGGACGATATCGACGCGTTCGCGATTTACGACCCGATCAACGACACGGTGTATTGGCTCTGGTTCGAGGAGGCCCCCGCGACGGAGCTAAGAAGAAAGTATAATTCCCTCGTAGAACATACGCTCGGTCGCAAGCTGAAGTCCCGTGGTGTAGCTGGCCAATCATGAGGGCCTTTGGAGCCCTCGACGGCGGTTCGAATCCGCCCGGGACTATTCTGTGCGAACGAAGTGAGCACGAACAGTCGCACCGCGGATTCGAAGCAGAGAACGGAGCGAGGCGGAGTGACCGCGGTTCGAATCCGCCCGGGACTATCTTAAGTCATCCCGCGCTCGCATCGACACGCCGACCGTTCGACGACCCGTCGCGTCGCCGTCGCGTCCGCCGCCGGCGACGTTTTCACTCCCCGCTCCCTGCGATCGACCGTGACGCTCACCGTTCACGACATCCGCAACGGCATCCGGGGCGGCGTCGGTCGGTTCAAGCGCGAGGCGACCGCGACGTTCACGAAGGAGGAGCTGGCGGCGCTGGCCGACGCGCTCGACGTTCCCGCGGGCGACCGGTCGACGAACGAGTCGACCCGTGCTGCCGTCAGGGTGGCCGTCGGGCTGGCTGAGACGACCGAGGAGGCCGACACGGGGAGCTTCTCGAAGCCGGAACTGTTGTCGATCGCCGACGCCCTCGGCGTCGACCCCGTCGAGGGCGACGAGCCGGAGCCGCTGTATTGAGTCGGGGGGCGGAGTTCTCGCGTCGCGTCGGATCGCGTCAGATGAACGAGACGGCGTACGCGAGCGACGAGAACACCATCAAGCCGACGAGAACCAGCGCGAGCACCTGCTGGCGGTCCATGGCATCGAATTCGGCGGGACCGACAAAACGGTGACGTTCACAGACTGAACAGGAGGTACGGAACGCCGAACAGCAACGCCGTCATGACGGCGAGGATCGCGCCGTAGCCGAGGGCGGTCCCGACGGCCGCGCGGAACGACTCGTGATCGAGGTGGCCGAGGTCCATACAGACGGCTTCCGCGGCGGCGATAAAACCGTTCCCCCTTCGTTCGATTCACCGCCTTCCGTGCTCTGGCCTCCGTGCTCCGTCCGCCGCGGTCGTCCGCCTCGGAATCGTCCGGCTTCGAACCGTTGAAGCGGCCGGGGTCGGTGGATCGCGTATGGGAACGCCGCTGGACTCCCGGGAGGCGCAGGTCGGCGAGGTGCTCGACCGCCTCTACGAGGAGTACCCCGACACGGACATCTCGCTGAACTTCTCGACCGAGTTGGAGCTGCTCGTCGCGGTCGTCCTCTCGGCGCAGTGCACCGACGAGCGGGTCAACGAGGTCTGCGAGGACCTCTTCGAGAAGTACCGCACGCCGGAGGACTACGCCGAGGCCAGCGAGGAGGAACTCGCCGACGACATCTACGGCATCACCTTCCACAACAACAAGGCCGGCTACCTGAAGGGGATCGGCGAGATCCTCGTCGAGGAACACGGCGGCGAGGTGCCGGACACGATGAGCGAGCTGACCGACCTCCCCGGCGTCGGGCGCAAGACCGCGAACGTCGTGCTCCAGCACGCCCACGACGTGACCGAGGGGATCGTCGTCGACACGCACGTCCAGCGCATCTCCCGACGCCTCGGGATCACCGAGGAGGAGCGCCCCGGGGCGATCGAGACGGACCTGATGGGCGTGGTCCCCGAGGACGACTGGCGGATGTTCACCCACCTGTTGATCAGCCACGGGCGGGCGACGTGTACGGCGCGGAACCCCGACTGCGACGAGTGTGTGCTCGCGGACGTCTGTCCGTCCGAGCGGGGGAGCGCGGCCGTGGACCTCGCCAGCGGCGAGGCGTGGTAACGAGGGGGCAGTCGAACGGCGTTCGGCCACCGAGCTTACCCGTCGGAACGGTCAACCTGTAGCCATGTCCGACGACGGACACGGCACGGACGTCGAGGAGGACACCGACCTCGAAACGGCCGAGGACGCCACGTCGTCGAGGGACGAGGACGACGACGCTCCCGAGGACGCGATGCCTGATCAGGAGCCGGGGCGCGACGACACGGACGGCGAGGCGCGCGAGGAGGAGGCCGCCGAACAGGAGAACCCCGACGCCCACCGCGACGAGGAACCGTACCAGTAGCGATCCAGGTCCCCGCCGGACACTTCTTCGCCGGTCACGCGATGTACAGCCCGTAGTAGCGGTACAGCCCGACGACGTACGCGAAACACCAGAACAGCACGTAGCCGAACACGCCGATCCGGAGGCGACCGCGCCACGCGGCCATGTTCTCGTGGAGGTCGTTGAGGCTCGTGTCGGGGTCCTCGATCTCGTAGAGGTCCGCGCCGCGTTTCACCTGGAAGATGCGGACGATGCCGGTCAGGCCGAACGCGAGCAGGGCGTACGCCTGGAGCCCGAGGAAGGCGTGGATCGCGGCGGCGCCGCCGAACTGGTCGAACAGCCGCGGCGCCATCCAGAGCGCGACGGGGACCGTGTTGAGCACCAGCCCCGGAACGATGACGCGGAGGTGGCGCATCAGCCGGTCCCAAGTGACGTGATCCCGGTCGCGTCCGACCATGATCCACGCCCCGTAGAGGTAGAAGGGCAGGCTCGCCGTCACCATCGCCGCGGCCACCGTCGCCGTCGTCGCCTCCGAGACCATCCGTCCGCCCATCGGACCGGGGAACCCCTAAGCCCTCCGACGGCGGTCGGTCGGTCGCGTCGACGACGGCCGAGTGCTTACTCGTCGCCTTCGCCGTCGTCGTTCCCGGTGCCGCCGTCTCCGCCGTCGTCGTCTCCGCCGCCATCGTCGTCCCCGCTGCCGTCGTCCCCGGTACCGCCGCTTCCCTCGCCGCCCTCGCCGTCATCGGAACCGGCCCCCGACTGCACCGAGTCGAGCGACTGCCACTCGACCGTTCCGGCCTCGACGATCGCCGACGGCTGTAGCGCGGGGTCGGTAAGCGTCACGCGCGCGAGTCCGACCGGTCCCGCCCTCGGCTCCGGGAGCGCGGACGGGTCCTCGGTCTCGAACGGGGCCTCCGGATCGTCCCCGACGACGACGCGCATCGCCATGCCGAACCCCTCGTGGGGCGAACAGAGGAGGTCGTACACGCCCGGCGTGTCGAAGCTGTGCAGCCACGTGTCGGGGACCGGCCCGTCCCCGCCGTCATCGTCGGTGTCGTCGTCGCCGCCGTCGTCGCCCTCGCCCGGGCCCATCGTCTCCACGGGCGGATCGACCATGTCGCCCGGGATGGAAGACGGCGCCCAGCCCAGCAGCGGCGAGGAGAACGCCTCGACCCCGATCGGCACGCGGCGGCGCATTCCGTACGCTGGATGGTACCCGACGACGTTGTGATCCGGGGTCGCGAAGACGAACCTGATCACGTCCCCCGGATCCACGTGGAGCCCCGTCGGCTCGTAGTAGAAGTCCGCCGGACGGTCGGGATTCGTCGGCGGCCCGCCGATCACGGTTCGGACTTCGTGTACCGTACCGGTACCTGACCCGCCGGGGACGGTACCCGGTTCCTCGTCGTCAGTTTGGGCTCGGACCCCGGTGTCGCCGGTCCGGGCGGCCGCGGTCCCTCCGGCAACCGACAGGCCCGCTCCGACGCCGAGCGCCTTCATCACGTCACGTCGCGACTGTCCGTGCGTTGGGTCGTTGCTGTTACCCATAGGAGTTCATCGACGGCCGACGAGTTCGTTACTCGCCGAGTGCGGTCCCGCAAGCCGACCCTGTCGACCGACGGTCACCCGAACCCGATCGCTCGTCGATCCGGCGTCTCGGCGCGCTGGTTCGTCACCCGGAGCGGACGCGACCGGTTCCGGTTTCGAGCTGTCGCGAAACGAGAACATACCCGGATCACGTTCGGGTACGGTCGACCAAGGTGTCGTCGTCGAGGCCGGCCCGCGCCGTCGAACGTCGCGGCGCTTATGCGCCTACGGCCCGGAGGTGGAGGGGATGACCGACGCCGCGGACGAGCCCGAGAGTGCCCGCGCTGTCGACACCGGGTCGGTCGACGAGGCGTCCGGCGACGAGGCAGCCGTCGGTGGGGCGGCCGGCGGGGACGCGTCCGACGACTCCATCGAGGCGCTGCGCGCGGAAGTCGAGGAGAAGTACGACTTCGACGACTTCGGCCCGGCCGACATGGCGGAGATGACCGCGGCCGAGTGGGACGCGGCGTTCGATCCCGACGCGTGGATCACCGGTCGGGACCTGCTCGACCGCGTCGAGCGGGACCTCCGAAGCCAGATCGCGTCCCGGGAGGTGTTCGCGGTGCTCGAACGCCGGAACGACCCTCTGTCCGTCGTCGCCTACTCCGACGAGGGCTGGGCCGTCGTCTACGAGGACGGGAGCGTCGAGGGGGAAGGGACCGTCCTCAGGGACGTGAAGCCGACCGTGGCGCTGTGCTCGATGGACTCCTACGAGGTCCGAGACCCGCCCGCGGAGTACGAGCTCCCGACTCCCGAGGAAGTCGAGTCCGGCACCGGCGAGTTCGGGAACCTGATGATCCAGGTGGTCGCGGCGATGCAGATCCTCGGCGGGTTGGGGCTGTTCGTCGCGTGGCTGTTCCTGGGCGTCGAGACGCTCGTCGCGCCCGTCATGGGCGGGTTCTTCCTCCTCGTGGGGGTGTTGCTGTTCGGGCTGGTCGCGAACGCCCGGCTGTCGGACCGGTTCCGCGCCGAGGAGTACCGCGACCGGCTCCGGGCGGCCGGTATCACCGATCCCGGCGACGACGCGGAGTTCGTCCCGTTCGAGGAGGTCGCCGAGGAGGCGCTCGCGGCCGCCCGCGGGGAGGAGCCGGATCCGCCCGATACGACCGTCCCGCCGGGGAACGACGCCGGGGCGTCCGTCGAGGCGTCCTCCGACGGGGCCGGTACCGACCCGTCGACCGGGACGACCGAAGACGAAACCGACGGATAGCGGGCCGTTGTCCCGGCTACACGCCGGCCGGGAGGTCGGTGGGTTTATGCGCGCCCAACCCCGACCCTGAAACACCCATGAAGAGGCGGGACTTTATGCGACAGGCCGGCGGTGCGACGGCCGCCATCGGGGCGGGCGCGACCGCGACGGCCGGCACCGCCGCGGCCCAGGAGGGCGGCGGCCAACAGCCCGACTTCGGCGGCTACACCGACGGTGCCGAGGGCGGCGAGTACCTCGACGCCCGCGGCGAGTCCGAGGTGACCGTCGAGGTCGGCGGCGGCGGGGGCCTCGCGTTCCTGCCGACCGAGCTGTGGATCGACACGGGAACGACCGTGGTGTTCGACTGGGTCTCCGACGGACACAACGTCCTGTTCGACGACAACCCCGGCGACGTCTCCGGCCACGAACCGCTGGAGGACGAGGGGTTCTCGTTCGAAGTGACGTTCGAGTCCGGCGGGATCTACACGTACTACTGTGACCCCCACCGGTCGCTCGGGATGCTCGGCGGGATCGCCGTCGGCGAGGACGTGCCGACGGTGTCGACCGGGGGCGGCGGCCGGAAGGAACTGCACGACCTCGGGGTCGCAATCCAGGCCCACTGGGTCGGCGCGGCCACCATCCTCGGCATCATCATGAGCGTGATCTTCACGTTCTACCTGGTGAAGTACGGCGAGTCCGCACACACGGGGACCGGGAGGTGACCTGAGATGTCCAGTACCGGATCGACCTACGGCGACATCCACCGCTACGAACCGGCGCGCGAGAGCACGGCCGCGGCCATCGCGATCGTCCTGCTGACGGTCATCGAGGTCGTGTTCGTGTTCATGTTCACCTACGGCCTCGTCAACGGCTGGGGCCTCTCGGACACGGGGAACATGTTCCTCGGCGGCATTCTCGCGGTGATCTTCATCGACCTCGCGTTCATCCTGGCGCTGTACCGCAAGGAGTTCCTCCCCGACGTCGTGATCGTCAAGAAGCGGCGTCGCAAGTGGGAGGACCTCTACATCCGCGAGGAGGACGTCGACGGCGAGACCCTCGGAACCGACGCCTGGGAGCAGGTGAAACGCGCCGTCTACCCCTATTACAAACGGTGAGACGATGAGTCTGGAAAAGAAAGACGAGTACGACCACGAGAACTGGCTCGAGAGCAAGGACCTCACGCCGGTGGAGGCGACGTTCCTCACCGCGCTCATCTGGGTCGACAAGCGCCTCCGCATCGTCGATTACCTCGAACTGCTGGAGTCGCTGTACTACCGGTCGAACCTCCAGATGCCGAAGTCGCACACGGAGCAGTACGACCTGGACAACAAGTTCTGGTACTGGTACGCGCTGTACACGCTGGGCTTCTTCAGTACACTCGCGTACGTCGTGGCGGCCATCTCCGGGGCCTTACTGGGATTCTACTACGTTCCCGCGGTCGGCTCTGCGGGCCCGGGAGAGGCGTCGATCGCCTACAGCCAGATCGCGTTCATCATGCGGGACCTCCAGTTCGGCTTCATGTTGCGCTCCATCCACCGGTGGTCGGCGCAGGTGATGACCGCAGCGGTGTTCCTGCACATGCTGCGCGTCTACTTCACCGGCGCGTACAAGGAGCCGCGCGAGCTGAACTGGCTGCTCGGCATCGTGCTCATCTCGCTGACGATGGTGTTCGGCTACACCGGATACCTCCTGCCGTGGGACCAGCTGGCCTTCTGGGCCGGCCAGATCGGCGTCGAGATGGCGCTGTCGATCCCGCTCATCGGCGAGTGGGTCGCCCAGCTGATGTTCGGCGGCTTCTCGCTGAGCCAGGCGACGCTGATGCGCATGTACATCATCCACGTGTTCCTGCTCCCGTTCGTGGTGACCGCCCTCATCGCGATCCACATCGGCATCGTGTGGGTGCAGGGCATCGCGGAGCCGCACTAAGACAATGAGCGACGAACCCACCAACACGGACGACGAACCGCGGACGGACGGCGGCGGCACCGGCATCGTCGCGCCGGACGACGAGACCCCGACGTGGCGCGAGCGCAAGGAGCGCACCGAGGGGCTCTCCCGGCTGACGTACGAGTACTTCGAGCGCGCGCGCAGCGAGGACGAGGATCTCCGCAGGGAGTCGGACTACGTCGAGCGCGACGTGCTCGCCTTCCCGACGTGGCCCCACGAGACGGTTCGAAACCTCGCGCTCACCAGCTTCTTCGTCGGGATGATCATCTTCCTGTCGGCGACGCTGCCGCCCCACATCGGCAGCCCCGCGAACCCGAACTCGACGCCGGCGATCATCCTGCCCGACTGGTACCTCTACTGGTCGTTCGGTCTGCTCAAGCTCGGCCCGCTCAACCCCGAGCTCGCCATCCTCGGCGGCCAGAAGCTGATGGCCGACCGGACGTACGGCGTCCTCGCGAACGGCATCGTCGTCGGCGCCATCGCGATCGTCCCCTTCATCAACAAGGGCTCGGCCCGGCGCCCCGTCGAGCAGCCGTTCTGGGCGGCCGTCGGCATGTTCGGCGTGACGCTGGCGTTCACGCTGTCGATGCTGTCGGTGAAGAACCTCATGCCGATGAACGTCGACCTGCTGTTCGACCTGACGTTCCTCCTCCCGCCGATCGTCGGGGTCATCACCTACGCGGTGTTGAAGACGATGCGCGAGGGGTACATGTACGACCTGAACCGCCGGTACTACCGGCTGCGCCCCCCGAAGTAGGCGCCCCCGGCCGCGCCGGTCCGGACTCATCGGTTCGGTTCTCGTTTCTCGCCGCTTCCGCCGTTCTCGCCGCTATCGTCCCCGAGCCTCCGGCGAGCGTGGCCCCCGGTGCCGACCCGGAACGGCTCCACACGGTCGCCCGCGGCGACCGATGCCGCAGGACATAGTACCGTCGAGCCCCTGCCGGGAGGCATGAGCGATACGCCCCGCGAGGGGGATGCCGCGGCCGCGTCCGACGACGGTCCGCCGGGGACGACGGCGAGCGCCGACGGCGCGAACGCGGACCGATCGTCGTCCGAGCCCGACGCGCCGGTCGCGAGCGGCGAGGGCCGCGCCCGCGACGTGGTCGTGCCGATCGCGTTGTACAAGCGGGTGACGGCGTACTCGACGCTGGCGGCGGTGGTGACGGTCGTGCTCGGGTTCGTCATGCTCGATGCGGCGACGCTGAACGTATCGCTGACGCGGCAGCTCGTGGTGGGCGTGTTCGGCGCCGTCGGGATCGGTCCCTCGGAGACGCTCCTGACCGCGCTGTTCTCGCTCGCGGGCCTGGGCCTCATCGCGTTCGGCGCCGGCGTGTACGTGTTGGGATCGCGGTTTCGGGCGCCGGGGATGACCGGCGGGAACGGAAACTCTCAAGACGACGACGCCGAAGTGTAGGACAATGGCAGACGAGTTCATCAAGGGCCTCGGGCTGTTCTGCGGCGCGGGCCTCGCGTGGATGGTGCTCGCGGGCTGGTACCGGACGCCCTCGTTCGAGAGCCCCCGGCAGCTGATCGCGGCACCGCCGGAGCCGAACACCGTCTTCGACGCGATCGGCATCTTCCTCAACGACGTGTTCTTCTGGACGGCGATCATCGGCGCGCTGACGTTCTGGGTGGTGATCCCGGCGATCAACCAGTTCCGCGGCTCGGCGTCGGGCGCGTAACGGGCCCGTCGCCGCCGACGGCTCCCCCGCCGGTTTCGACTCACCGTCCCCGCCGGTCCACGGCGGAGCGCTTTTCATCGCCCGCAGTCCCACTCCCCGTATGGATCGCAGGGCGACCGTCCGCCGCGTCGGCGTGGTCATTCTCGGCGTCAACCTGGCGTTGGCGGTCGCGAAGGCGCTCGTCTGGCAGGCGACCGGGAGCCTGGCCGTCGGGTCGGAGGCGGTGAACTCCGTCGCGGACGTCGCCTACTCCGCGGTCGTGGTCGCCGGACTGTATCTCACCACGCAGCCGCCGGACTTCGAGCACCCGCACGGCCACGAGCGCATCGAGCCGTTCGTCTCGCTGTTCGTCGCCGCGGGGGTGTTCGTCGCCGGGATCGGCGTCGCCTACTCCGGGGCCACTGCGCTGCTGTCGGCGGGGCCGCCGCGGACGATCACCGGCGGTCCCCTGGCGGTGGGGGTGCTCGTCGCCACCGGCGCTGTGAAGCTTCTCCTGTACCGATACTGCCTGCGGGTGGGTCGCCGGCGGGACTCGCCGGCGCTGGTGGCGACCGCGCTGGACAACCGCAACGACACGCTCACCGCGGCGGCGGCGTTGGTCGGCGTGCTCGGGGTCGCCGCCGGCTACCCCGCCCTCGACGCGCTGGCGGCCGTGGCCGTCTCCGTCGGTATTCTCTACACGGGCTACGAGATCGTCCGCGACAACGTCGGCTACCTCGTGGGCGCGGCGCCGCCGGAGGACCTCCGCGGGGAGATCCTCGACCGGGCGCTCTCACATCCCGAGGTCCGTGGCGCCCACGACGTGGTCGCCCACTACGTCGGCCCCGAGGTCGACGTGAGCCTTCACATCGAGGTGGAGGGCGAGCGGTCGCTGTTCGAGGCCCACGACATCGAGACCGAGGTGGTCGAGTCGATCCGCGCGCTCCCGGCCGTCGACGACGTGTTCGTCCACGTCGACCCGAAGGAACTGGGCGAGTGGAAGGAGGCCGACGACGCGCGCATCGCCGCCGAGGAGGCCGACGGGACCGAGGCGGACGTTCCTCCCCCGGACGCCGCCGATCAGTAGAAGTTCACCCGGCGGTCGTCGTCCCCCGACAGCGACACCGACGGGTCCCCCCGGTCGACGGTCGCCTCGCCCGACGCGCCCGTCTCGATGCGCGCGGCCGCGCGGCCCGCCGCACGGAGCGCGGCCTCCAACTCCGCCCGCCCGTCGCCGGTCGCCGGGACGCCGGCGACGACGGTCCGCCGGCCGGCGACGCGGTCGCGCTCGTGGACCGCCAGCGCCTCGTCATCGGCGGCGCCGGCGTCGGTGATCACGAGGTCGCGGGGGTAGTCGGCGTGGCCGAGCGTGACGCCGTCGGCCGGGAGGCGGTCCTCGAACTGCACCACCTCGGTGCCGACCCGCCACCCCGCGGGGACGAGCGCGTCGACCGGAAGCTCGTGGAGCGTGTCCCGGAGCGTGTGCTCGGTGCGGGTCGCGCTCAGGTCGCCCGCGCGGTCGCCGCCGCGAGGCCGGGTCATTGGTGTCAATACGTTGCCGTCCGCTATCAATCCGACGGCCCCGATGGCGCGCTCACGACGAGGCGAGAGCGTTCCCCGGTCCCCCCGAGGGCCCCGTCCGCCGCCCGCGGTCACTCCCCGGCGAGCGTGAGCCGGATGTGGCCGAGCATGGGGATCCTGACGCGCGCCTCCGACCGGATCCGGTCGCGGGTGACGATGGGGGAGTTCCCGTTCACCTGGTCGTAGCGCGCGTTCGCGTCGCCCTTGGTGATGAACCCCGATCGGGGCGCCGGACAGTCGGTTAGCTCCGCACACGAGTCGACGCCCGGCGGGAGGTACTCCGGGTTCGCCTCGTCGTACCAGTTCTCGCCCGCCTCGACGTGGAAGTGCGCCCGGTGGATGATCGGCGTCCCCGGCAGCGCGGGCGAGGAGAACACGATCACGTCGCCGCGCGCGCCGAAGGTCCGGTGCTCGGCCGGCGCCTCGTGGGCGGTTCGGACGCCGGCGACGCCGTCGCCGCCGAAGCGCGCGGGCTCGGAGACGACGATCAGGTCGCCGCGCTCCATGTGCGGCTCCATGCTGCCGGACTCGACGGCGACCATCGGCGGCCACACGCCGACGACGGCGAACAACAGCGCCGCGACGAGGGCCACCCCGAGCGCCGTGCTCGCGGCGTCGCGGGCGGCCTGTCGGAGCGCGCGGATCACGGCGGAACCTGCGGTCGCGCGAGAATCAGCCTTCGGGTCCGGCTCTGGGTTCCAACTCGGTCCGTCGTCAGTACCGGTCAGACCGGGTCGCCGAAGGCGTACATCGTGTTCTGGCCGGTGATCTCCACGTCGAGGAAGTCGCCGGGTTCGACGCCGCGCTCGTCGGCCCCCTGGACGATCACCTGCCGGTAGGCGCCGTCGCGGCACTTCACGGAGTCGCCGGTGCCCTCCTCGACGACGAGGACGCGGCGCCGGCTGCCGACCATCGACTCGTACGCCTCGCCGACGATCTCCCGCTTGGCCGCGCTCATCTCCTTCGAGCGGTCCTTCTTCGTCTGTCCGCCCAGCCCCTTCATGTCGGCCGCCTCGGTGCCGGGGCGCTTGGAGAAGCGCGTGACGTTCACCTTCTCGGGGCGGACCTCCCGCAGCAGCGCCATCGACTGCTCGTGGTCGTGGTCGGTCTCCGTGGGGAAGCCGACGATGAAGTCCGTCGAGAGCGTCCACTCGTCGAGGCGCTCGTCGAACGTCTCGACGATCTCGAGGAACTCGTCGACGCGGTGCTGGCGGCGCATGTCCTCGAGCACGTCGTCGCTGCCGGACTGCACCGGCAGGTGGATGAAGTCGTACAGCTTCTCGTTCTCGGCGAACACGTCCGCCAGTTCCTCGCGGATGCCGTGGATGCCGCCGGGGTTGGCCATCCCCACGCGCACGCGGAACTCGCCGTCGATATCGCAGACCCGGTCGAGCAGCTCGGGGAGCTTCCGCTCGCCCTCGTCCCAGCCGTAGACGCCGGTGTCCTGGCCGGTGACGCGGATCTCGCTGGCGCCCGCGTGGACGAGCGCGCGCGCCTTCTCGACGTTCTCCTCGACCGGCGGGGAGTCGATGCGGCCGGTCGCGAACTTCGTGATGCAGTACGAGCAGTTGCTCATGCAGCCCCGCGCGATCGGGAGGATGCCGACCTCCCCGTCGAGGACGGGCGCGGTGCCCTCGGTCGGGGTCGGGCACTCGCCGTTCATCACCGCGGTCGGCACGTCTTCCCAGTGGAGCACCTGCGCGTCCACGTCGGCCTCGGCGAACTGCTCGCCCTGCGCCAGCGCCATGCAGCCGGTGACGATGAGGTCGGCCGTTTCCTCGGACAGCTCCTCGGCGCGCCGGAGCATGTTGCGCTCGGTCTTCTCGACGACCGTGCAGGTGTTGAGGATGGCCACGTCCGCCTCGGCGGGTCCGTCCACGGGGCGGTGGCCGCCGTCGCGGAGCCGGCGCTCGATCTCGCGGCTCTCACCCCGGTTGGACGTGCAGCCGTAGGTCTCGATGTGGTACGTCGCCATTCGCTTGTCACGATCCTGCCCGCGCGCGAGGTTAAGGGGTACGGTCCGGGGCGACCCGCGGCGTTCGGTCCCGCGGATGGGAAACGGATATACGCCGTCCGTCGAAGGATCGGTCGAACCGATGCCCTCGCGTCGCCGGCTGCTCTCCGGGATCGCCGCCGCCGGAGCCGCGGGGCTTGCGGGCTGCTCGGGGAACGGACCGAACGCGACGACGTTCTCGCCCGGGCGGGAGTCGGACACGGAGTGGCCGCTCCCGGGGTACGGCCCGCGAGCGAGCGGCTACGTGGCCGACGCCGTCGCGCCGCGCACGCCGCCGACCGAGCGCTGGCGCGCGGAGACGGGACCGGCGGTCGGGAGGATCGTCGTCGCCGACGGGACGGCGTTCGTCCCGGCCGAGGACGGCCTGTACGCGCTCCGGCTGCGCGACGGCGACGAGCGGTGGCGGGCCTCGATCCGCCCGTACGGCGTCTCCGTCGCCGACGGCGTCGCCTACGTCTCCAGCCGGGAGGAGCCGGCGGTGTACGCCCTGGAGGTCGACTCCGGCGAGGAGCGTTGGCGCGTCGAGACGGCCGGGGACTTCGCGGCCGCGCCGCTGCCCGCGCCGGACGGCGACGCGGTGATCGTCGGCGACACGGACGGGCGGGTCGCGGCGCTGGCGCCGCGCACCGGGGAGCCACGCTGGACGTTCGAGGCGTTCACCGGCGTCTACTCGCTGGCCGCCCGGGAGGACCGGATCTACGTCGGGACTACCGGCGGCGAGACCTACGAGCTACACGTCGTCGAAAACGAGGACGAGGAGCCGCGCGGCGTCCCGCTGTGGCGGCGCAAGCTCCCCGGCACGGTCCGCGCGCTGACGGCGGCGCCCGGGTCGGTGTACGCGGCGACCTTCGGCGGCGGCGTCCTCCGGCTCGCCACGGGCGCGGCCGCCGGGCGCACGGAGTGGCACGCGCCGTCGGCGCCGACGGTGACCGACGCGCTCGTGCACGCCGGCGGGCTCGTCGCGGGCGCGGGCTCGGAGGGCGTCTCGGCGTTCGACGGCGGCGACGGGGACCGGCGCTGGCGCGTCGCCGTCGACCGGATCGCTCCCGTGTCGCCGGCGGTCGCCGCGGGCGACACGCTGTACGCCGGCGTCGGCGGCGCGCTCCGGGCGTACGCGCTCGGCGGCGGCGTCGGCGTCGGCCCCTACCGCGTCGACGTGGAGCGCTGGCGTCGCAGCCTGTCGGTCAGGAACCTCGCGATCGCCGACGGCGCGCTGGTCGTCGCCTCCGACGACCTCGACGGGTCCTCCGGCGTCGTCGTGTTGGAGTGAGGCGACGGGACTCGGGGGCGGTCGGACGCGACCCAGTAGCTCGGGCTCAGGCGTCCGGATGTCCCTCGACGATCGCGACGCCCGAGGAGGCGCCGATACGGACGGCGCCCGCCTCCAGCATCGCGATCGCCTCCGCGTAGCTGCCGACGCCGCCGCTGGCCTTCACGGGGAGGTACTCGCTCATCAGCTCCACGTCGGCGACGGTCGCGCCGCCCTCGGCGAACCCGGTGGACGTCTTCACCATCGCGGCGTCGGCGTCGCGGGCGGCCGCACACGCCCGGCGCTTCTCCTCGTCCGACAGCAGCGCCGTCTCGATGATCACCTTCACCGGGACGGGGACGGCGGCGACGACCTCGGCGATCTCCTCGCGGACGGCGTCGTCCTCGCCCGCCCGCAGGCGGCCGACGTTGATCACCAGATCGAGCTCGTCGGCGCCCGCGCGCCAGGCGTCCTCGGCCTCGGCGCGCTTCGTCCCGGGCGTGTGCTGGCCGTGGGGGAAGCCGATCACGGTCGCGAGCGTCACGTCGGGAGCGTACTCCGCCGCCTCGGCGACGTAACACGGCGGAATGCAGGCGTTCAAGCCGTGCTCGGCCGCCTCGTCGAGGAGCGTTTCCACGTCGGCGAGCGTCGTCTCCGGGCCGAGTACCGTGTGGTCGATCGTCGCGGCGAACGCCGTCGGCGACAGCGACGCGGGGTCGTCGATCGCGGACGGGCGCCCGGCGTCGTGTGCGCGGTCGGCATCGCGCGCGTCGTCGGCGTCGTGCGCGTCATCGGCGTCGGTCGCATCGTGCGCGTCGTCGGTCATACGTGCCTCTCCGGCGGGACGCCCGGAAAAGCTACCGAGTATCGCCGCTCACGCCTCGGCGCGACCGATCGCGAGGTACGCGACCGGAACGGCGACGAGCGATCCCCCGAGTCCGACGAGGATCGGGGCCGTCCCGGTCGGGTCCGGTACGAGGACGAACGACAGCGCCAGGAGCATCGGTGCCACACCGAGCGCGAGGAGGGCGCGAACGAGCGGGTGCACGGGTCCGCCGGACGGGGGCGCGCCGCCTAACGGTGTCGGTGCGGGCGGGTGGGGTCGAGCGGGCTCGCAGGCGACCAGCCGGCGGTGTCGGCCCGCTCGTCGCCCGCGGCGGCGACGATTCCCCCAACGCTTTCATCCGGCGGGCCGCCCGCACGAACATGACTTCCCTCGCCTTCGCGCGGTCGGCCGCGCTTCCGGGGCAAGCGACCCCGTGGCAGGTGCTCCCGGCCGGCTTCGGCCTGCCGCCGCTGCCGTACCTCCTCGCGCTCGCGGCCGCGCTCGTGGGCGTCGCCGTCGGCGTCCGGCGGCGCGACCCCGACTTCGGCGGCCGGCACGTGCTCGCGCTGGTGCCGTGGATGTGCGTCGGCGCCGCCGGCCACGTCCTGTACGGCCTCGGCGCGCTCCCGCCCGCGCTCGCGCCGCTGTTCGGCACGCCGAGCGCGTACCTCACGACCGCGGGCGTCGCCGGGGCCGTCTGGCTCGCGACCCTCCGGATCGACGCCGACGACGCCCGCGCGCTCGGGGTCGCCGGCGCGGTCGCGCTCCTCCCGGCGGTCGGCGGCGTCGTCGCCCACGGCGTCGCGAACGGCACGCTCTCTCCCGTGCTCCCCGCCGCCGGGCTGGTCGGCGGCGCCGCCCTCGGGGTCGCCGTCGGGGCGCTGCTGTACCGCCTGCGCGAGGACGCCGCGGTCGCGGGCCGCGCGGGGCTGCTCGCGGTCGCCGCCCACGGCGTCGACGGCGTGACGACCGCCGTCGGGGTCGACCTGCTCGGGTTCGGCGAGCGCACGCCCGCCTCGCGGCTGATCCTGGAGTTCGCGGCCGGGCTCCCCACGGCGGAGGCGCTGGGCGCCGGCTGGCTGTTCGTGCTCGTGAAGCTCGCCGTCGCCGCGGTCGTCGTCCTCGCTGTCGCGCCGACGGTGCGCGAGGAGCCGCGCTACGGGTACGCGCTGCTCGCGCTCGTGACGGCAGTCGGGCTCGGACCCGGCGTGCACAACGCGCTGCTGTTCGCGGTCGAGGTCGCCTGAGCCGGGACGAGCACACGCGCTCGCACACCGTCGAAAGTTCCTTTCCGTCCGACCGTGTTCCCCCGCCGTGGTCACCGTCAGGGAGGCGACCGGCGACGACGCGGCCGCGGTCTGCCGGGTACACGAGGCGTCGATCCGCGGGCTCGGCACCCGCGGGTACGACGCCGAGCAGGTGGAGGCGTGGGCGGGCGACCGCTCGCCCGCCGACTACGACCACCTCGGGAACGACGCCCCCCGGTACGACACGGTCGCGGTCGATAGCGGCGCGGTCGACGCCGGGGCGGGCGACGGCGAACCGAGCGGCCGTGACACCGACGACGGGGGGCGCGTGGTGGGTTTCGGGACGCTGATCCCGTCCCGACGCGACTACCTCGCGGACGGACCCGGCGCGGGGCCGCCGGGGACCGTCGAGGCGGTGTACGTTCACCCGGACCGGGCGGGCGAGGGCGTCGGTACGGCGCTGCTGGCCGACCTCGAACGGGCGGCCGGCGACCGCGGTCTCGGAGCGCTCGGCATGCACGCGTCGCTGAACGCCGTCGGCTTCTACGAGCGGCACGGCTACACCAGGGTCCGGGCGGTCACCCACGAGTTCGGCGGCGACGACTGCGAGGTGACCGGCACGGTCGTCGAGCTGTGGAAACGGATCGAGGACGGCTGAGCCGGCCGATACGGGAGTCAGCGACCCGACGGGCGCCGGAACGGACCGCGCAGTTACTCCGAGGTCGCGACGCTCGTTTGCATCCCCTCGGAGTTGAACGCCGACCCCGCGCCGCCCTCGTCGAGGACGATGACGCCCGCCGACGAGCCGGTCAACTCGCCGAACTCCTCGATCGCTCGATCCGCGGCCGCCTGCGCGTCGAGGCCGTTCTCCAGGTGTCGCACCGCCCGGCGCGTCAGCGTCGCCTTCGCGATGTCCTCGCCGGCGCCGGTGGCGCTCGCGCCCCCGGCGGGCGCACAGAAGAACCCCGAGCCGATCTGGGGCACGTCGCCGACGCGTCCAGCGAGCGCGAATTTGCGCCCGCCGGTGGACGTGCAGGCGGCGAAGGCGTCCGTCTCGGGGTCGTGCGCCACGGCGCCGACGGTGTCGTGGTCTCGCGGCCCGAGGCCGCTCGACTGATCCGCGTCGCTCCGCGACGCGCTCCCCCCGAACTTCTCGTCCAGCCACTCCAGGTGCGCCTTCGGTCCGGCGTCGTGGTCCGGCGGATCGGCGTCCTCGTAGGACTGACGCCCGTCGTCGGTCAACAGGTCGCGCTCGACCTCGACCCCGAAGTCGTCGGCGAGGTCGACCGCGTGTACCCCCGATACGAACACGTGTGGCGTCTCCGCCATGACGACGCGCGCGACCGCGGCGGCGTTCGCCACGCCCGGCATCGACGCGACGGCGCCGGCCTCGCGCTCGTCGGTCATGATCCCCGCGTCCGTGCGGACGACGCCGTCCGACTGGACCGCGCCGCCGTAGCCGGCGTTGAACCGGGGGGACTCCTCCAGCACCTCGACGGCGGAGACGACGGCGTCGACCGCGTCGGACTCGGCCGCGCCGGTCTCGGCGGCCTCGTCGAGGACCGCCTGCCTGGGCTCCGGTTCCTCGGGGACGCCGCCCGCGCCGCCGTGGCAGATTACTCGCATGGGAGTTCCGGCGGCGGCGGCCCGCATCAATCCACGGAAACCGGTCGGCGAGGGGTGCGGACGACGGCCCAGCGCGGACGCACCTGGCGTCAGTCGTCAGCCGGGTCCGTCGCGTCGCCCGTCGCGTCCGCGTCGCCCGGTACCTCCGCATCGCTCGTCGCGTCCGCGTCGGTGTCGCCCTCGGCGTCGCCGTTGCCCTCGGCGCGCCCGCCGTCGAGGTGCCCCGCGACGACGAGGTAGTCGCGCGCGAACACCGCCAGCGAGGGGACGAGCACCGCGACCGCGACCCCGGCGACCAGGGACGGCGGGAACACCGGCGCGAGCGCGACGGCGATGAACGCCATCTGCACCGCCGCGAGCGGCCTGCGGACTCGGCTGTCGGGCAGGTCGAACACGGGGAGGCCCCGGCGGCGGCGCCGCCAGCGACCCAGCTTGAACAGGTAACGCGCGGCAGACAGCGAGAGGTACCAAACCGGCAGGCGCCCCCACGCGACGCCGACCAGCGGCGCGACGAGGAACCCGAGGGTGTCGATCCCCATGTCGAGCTTCTCGCCGAGCACGGTCCGACGGCCGAGCCTCCGGGCGAGCGCCCCGTCGACGGCGTCCAGAACCGCCCCCGCCCCGTACAGCAGCGCCGGCGCCCACGCGAGCGCGCCGGCGAGCGGCCCGGTCAGGAGGAACCCCGCGACGCCGGCGTACAGCAGCCCCCGGGCCATCGTCACCGCGTTGGCGACGCCGACGCCGCCGGCGACGGCCGCGGGCTCGCCGGGCGGGTGGTTCAGCCCCCGTCGCCGGAGCAGGAATACGCACTCCCAGGCGACGACGACGGCCGCCGGGACCAGCCACGCGCCGCCCGTGTTCGGGTCAGCGACCGCGGCGAGCGCGCCGGCGCCGACCCCGACCGACAGCAGCGCCACCCCGACCCAGACCGGGGCGCTCGCACCCGGCGACGCCGGGTCGACCGCGACGGGGTCCGCGTCGGCATCGGCGTCGCTCATCGCTCGAACTCCGGGTCCGCGAGGCCGCCCAGCCGTCGGCGCTGCTCCGTCGAGAGCTCGATCCGCGCGGCCGCGAGGTTGTCGACGACGTGCTCGGGGTCGTTGCTGGCCGGGATCGGGACGACGCCGGCGGCGACGTTCCACGCGAGGACGACCCCGGCGGGCGTCGCGTCAGCCTCCTCGGCGACCGCGCCCACGACCGGGTCGTCGAGCAGCCCCGGCGCCGACAGCGGGGAGTGTGCGATCACCCGGATCCCCCGGTCGTGACACCACTCGACCAACTCGCTCCGCGGGGTGTACGGGTGACGCTCCACCTGCACCAGCGCCGGCTCGATGCCCGTCTCGGCGACGAGGTCGCGCAGGCGGTCGAGGTCGACGTTGCAGACACCGATCGTCCGCGTCAGCCCCTCCTCGCGGAGCGCGGCGAGGTCGCGCCACGTGTCCGCCAGATCGCGGTCGGCGGTCGCGCGCTCGCCGTCGTCGTCCTCCGGGAACGTGAGCCGCTCCCGCTCCTCGACCGGGCGCTCGGCCAGCTCGCGGAGGGGTTCGGTGTACGCCCACGCGTCGGGCCAGTGGAGCGCGTAGCAGTCGAAGGAGTCGATCCCCAACTCAGCCAGCGACCCCTCGCAGGCCTCCCGGAGGCGGCCGTGGTTCGTGTTCCACGCCTTCCCGAGCAGGAACAGCCCCTCGCGGTCGGGAGTCCCGGGCGACGCGAGGAGGTCGCCGATCCGCGACTCGTTGCCGTACAGCTCCGCCGAGTCGAGCAGGCGGTAGCCCGCATCCAGCGCCGTCGCGATCGAGTCGATCCGGTCGACGTACTCGTCGCCCCGATAGCGCGAGCAGCCGAACCCGACCGGCGGGAGACGAAGCGCGGACCCGGCGTCGCGCCCCCACGCCGGCGGCCGGACCGCCGGAGCTGACCGGGCGCCGACGGCGGCCGCAAGCTCGCCGGCGGCGCCGGCGTCGCCGCCGTCGCCGCGGACGGCGCCGACCGCCCGCCCGGTCCCGTCCGGGTCGGTCGCCTCAGCCTCGATCGCGGCGCAGACGGCGACGACGTGTGCCGCGCGCCGCGCGGACGCCCGCGGGCGGTCGCCGCGACCGACCGCCCGGGCGAGGCGTTCGGGGCCGTCGAGGTGCGAGCGCTCGCGTCGCGGGCGCGGATGCGGCGCGGGGACGGACTCGCGGTCGCCGCCGCGGACGCGCACCGCGTCACAGTCGGCGGCCATCGCGCCGGCGTCCGCGAGGTAGAGGGTACCGTCGTCGCCGTGGCATTCCAGCGAGTAGAACTCCCGGCTGCGGTGGTCGGCGTACAGGCTCGCTCGCAGGGAGACGACCGGCCCGTCGGCGAACTCGACGGTCGCCTCGACGTGCGCGGGCGCCTCCGGTCGGCGGGGCTCCCGCTCGGGCCACGCGTCGACGGCATCGGCCGAGCGAACCCGCGTGACGGGGCCGAACCAGTCGACCAGCACCGACAGCGGGTACACCGCGCCGTCGTACAGCGGGCCGACCGACAGGAAGGAGTCGGGTCGATCGTGCCACTCGGTCACCCGGCCGACGTGGGCCGTCGCGTAGACGAGCCCCACGTCGCCGAGGCGGCCGTCCGACAGGAGCGTCCGGGCGTGGCGCTGGGCGTCGCAGTCGGGGGCGATCGGCGCGCAGCCGAGCGCGAGATCGCGGTCCCGGGCGAGCGCCAGGAGGCCGCCCGCCTCCGCCGGGTCGAGCGCGAGCGGCTTCTCGGAGAAAACGTGGCGGTCGGCCTCCAGACACGTCCGAGTCACCGCCGCGTGGGCGGCGTGGCTCGTGAGGTTGACGACGAGGGGGGCCGACTCCGCGACGAGCATCGCGTCGAGGTCGGCGTAGACGGCGGGGGTGTCGGCGTCGCCCCCGCCCGCGTCCCCGTCGGCGCCGAACGGGCGCTCGTCGGCGACATCGGCGGCGAACGACTCCGCCCGTTCCCGGTCGAGGTCGCAGACGGCCGCGAGCGACAGCGGCGAGGCGTCGAGCCCGACCGCGTACTGGCGGGCGACCGCGCCGGCGCCGACGAACAGACAATCCACACCCGATCCACGGACCGATCGACCAAATAACTGGAGGGCGCGACCCCGGGGCGGACGAGGGGAGGAAAACCTGGTCGGCGGTCCGCCCGGCCGATGGTCGCCCGGCTGACGATTTTCCCGGCCGCGGTTTCACAGGTCGCGGCCGACCGTCAGTGTGCGGCTCGTTCCCGCCGTTCGGTCCCGGGAGACGGAGAACGGCAGGCTTTTTCGCTCGCCGTCGGAAGCCGCTGGTAGCCTATGAGCTACGACATCGCCGAACGCCCCGAGGAGGGCGAGGTCATCACCCTCGCCGACGAGGAGACGGGCGAACTCGACGTTCCCGAGAACCCGATCATCCCGATCATCCACGGCGACGGCATCGGCACCGACGTGGGCCCCGCGGCCCAGAAGGTGCTCGACGCCGCGGCCGAGGCCACCGGCCGCTCCATCGCGTGGATGCGCGTATACGCCGGCGAGTCCGCCCGCGAGAAATACGACGAGAACCTC
Organism: Halobaculum roseum; assembly: GCF_019880245.1. NCBI lineage: Archaea > Methanobacteriati > Methanobacteriota > Halobacteria > Halobacteriales > Haloferacaceae > Halobaculum > Halobaculum roseum. The sequence goes on from NZ_CP082286.1 coordinate 2,727,933, forward strand.
CCCGACGAGACCGTCGAGGCGTTCCGCGAGTTCCGCGTCGGCATCAAGGGACCGCTGACGACGCCGGTCGGATCCGGGTTCCGATCGCTCAACGTGGCGCTGCGCAAGACGCTCGACCTGTACGCGAACGTCCGCCCCACCTATCACCTCGACGGCGTTCCGTCGCCGGTCAAGAACCCCGAGGAGATGGACATGATCACGTTCCGGGAGAACACCGAGGACGTGTACGCCGGCATCGAGTGGGAGGCCGGCACCGACGAGGTCGAGCAGGTCCGCGAGTTCGTCGAGGAGGACATGGGCTTCGACTCGACCATCCACGACGGCCCAGTCGGCATCGGCGTCAAACCCATCACCGAGTTCGGCTCCAAGCGCCTCATCCGCGAGGCCATCGACTACGCGGTCAAGAACGACCGTGACTCGGTCACCCTCGTCCACAAGGGGAACATCATGAAGTTCACCGAGGCCGCCTTCCGCGACTGGGGCTACGAGGTCGCCGAGGAGGAGTACGGCGAGAACGTGATCACCGAGGACGAGCTGTGGGACGAGTACGACGGCGAGCAGCCCGACGGCACCGTGGTCGTCAACGACCGCATCGCCGACAACATGCTCCAGCAGCTCCTCACGCGGACGGACGAGTACTCCGTCATCGCGACGATGAACCTCAACGGCGACTACATGTCCGACGCCGCCGGCGCGCAGATCGGCGGCCTCGGCATCGCCCCCGGCGTCAACTACGGCGAGGGCAAGGCCCTGGCCGAGCCGGTCCACGGCTCCGCCCCCAAGTACGCCGGCCAGGACAAGGTCAACCCGACCGCGATGATCCTCTCGGGCCGCGAGATGCTCGATTACCTCGGCTGGAGCGACGCCGCGGACCTCGTCCGCGACGCCGTCGAAGGGCAGATCAGCGAGGGTCGCGTCACCTACGACCTCGAACGCCAGCGCGAGGGCGCCACGAAGCTCGCCACCTCCGAGTTCGCCGAGGAGGTCGTCGAGCGCATCCACGACCTCGCGTAAGCGGGCCGCCGCGCCGCACGTCCGCGGCGCACACACGACCGCACCGCAGTTTTTCAGCCTCCGACGCGTACCCTCGGGTGTGAGTGACGACGACGATCCCTTCGCGGGGATCCCGGACGACCCGACCGCCGACCTCGACCGGGCCGACCAGACGCTGTCGATCCGCGTCGAGCGGCGCACCTACGACAAGCCCGTCACCGTGATCGAGGGGTTCGATCCGGACGCGACCGACCTCGCCGGCCTCGCCTCGGAGCTGAAGTCCGCCGTCGGCGCCGGCGGCACCGTCGACGACGACGCCGGCGTCATCGAGGTGCAGGGCGACCACGCCGACCGCGTGCGCGATCTGCTCGCCGACCGCGGGTTCGAGGTCGCCTGAGCCGCTCGGCCGGTCCGGCGGTGCGAGGGTTCCTGACGGACCGGAACGGCGCGGTCCCGGTCCGGCGCATCCGCCCCGGTCAGTACGCCGACAGCCGGGCGTTCCGTCCGTCGGCGAGGAACGCCGTCACGTCCTCGCGGTCCCAGCCGAACGGCGAGACCACGCTGAGCGCGGCGCGGAGCAGTCGCTCGCGGTAGGCGTCGGCGTCGTAGCTTCCGGGGTCCTCGAAGTCGAGCCGGACCCGGCCGGCGCCGCGGGCGTCGTCGTCGACGACGACGTACGCGACCGTCTGTCCGGCCGAGCGGTCGACGCCGGCGCGCTCGTACCGCGCCAGCGCCGCCGCCGTCGTCGTGTCCCGGTCGTACGCCTCCGGGTCCTTGGAGGCGCGCGTCCGGACCACCAGGTCCGCCGGGTCGACGGCGCCGGCCCGGAGGTCGCGGAGGCGCTCGGCGAGCACGCGACAGGCCGCCGCCGGGGGGTCCTCGACGAGGCCGGAATCGGCGTCGCCGTCCGTGCTCGCCGTTCCCGCGTCCCCCTCCGCGTTCGTCGCCTGAGCGGTCCCGTCGAGCGCGCGGATCATCTCCCGCTGTGCGTCGGCGACGAACGCCGTCGTGCTCCGCTGGCGGCACTCGATCCCGCGGACGCGGACGCCGCCGTCGGCGCGCCGGCCGAAGTACTTCGTGAGCGCCCCCGCCCGCGAGTCGCGCTTCGGGACGAAACAGACCCAGTCGTAGCGCGCCTCGAACTCCAGGGGCACGCCGACGGCGTCGCTCACGTCGGCGGCGAGCTCCCGTGCCGGAACGGGGTCGCGGTCGTCGTCGCGGGCGACCCAGACGCTGTCGACGATGGCGTGGAGGACGCGCCAGCCGCCGGCCTCGAACGCCGCCTTCGCGTCGAGCAGCGCCTCGCGGGCGTGGGCGTTGATCGCCTCGTGACACTCGATGCGGCCGAACTTCGCGTTCCGGTACCCCTGGTAGCCGAAACACGACACGAGCACCCACTTGATCGCGTCGGCGATGCGGCCGGCCCCCGCCGGGTCGACCGCGTCGCCGCCGATCCGCCGCCGCGTGTCGTCGCCGCCGGCGACGAACGCCTTCGCGGTCGCGCGGTCGTCGAGCAGGCGCCCGAGCACGCCCGGGAGGAACCCCTCGCGGTCGCAGACGCGGTAGCCGAGGTTCGGCACCGACCCGGTTCCCGGGTCCCCGTCGCGACAGCAGTCACACCGGACCGTCTCGGGGCTGACGTTGTGCGCGCGGATGACCGCCGGGTACAGCGAGGCGAAGTCGACCTCGACCACGTCCTCGTGGACGCCGACACGGGGCGAGAGCGTGACGCCGCCCCGGTCGGCGTCGTGCAGCGTCGAGAGGGGCTTGAACCGCTCGGGCGTCCAGGGTCGCCACGGCGCGTGGACCCCGCGGCCGCGGGCGTGGTACACCTGCATCGAGGTGAGCACGCCGCCGATGCTCGCGCGGGCGGTCGCCTGCAGCGGCCGCCGGGAGCGCCGCGCGAAGTACACGAGCCCCTCCAGGCGGCCGTCCCCCCACAGGAAACTCCCCGACTGGTCGACGACGGCCCGGCCGGGGACGACGTACCGCGCGGGCGAGAAGCCGACCCGGCCGTAGCTCTCGTAGCTGTTCGCGCCGGCGACCTGCCGGACCCGGCGGTCCGGGTGGCGGCCCCACCGGAACGACACGCCGAGGTCGTCCGCGCGCTCGGCGACTAACGGGAGGAGGTCGCCGCCCGAAACGACGAGCACGTCCGGGTCGCGGCGGTCGAGCCCCGCGCGCAGCGTCTCGATCGCGGCCCGCTCGTCGCCGTCGGGCGCCGCCGGGTCGCCGCCGATCCGGAGCGCGCCGGCGTCGCCGGCCGCCAGCGCGTCCTCGGGTAGGTCGACCCGGAGCGTCGTGAGGTCCGCGTCGCCGGCGTCGGGGACGGGTCGCGCCCCGGTGTCGAGGCAGTAGCGGAACGTCGGGTCCAGGTCCACGTCGAACAGCCGCAGCGTCCCCGGCGCGTAGTGCGCGCGCTCGAACCCCCCCCGGACGCGACGCGCGACCGCCCGGACGGCGTCGGGCTCCCGGACGCGAACCCGCAGCATGCGCTCGCTCTCGCGATCGGCGAGCGACCGGTAGCGACGGCGGGTCGCGGTCCCGGTCACGCGGTCGTCGCCGGCGAGCCAGTCGGCGAGCCGCGCCCGGGCCCGCGACGGGCCGGCGACGAGGAACGCCGGCTCGTAGTCGGGATCGCGGCGAGGGACGGCGGTCGCGGGCTCCCCCGACGGCGTCGCGTCTGCCGGACGCTCCCAGACGACCGGGGCGCCGTCGACGAACTCGATCGCGACGGTCACGTGTCGGACCCCGCGTGGTCGGCGGACTCCGACGACTCGGCGAGTTCGGTGTCGTCCGTCCCCGCCGACTCGACGGCGTCGAGTCGGTCCCGGAGGCGACGGATCTCCGCTTGATGGGCCAGCAGCATCGAGAGGTACATCGCCTCCAGCGCGTCCGGCGGGTTCTGGAGGCCGGCGGCGTGCGCGTGGGCGGCCGCGCCCTCGAACAGCCGGTCGAAGTCGCCCCGGTGCTCGCGGCGCAGCGCGCGCCGGTAGTCGGCCCAGTCGTCCTCGTAGGCGTCGAGGAACCGCCGGTAGGTGGGCGTCGTGCGCCCCATCAGCCACCCCCGTCGCCGGCGTCGGCGGTCGCAGCCAGCGGTCCGGTCGTCGCCGCCGCGACGGCCGCCGGCGAGGCCGTCGACAGCGGGTCCGCGGGGTCGACGCCGAACAGGTCGACCCAGTAGGGGACCGTCGTCTGCCAGCCGCCGGCGACGCGGTAGCCCCGGACGGTCTCTCCCGGCGCGTCGAAGCGGGTCCCGAACGGCGTCGCCTCGCACTCGATGACGCGGTCGGCCGCGTCGGCGACGGCGTCGGCGTGGTCGCCGGCGCCGGCGACCGACACGAGGACGGGACAGTCGAACGCGGCCGCGAGCTCTGTCAGGACGGCCGTGCCCGCCCGGCGGAGGCGACGGGCCTCGTCGTCGGGCGCGTCGCCCTCGCGGTACGGGCGCGCGGCGTCGGCGACGACCATCAGCCGCGTCCCGGGGCGGGCGCGCCGGGGGAGCCGGCGGATGAGTTCGGCGTGCTGGTAGGCGGTGAACGCCCGGGCGACGCGAAGCCCCGCGAGCGTCCGGCGGGTCGGGGCGGCGTCGTACAGCCGTCGGGTGTCGGCGGCGCCGCCTGCGTCGACCCAGTAGGCCGGCCCGGGGTCGCGCGCGAGCCAGTCGGTCGCGAGGCGGGCGAGCGCGCCGCCCCCGGCGCGCTCGGTTCGCAGCACGGTGACGCCCGGTTCCGGGGCCGGACGGTCGGTCGGCGCGGGACGGTCCGTCGTCGGGAGTCGCATGGGCGAGGGATCCGCCGCTCGGCACTTAGTCGCGAGCCGTGAGCGCGGTGGAAGTGAACCGACTCACGAGGAGAGTCCGGTACAGAGACGGCTCGAATACGCGGAATTTCGGCTGTTCGATCTGTACTCTCCGGGCGGAAGTGAACGTCGACGCGACCGCGGCGCCGCGGGACCTCGATCCCGACGGCGGGTCCCGGACCGCCGCGGGGGACCGACCGTCCCCGAGGATCAGCTCCCGAGGATCCGGTCGGCGCACTCGTAGCCGGCGACGACGCCGCCGTTCAGGCTGCGCTCGGGGTACTGCGCCTCGCTGGCCATCCCCGCGTAGTAGAGGCCGGCGGCGACCTCGTCGCTCAGATCGTAGGGGACGACCAGGTCGAGGTAGCCGCGCTCGTAGACGGGCGCCGCCCGCGGCGCGCGCGCGAGCCGGAACTCGGTGACCGCCTCGCGCGAGAAGTCGGGGAACATCTCCACGACGTGATCGAGCCAGCGGTCCTCGATCTCCTCTTCGTCGGCGGTCGCGAGCCACTCGTCCTCGGTTTGCACGTAGCTGGCGACGTACAGGAGGTGGTCGCCGCCGTAGCGTTCGGGCGGCACGAAGTTCGTGTGCTCGATGAGCGCGCCGAAGGGGGCGTCGTGGGCGATGTTGAGCCAGTAGGTGTCCGTCAGCGGCTCGTCCATCGTGACCACCGCGCAGACGGCCCCCTGGAAGTCGATGTCGCAGGCGTACCCCGTCAGGTCCTCCAGCACGTTCGGCATCGTCGCGACGACGACGCCGTCGACGGCCTCCGTTCGCGTCTCGCCGTCCTGCTCGACGGTGATCGCGGAGGCCGCGTCGCCGTCCATGTCGAGGTCGACGACGCGCGCGTTCGTCTCGACGTTCTCCATCCCGACGTCCTCGACCAGCGCCTCGATGACGGGGGCGAAGCCGCCGTCGAAGTAGCCGAGGATCTCCCCACGGAGGAGGTCGCGCTCGCCGCGGAACTTCACCCGACCTAGGAGCCAGGCGGCGCTCACGTCGTCCTTGCGGCTGCCGAACTTCGCGTCCAGCAGTGGCTCGAAGAAGTTCTCGTACACGCCGCGGGAGGTGTGTTCGACGAGGAACTCCCGGATCGGCACGTCCTCGAAGTCCGCGAGGTCGTCGTACGTGTCGAACGAGGGGATCCCGCCGCGCACGTCGATCTCCAGGGTGAGCATCCCCAGCCGGAACTTGTCGTACACGCTCATGTGCGGGTATGCGAGGATCTGCCACGGCGTGTCCAGCGGGTGCACGACGCCGTCGACGTAGTAGGCGTTCTTCCCGACGAGCCACTCCAGGCGGTCGCCGACGCCCAGCTCCTCGGCCAGCTCGACGATCGTCTCCTCGGACTTCGAGAGGTGGTGGTAGAACTGCTCGATGTCGTCGCCCGCGGTCCCGTAGGTGCGCGCGAGCCCGCCCAGCGCGTCCTCGCCGCCGGCCTCGTACACCGTCACCTCGCGCCCGTTCGCGCGCAGGCGGCGGGCGGCGGCCAGGCCCGCGATGCCGCCGCCGACGATAGCGATCATGCCGTGGACTGCGGGACGGCGTGGCAAGTCGCTTGTGGATGGGCGCCGGGACCGATCGCGTGGGCGGCGGGAACGCTGAAACCGCTGGCGACCGAACGCCGACGCATGACGGACGACGACATCGAGGTGGAGGTCGAGGTGGAAGTGGAGGTCGACGGCGACGAACTGGAGGTCGAGGTCGGCGACGCGACCGAGTACGAGGCCGAGTTGGAGACCGACGGGCTGGAGATCGAAGTCGAGGTGGAGGTGGAGCGCCACGGCGGAAGCGACCACGGGGAACACGGTCACGAGGGCGCGGGAGACGAGGACGGGGACGGGGAGCGCGAAGAGCACGGGGAGGAGCAGCACGAGAAGGAGGACCACGAGGAGGGGAAGGGCGTGCTCGACCCGGACGAGCCCGAGCACGGGCAGGTCGGCGAGCCGGAGCACGAGGCCGACGTGGACGCGGAGCCGGACCCCGACGCGGAGGGACCGGCCCACGAGAACTACGAGTGACGGCGGGCGACGGGTTCGGGGCGGGGTGGTCGGCCGGACGCGACCCCGGACCGGAAGACGCGCGACCGCACCGGCGTCGGCGACGAACGCGCTTTTTAACCCGTGCGGGAGCCAACGGCGGGTATGAGCGAACCGCGCGTCCCCGGAGGCGGGGACGACGCCGTCGAGCTGCCGTGCGGCGAGACGCGGCCGATGTCGGTGTTCGACCTCGGCATGCGCGAGTACGACTGCGCGTGCGGGGCGACCCACGGCGTCGTCACCGACGTGAACCCGCCCGAGCGCTTCCTCCCGGAGTTCCTGGTCGGGACGCTGCGGGAGGCCGTCGAGACGACCAGCGACGAGATGCCGGAGTTCGGCACCCCGCACCTGATGGGCATCGTGCTGGAGGAGTTCCCCGAACGGGTGACGGCCGTCGACGCCAGCGAGAACCCCGACATGGGCTACTCGATGCTGTGGGTGACGGCGTTCGACTCCCGGCGCCTCCACGAGATCGTCGTCGAGTTGGTGATCGAGCTGATGGAACACGCCGTCAGCCACGCCGAGGACTCGACGGCGATGACACAGTTCGAGGAGCAGATGCTGGAGTTCGACGTGACGGAGTTCGTCGACCAGTACCGCGCGGAGCGCGACCTGGACGCCGACGACGTGTACGTCTGATCCTCCGGTGTTCCGGGTGGGGTCGCTGTAGTCGGTACCGTCGGTTCGGCGGTCGTGACTGGCGGGACCCTGACCGCACCGGCGACCGCTTCAGTGACGGGGATGGAGACTTCGACAGCGACAGTTACGGCGACAGCGACGACGACCGCGAAAGTCCCGCCTGTTGCTCGGACGGGCCAGCGTGGCATTCGCGTGGTCGGTGTGCGCGCTCGCGGTGGGTGTGATCCGTCGTGCCCGTCAGTCGAACCGAAGCGTCTCGTCTGCGTGGTCGAGCGTCGCGGTCGCGCCGAGGGGGAGCGGAACCGTCGGCGACGTGTGACCGAAGTCGACGTCGAAGACGGCGGTCGTCTCCGGGGCGTAGCGGTCGAGTTCGCGGGTCGCCCCTTCGCGGATGGCCGCGCGGTAGTCGTCGAACTCCGGATCGCGGTCGCTGGCGGGGTTGTAGGCCTGCGGTCGCCCGACGAGCAGGCCGTCGAAGCGGTCCAGCCACCCCCGCTCGCCGAGCGAGCGGAGCACGTACCCCACCTCCTCGGGCCGCGGCAGCGTCTCCGACGTCTCCAGCGCGAGCACCGCCCCGTCGAGGTCGTCTGGGTCCGGGAGATACCGACCCGTCTGGAGGTGCCACGCGACGATCGCGAGGCTCCCGCCCCACACCGGCCCGGTCGCGCGACCGCGGTCGCGCCACGTCCACCCCGGCGCGTCGAACCACTCCCGCGGGCCGCCGGTCTCGAAGTCGTACCACCGGTCGGTCCACTCGCTCGCGGGGGCGACCTCGCCCAGCGTCTCCTCGAACAGCGCGCGTTCGAGGTAGCGGGCGGTGTACGGGTGCAGATCCGGGTCGACCGTCACGTCGGGGTGCGCCTGCACGCCGTAGCTCACGAGGCCCGCGTTCCACAGGAACAGGCGGAGATTGTCGTTGTCCGAGTAGCCGAAGAAGCGCGCGCGGTGTTCCCGGAGGTGATCGGCGTCGAGATGCCGCAGCACGCGCAGTTGATCGTCGCCGCCGGTGGCGGCCAGCACCGCCTCGCACTCCGCGAACGCGTCGTGGATGTCCCGGGCGCGTGCGGCCGGTGCGGCCGGCCCCCCCTCCGGGTCGCGCTCGGCGGTCGGATACCGGGTCACGGCCAGATCGAACGCCGACTCCAGTCGGTCCGCGGCGATATCGAGGCGTCCGTCGGCGACCGGCCGCGACGGGGCGACCAGGCCGACCCTGTCGCCGGCCGAGAGCGCCGGCGCACGGATGAACTGCATACGTGCGACGTCCGCGGCGGCCGCCTAAACTCTCGGCCCGGTGTGTCACTCACCCGCATTACGAATTTCGTAAAGTCGCTACGAAAATCGGTACGAGTCGTCGGCCTTATTACGATGAACGCACTCGGTGGCGGTAATGAGTCAGGACACCGACGAGGAGACCCGGACCATTCTCCTCATCGGCAGCGGGCCCATCCAGATCGGACAGGCGGCAGAGTTCGACTACTCCGGCGCGCAGGCGTGTCGCGCGCTGCAGGAGGAGGGCGCGCGAGTCGTCCTCGTCAACTCCAACCCGGCGACGATCATGACGGACCCGGAGATGGCGGACAAGGTGTACATCGAGCCGATCACCACCGAGGCGATCTCGGAGGTCATCGCGAAAGAGCAGCCCGACGGCGTCATCGCCGGCCTGGGCGGCCAGACCGGCCTCAACGTCACCGCCGAGCTGGCCGAGGAGGGCGTGCTCGAGGAGCACGACGTGGAGATCATGGGGACTCCCCTCGACACCATCTACGCGACCGAGGATCGCGACCTGTTCCGCCAGCGCATGGAGGAACTGGGCCAGCCGGTCCCCGCCTCGACGACCATCTCGATGGACGAGGACGAGTCGGTCTCGCAGCTCACCGAGGACGACCTCCGCGAGCGCGTCGAGGACGCCGTCGACGAGGTGGGCGGCCTCCCGGTCATCGCGCGCACGACCTACACGCTCGGCGGGAGCGGGTCGGGCGTCGTCGACGACATGGACGAGCTGATCGACCGCGTGCGCAAGGGCCTGCGCCTCTCGCGCAACTCGGAGGTGCTCATCACCGAGTCCATCTCCGGGTGGGTCGAGCTGGAGTACGAGGTGATGCGCGACGCCGACAACTCCTGTGTCATCATCTGCAACATGGAGAACCTCGACCCGATGGGCATCCACACGGGCGAGTCCACCGTCGTCACGCCCTCGCAGGTCATCCCCGACGACGGCCACCAGGAGATGCGCGACGCCGCGCTCGAAGTGATCCGCGACCTGGGCATCCAGGGCGGCTGTAACATCCAGTTCGCCTGGCGCGACGACGGCACCCCCGGCGGCGAGTACCGCGTCGTCGAGGTGAACCCGCGCGTCTCGCGCTCCTCGGCGCTGGCGTCGAAGGCGACCGGCTACCCCATCGCCCGCGTCACCGCGAAGGTCGCGCTCGGCAAGCGCCTGCACGAGATCACCAACGAGATCACCGGCGAGACGACCGCCGCCTTCGAGCCGGCCATCGACTACGTCGTCACGAAGGTGCCGCGCTGGCCCATCGACAAGTTCGAGGAGACCGACTTCACGCTCTCGACGGCGATGAAGTCGACCGGCGAGGCGATGGCCATCGGGCGCACCTTCGAGGAGAGCCTCCTGAAGGCGCTCCGGAGCTCCGAGTACGACCCCGCCGTCGACTTCGGCGACCTGGAGGACGACGAACTGACCGAGCAGTACCTCGAACGCCCGAGCCCCGACCGGCCGTACGCGATGTTCGAGGCGTTCGAGCGCGGGTTCTCGGTCGATGAGGTCGTCGAGGCGACCGGCATCTACGAGTGGTACGTCGAGCGCTTCCACCGCATCGTCGAGGCGAGCAAGGAGGTCGTCGACGGCGAGTTCACCGAGGCGGCGACCGCGGGCTTCACGAACGCGGAGATCAGCGCGCTCGCGGGCAACGTCTTCGAGGACTCCAGCCTCACGTGGCTCCCCGAGACGCGCGGCGCGTGGCGCGAGGCGAGCGACGCGACCGCGGCCGCCGCGACCGCCGGCGGCGACGCCGATGCCGACGCTGGCGGCGACCTCCCGGTGTCGGCGGCCCGCGCGGGCGTCGGCGAGGTCGAGGCGAACGTCCCCGGCCGGACGTACAAGCAGGTCGACACCTGCGCGGGCGAGTTCCAGGCGTCGACGCCGTACTACTACTCCTCGCGCAAGCCCGAGTGGTTCTCCGGCCCGTTCGAGGGCGACGCCGCCGGCGGCGAGCTCCGCGTCGACCGCGACGCCGAGAGCGTCGTCGTCGTGGGCGGCGGCCCCATCCGCATCGGCCAGGGCGTCGAGTTCGACTACTGCTCGGTCCACGCGGTGCGCGCGCTGCGCGAGCAGGGCATCGACGCCCACGTCGTCAACAACAACCCCGAGACCGTCTCCACCGACTACGACACCTCCGACGGGCTGTTCTTCGAGCCCATCACCGCCGAGGAGGTCGCCGACGTGATCGAGGCGACCGCCGCCGACGGCGTGATGATCCAGTTCGGCGGGCAGACCTCCGTCGACATCGGCGAGCCGCTGGCGGACGAACTCGACCGCCGCGGCGTCGAGTGCGACATCATGGGCACCTCCGTCGAGGCGATGGACCTGGCGGAGGACCGCGACCGCTTCAACCGCCTCATGGACGAGCGCGGCATCGCCCAGCCGGAGGGCGGCTCCGCCACCAGCGAGGAGGAGGCGCTGGAACTCGCGCGCGACATCGGCTACCCGGTCCTGGTCCGTCCGAGCTACGTGCTCGGCGGGCGCGCGATGCGCGTCGTCGACGACGACGACGAGCTGAGGGAGTACATCGAGGAGGCCGTGCGCGTCTCCCCGGACAAGCCGATCCTCGTCGACGAGTTCCTCGCGGACGCGGTCGAACTCGACGTGGACGCCGTCGCAGACGGCGAGGACGTGCTCATCGGCGGCGTGATGGAGCACGTCGAGGCCGCGGGCGTCCACTCGGGCGACTCCGCCTGCGTCATCCCGCCGCGCTCGCTGGACGACGAGACGTTGGCCCGCGTGCGCGAGGTGACCGAGGAGATCGCCGACGCCCTCGACACGGTCGGCCTCATGAACGTCCAGCTCGCGGTTCGTGACGGCGAGGTGTACGTGCTGGAGGCGAACCCGCGCTCCTCGCGCACCGTCCCGTTCGTCTCGAAGGCGACGGGCGTCCCCATCGCGAAGCTCGCCGCGCGCGTGATGGCCGGCGAGTCGCTCGCGGACATCGGCGCCGAGGAGTCGGTGCCCGAGCACTTCTCGGTGAAGGAGGTCGTCCTCCCGTTCGACCGCCTGCCGAACTCGGACCCGCGGCTCGGCCCCGAGATGAAGTCGACGGGCGAGGTGATGGGCACCGCGAGCGACTTCGGCGTCGCCTACGGCAAGGCGCTCGACGCCGCCGGCCAGCGGCTCCCCGACGGCGGCACGGTCGCCTTCGAGACCGTCGGCGACAGCCTCCCGCTGAAGGGCACCGAGGGGTACGAGCACCTCCGCGCGGGCTTAGAGGAGTACTACGAGATCGAGCCGGTCGGCGACGTGGAGGAGGCCCTGCGCCGCGGCGACATCGACCTCCTGATCTCCGACGAGGTCGACGCGCTGCGGGCGGCCGTCACCGAGGAGGTCGCGTACCTCTCGACGACCGAGTCCGTCGAGGCGTCGCTTTCGGCGCTCGCCTCCCGCGGGAAGGACCTGGACGTGCTCGCGGTCTCCGAGCGCCCGCGCCACAACGAGGCGTGGGGGCGCGCCGACGACTGAAACGACGCTGACGGCCGAAGCGGCGCCGACCCCCGATTCCGACTCCCGATCCTCGGCTTCGACCCCCGACCCGCTTTTCACGCCGCTCCGCGAACGACGGCCCATGACCGACGACGCTCCGTCCTCGACCGACGACGCACCCGAGCCGGTAGCCGACTCGCTTCCGGACGACCTCGCGGAGGTGTTCCCCGCGTACGCCGAGATCGCCGACCCCGACCTCCGCGTCGGCGTCCGCGACGCGTACGCGGTCGCGCTCGCGGAGACCGACTGGGCCGACCTCGACGCGGTGCCGTGGCTCCCGGACGAGCAGGCCCGGCTGGGCCTCCCCGACGAGACGAACGTCAGGCACGTCAACGACGTGGCGGCGCTGGCGACGGCGCTCGCGGACGCGTTGCTCGCGCGTCGCCCCGAGTCGGGGCTCGACCGCGACCTCGTCGTCGCGGGCGCGCTCCTCCACGACATCAGCAAACTGTACGAGTTCGGTCCCGGGGACGCCGACGCGTTCGACGGGGACGAGGGTCCCGAGGGCGACGAGGGGACCGCGGACGGCCGGTCCGGCACCGAGTACTACGACCTCCTCGGCCACCCGTACGTCGGCGTCCACGTCTGTGAGGCCGCGGGGCTGTCGGTCGAACTCTCACACGTCGTGCTCTCACACACCGGCCGCACCGCCGTCGAACCGGCGACGCTGGAGGCCGAGATCGTGAAGCGGGCCGACGAGGTCGCCGCCGCGGCGATCCGAGCGCGGGCGCTGGAGGACCTGCGCGACGCCTGAGGCGGGGCGGGAACCGTCCCCGCGGCGGCTACTCCAGCTTCCCGAGCGCCTCGAAGAAGTCCGCGGAGGGCCCGGCGATCCGGACGGGCGGCCCCGTCGTCGCGACGGTCACCTCCGTCGGCACGTCGAACGAGCGCCCGCCGCGCCCGTCGGTGATAACGATCGCCTCATCGGCGTCGGTGAGGGTGAGGCTCACCGACGTGTCCGGTCCCGTCACCAGCGGGGGCATTCCGTCCTCGGCGCACATCTCGGTGACGACGAGACCGTCGACCGACGGGTGGACGAGCGGGCCGCCCTCCGAGAGGTTGTACGCGGTCGACCCGGTCGGGGTCGACACGAGGACGCCGTCCGCGTGGCCGCTGGAGTACAGCGAGCCGTCGACGCGGACCTCGTAGCCGACCCCGCCGCCGCGCCCGCGGCGCCCGCCCTGGACGACGATCTCGTTGGCCGCCGGCTCCGAGCGCCACCCGTCGCAGGCGGCCGCGAGCCGGGGTGCCTCACGGACGCGCATCCCCTCCCCGCGAAACGCCTCCACCTCGTCGAGGACGGCGTCGACGGCCTCGCCCGGGGAGACGGCGTTGAGGAACCCGACCTCGCCGAGGTTGACGCCGAGGATCGGCACGCCGCCGGCGCCGCGGGCGGCGAAGAGGAAGGTGCCGTCGCCGCCGATCGAGACGACGAGATCGACGCCGTCCATCGCGGAGACGGGGACGCCGTCGAGGTCGAGCGCGTCGGCGGTCGCCTCGTCGACGGCGACGCGCACGTCGGCCGCACGGAGCCTGTCGCGCAGGTCCTCCGCGAGGTACGCCGCGCGGTTGTTCCCCCGCTGAGCGACGATGCCGACTTCCATACGCGGACCTCGCCGTCCCCGGGCAAAAAGCCACCCGACAGCGATCGCTCCCCGCGACGACGGCCCCCGGACAACGGGCTCCCGACACGGCAGCCGCACGGCGTGGGTCGGCGCCGGCGACGCGCTGGGGAACATTCATGCCGGCGGCCCGTCTCCGGGGTGACGATGAGCGAACGGCCGACGCCGGCGCGCGCCGCCCGCGACCCGCCACGGCAGGCGCCGGTCGGTCGAGCTCACGGGAGGGGTCGACCGTGAGCGACGACGACGATTGGTTCGAGCGCGCCCTCCGCGAGGACGACCGGGACGACGACGGAGACAGGTCCGACGACGAGCGGGCGGACGACGCGGACAGTGCGGACAACGCAGACGGCGGGAACGGGGCAGACGACGCGAACCCCGCAGACGGCGTGGACGATGAGGAGGCGAGCGTCGACGGCGACGGCGACGGCGACCGCGACGCGGCGTCGCCGGACGACTCGCCGTTCGACGCCGACGTCGAGGGGGTCGACGAGGGGTTCGACGACATCGCCGACGACTCGTTCGGGGCCGCGGTCGAGGGCGACTTCGAGGGCGACGCCCCTGACGGCGCCGAGCCGGAGTCCGTCGACGGCGACGGGTTCGACGGCGGCGGGTTCGGCGGTCTCGACGGGAGCGGCGGCGTCGACGACGGTCCGGCGGCGGACCCGTTCGGCGGCCCGCGAGAGGGGTCGGAGGACGACGGGGCCGAGGACTCGGAGCCCGCCGATCGCGACGACAGCCCCGGCGAGGACCCGTTCGGCGAGGGCTTCGGCGCGGCGATGCGGAACACACCCGGGGCTGGCGGTCCGGACGGCGGTGCTGGCGGCGGGGGACCGGCGGAGCCGGGGAGCGACGACTTCGGCGGCGGGTTCGGCGACTTCGGGGGTGACTTCGGGGGCGGCGGCCCCGAGTTCGACGAGGAGGAGTTCGACTCCGACATCGCCCGTATCGACATCGGCATCGAGGGGCTCGACGAGATGATCCTCGGCGGCGTCCCCGAGCGGTCGCTGATGGCCGTCATCGGGAGCGCGGGGACGGGGAAGACGACGTTCGGGCTCCAGTTCCTCAACGAGGCGCTGGAGAACGACGGCGACGCGGTGTACATCACCCTCGAGGAATCGAGGGAGGCGATCCTCTCGACGGCCGAGGAGAAGGGGTGGGAGTACCGACGCTTCGCCGAGGAGGACCGTCTCGCGGTCGTCGCGATGGACCCCATCGAGATGGCGAACTCGCTGGACTCCCTCCGCGACGACATCTCCCGGCTCGTCACCGAGTTCGACGCCGATAGGCTCGTGCTCGACTCCGTCTCGCTGCTGGAGATGATGTACGACCACCCGAGCAAGCGCCGCTCGGAGGTGTTCGACTTCGCCCGCTCGCTGAAACGGGCCGGCGTGACGACGATGCTGACCAGCGAGGCGAGCGAGGACAACCCCTACGCGTCGCGCCACGGCATCGTCGAGTACCTCACCGACGCCGTGTTCGTCCTCCAGTACGTCCGGCCGTCGGACTTCCGGGAGACCCGCCTCGCCGTCGAGATCCAGAAGATCCGCGACGCGAACCACTCCCGGGAGACGAAACCCTACGAGATCATGAGCGACGGGATCTCCGTGTACCGGCAGGCGAACATCTTCTGAACAGGCCGGGGGCACCGACCGGAGGTCACCGACCCTCCACCGTATCCGAGCGCACGCCGCCACATCGCCGAGCGCCGACAACGACCTGTCGGTCAGCCGATCGGAGATCCCGATCCATCACGAAAGTCGCCAATGTAATGGACGTTCATACTCTATCGGTCTGTAATGGTCGATAACTTGTCTTTATTCTCCGAACACATGGACAAATATTTGGTACTGGGGCCATATCGGTGTAGTAATGGCAACTACGAGTTCGAGCATCGACGCGGTGGACGAGGGGGCGATCGGTTCGGGCGCGACGGCGGTCGGCGCGTTCGACCGCGTGCTCCTCGCGGTCGACGGCGACACGGACGAGCGGGTACGGGAGGTGGCGGTCTCGCTAGCGGCGGCACACGGCGCCGAGTTGGACGTGCTGTCGGTGGTACCGCTGGATTCGTCCGTCGACCACTGGGACATGGTCGTCGAGCGTCGCGAGGACGAGGCGGAGGCGGCGCTCGACGGCGCCGGCGAGGTAGCCGACGCCGCGGGCGTTCCGGTCTCGAAGTGGCTCCGCTACGGCACGCCGGCCGAGGAGATCGGCCTGTACGCCGACGGCAACGACGTCGACCTCGTCGTCGTCGCCGAACCGGATCGGAGCGGGTTCAAGCGGCTGTTCTCCCCCTCCAACCTCGCCAGCGACGTTCGGGACGCGACCGCCGTGCCGGTGGTCTCGGTTCCGACGAACGAGTAGCGTGTCGCCACGGGCGGATCGCCGCGGTCGGTCCGCGGTCGCGGGTCGGGCGGGTCAGACCTCGGCCGTCCAGTAGGACACCGACGAGAGCTTCTCCCCGATCGCGTTGCCGCCGACCGTCCGGTCGACCGACCAGAACGGATCGGCGACGGCGTTGGGAACCTCGCGGTAGAAGCCGTACGGGAACACGAAGTCGTGATCGGCGCGACGGAGCCGCAGGCCGGCGCCGTCGATGAGCCGTTCGACCTCCTCGCGCCCGTACAGCCGCGACCCCATCGGAAGTGCCCAGTTGTACAGCACGCGGAACGAGGAGCCGCGGAACGTGTCGAAGAAGACGACGTCCTTCGAGACGCGGGCCATCTCCGCGAGGAACTTCGCGGGGGTGTCCGCGAGGTGGAAGAAGCGCATCGCGAACACGGCGTCGAAGTGGTCGTCGGGGAACGGGAGCCGGGCGGCGTCGCCGCGCATGAACTCGACGGTCGACTCCAGCCCCGCCCGACGCGCCTTCTCGCGCCCCTGCGCGAGCATCGCGTCGGAGATGTCGAGGCCGACGATGTCGGCGCCGCGCTCGGCGAGCATCACGGTGAACCGTCCGGTGCCGCAGGCGATCTCCAGCACCCGCTCGTCCTCGACCGGCGCGAGCGCCTCGAGCACGGCGCGCTTCTCGCGGCGGTCGATGAGCCGTCCGCCCTTCGAGAACCGCTTGTCGTCGTACTCCTCGGCGACCGAGTCGGCCTGGTACCACTCCTGGCCCTTCACACTACCTCGGGGTCCTCGGGCGAACGGTAAAACGATACTGATAGCCCCTCGGCCGCCCCGCGATCCGCGACCACCCGTCGGTCGGTCGCGGACCCCTCGTTCAGCCGCTCGTGACGATCTTCTCGGTCGGGATCCGGACGATGACGCGCGGGCCGGACTCCTCGCCGTGATGGGGGTACTCGTCGACGCCGAAGTACCGGTTCGCCAGTTCGTCGATGTGTTCGACAGCGCCCTCCTCCGTGAGCTCGGCCTCCCCCATGACGGACACGTAGCGGTACGGGTCGTCGGGGTCGGTGACCGAGAGGCCGACCTTCGGGTTGTTCCGGACGTTCCGCTCCTTTCGACGGCCGCGGGCGGTGTTCACGAGCACGTACTCGCGGTCCTCGTGGTCGACCCACACCGGCGTGACCTGCGGCGTGCCGTCGGGCATCACCGTCGAGAGGTGGGCGAACGACTCCGACTCGAAGATGTCGACGTGCGACTCGGGGATCACGTGCCTCCCTCGCACGCGGACCACTTGGTCGTTGGCGTCGACGAGGTAATCGCTGGCGTCGACCCGGGGGTTGGCGTCGCCACCGTGGAGTGATCACGGCGCCGACACGATGGCGACGACGCGCCGCAGATCGCCCGACACCGTCCGGATCACGTCGCGATCGACGCAGGTCGCGATCCGATAATATGCGTATAAGGGATATACACGAGTTGGACTTGTATTGAGGCAACCTTTACCACCACCCTCGGACTTCGCTGAAGTATGAGCACCAGTACCGCGGACCCGGACGCCGCAGACGCGCTCACCGACACAGAATATCGCGACCTCCTCAGCGACCTGCCGCCGAGCGCGAAGCTCGTCGCCAAGGTTCTCGAGGGCGACGCGCCGCTCTCGCAGGGCCAGCTGGCCGAGGAGTCGCTGCTGCCCGACCGCACCGTGCGCTACGCGCTCAACCGGCTCGAGGATCAGGGGCTCGTCGGCTCCCGCTACTCGTTCAAGGACGCGCGCAAGCAAGTCTACTACCTGAACCGGTAGACGATCGACCGGCGCGGCGACGCCGACGCGGTCGTCGTTCGACGCCGTCGCCGGCGGCGGTGCGTTCGGCCCGGATACCGATCGGAATCCCCCCTTTTAAGTCTCCGACTTCCTACCATCGGCTATGGAGCTCTCGGTGGTCGTCCCGACGCTCAACGGTCGGGACAGGCTGGCGGCCAGCCTCGACGCGCTGGCGACCGTCGCGCCGGACGCGGAGGTGATCGTGGTGAACGGTCCCTCCGCCGACGGGACGACCGGGATGGTGCGCGACCGCGACGACGTGGACGTCCTCGTCGAGATCGCGGCGCGCAACGTGAACGTCGCCCGCAACGCGGGACTGGAGGTCGCCGACGGGGACGCGGTCGCCTTCCTCGGCTACGACCACGAGGTGGAGCCCGGCTGGCGCGAGGGCGTCGCCGACGCGTTCGCCGAGGGCGCGTCGGTCGTCACCGGGCCGCTGCGGCGGACGGTGCGCGGCGGCGCGACCAGCGACGGGTTGGAACGGCGCCGCATCGGCGACCGGGAGGTGTCGTACTTCAACGGTCGAAACGTCGTCTTCGCGCGCCCCGTGCTGGATGATCTGGACGGGTTCGACGAGTACCTCGAGACCGGCGGCGCCCGCGACGCCGCCCACCGCCTCGCCGGGATGGGCGTTGACGTGACCTGGAGCGGCGACGCCGCGGCCCGACGGCGCACTGAGGCGACCGACGGCGGGATCGAGCGCCGCGACCTCGGCTGGAAGTACCGGGCGCTCGCGTACCGGCTCGCGAAGAACTACGGGATCCGCCCGACGGTCGTTCGCCGAACGATCAGCCACGCCGTCGGCGACGCCGTGGGCGCGATGCGCGACGTCCTCGGCGGCGAGGCGACCCCGACCTCGTGGGCGCGGAACGGACGCGACGTGGTCGTGGGGATCTCCCGGGGGGCGTCCGACGGGCTCGTCGCCCGCGCGCGGGACCGCTCGCCGAAGCGGAACCCGAACGGCGTCACCGTTCGGGCCGACCGGGCCGTCGCGCGGTACGACCGACGAACCGAGTAGCCGACCGCTCGGAACCGATGGGTGCGGGATTCGGCCGGGGACCCGGGCTGCGGTTCAGAAGCTGGTTCTGGCGTCGATTCAGGAGCCGATTCTGCCGTCGGTTCAGGCGTCGGCGCCGGGCGCCAGTCCCTCGATGACGCGCGCGGCGTTCTTCGAGAGCGCGCGGTCGAGGAGGTCCTCGGGCACGTCGAGCGTGAGCACCTCCATCACGCCCACGTCGGGGTGGGTGTCCGGCGCGCCCGAGCCGAACAGCACGCGGTCGGGGTGTTCGAGGAGGCCGCGTTCGAGCACGTCGCGGAAGCGGACGAACGCGGTGTCGAGGTAGAGGTCGTCGTGGGAGTCCAACAGCTCCAGGGCCTCGTCCATCAGCGTCCGGTCGAGGGGGTAGCCACCGAACGACGAGAGGATCGTCGGGAAGTCGTACGACAGCACCGTGTCGGCGACCGCGCCGGGCGGGTAGCCGCGGCCGGCGTGGACGAGCACCGGTTCGCCGGCGGCCTCGATCTGTTCGAGCGTCGCCTCCGTGGGGAGGCCGTCGTTGACCGGGTCGAGCACGAAGCCGTGGAGGCGGCTGTCGTAGGCGTACTGCTCCACGTCGCCGGGGTCGGTGTGGTGGTCCTCGGGGGCGGCGGCGAGGTTGCGCAGCCGGGAGACGGGCGAGTCGCCGGGATCGCGCGGACCGTTCAGCCGGGCCATCGCGCGGAACGGCCGGTCGACCGAGAGGCGCGCGACCGCGTTGTTCGCGCGGAGGTACCCCTCGCCGGCGGGACGCGGGCCCGGCGCGACGGCCGACTGCACGACGCCGGCCTGGTGCATCTCGCGCTGGAGCCGCTCGGGAGTGATGTCGCGCCCGCGGGAGGCGACGACCGCGCCGTCGTCCGGGTCGAGGCGGGCGTGCACGTCGACCACGCGGAACCCGTGCTCCAACTCCAGCATCTATCACCCCCCAACGACGCGCTCGACTTGAGTGTTGCAGTCTCCGCGCGCCGGTCGAGATCCCGCCGGCCGTCGGGGCTTCGCCGACCGATCCGCCGGCGATACTGACGCGAGCTATCACGTCGCAGTCGGGTAGTTTCCAACCGGATCGGCTACGATAACTTCATATAGAACCACAACCATCCTACTCGTTGATCACTCCATGAGTTACATGCAGCAGCCCCTCTACGTCCTGACGGAGTCGACCCAGCGAACCAGCGGCGCCGACGCGCGCCGGTCGAACGTCGCCGCGGGTCGGGCCGTCGCCGACGCGGTCCGAACGACGCTCGGACCTCGCGGCATGGACAAGATGCTCGTCGACTCCTCGGGCGGCGTGGTCGTCACGAACGACGGCGCGACGATCCTGACGGAGATGGACATCGAGCACCCCGCCGCACGGATGCTCGTCGAGGTCGCAGAGTCCCAGGAGGCGGAGGTCGGCGACGGCACGACGACGGCGGCGGTCCTCGCGGGCGAACTCCTCGCTCGCGCCGAGGACCTCCTCGACGACGACGTCCACGCGACGGCCGTGGTCGAGGGGTACCACGAGGCGCTGCGGCTCGCGCTCGACGCGGTCGACGGCATGCTGATCGACGGCGAGGTCGACCGCGAGGCGCTCGTGACGGTCGCCGAGTCCGCCATGACCGGCAAGGGCACCGGCGACATCGCGACCGGCGTCCTCGCGGGCGTCGTCGTCGACGCGGTCCTCCAGGTGGCCGACGACGACCGCCGCGTCGACCGCGACGACATCCGTGTGTTCACCCGAACGGGCGCCTCCGCGGCGGCGACGGAACTCGTCCGCGGCGTCGTCTTCGAGGAGGGCCCCGCCAACGACAACATGCCCCGCAGCGTCGAGGACGCGACCGTCGCGGTGCTCGACATGAAACTCGACGTCCGCTCGGGCGAGGTCGACACCGAGTACACGATCACCTCCGTCGACCAGCTCGACGCCGCGCTCTCGGCGGAGGACGCCGAGCGCCGCGGCATCGCCGAGACGCTCTCTTCGGCCGGCGTCGACGTGGTGTTCTGCTCGAAGAAGATCTCCGACCCCGTCGCCGCGTACCTCGCTGACGCGGGCATCCTCGCGTTCTCGAACGTGAAGGCGTCGGAGGCGCGCGCGTTCGCCCGCGCCACCGGCGCGCGCCGTCTCGGAACGCTCGACGACATCGAGGCGGACGACCTCGGCACCGCCGCGTCCGTCCGCGTCGAGCGCCACGGCGGCGACGACGTTGCCTTCCTCGAGGGGAGCGACGACTCCCGCACCGTGACGCTGTACGTGCGCGGCTCGACCGACCACGTGGTCGACGAGACCGAGCGCGCCATCGACGACGCCCTCGGCGTGACGGTCGCCGCCTACGAGGACGGCGAGATCGTCCCCGGCGCAGGCGCCGTCGAGGTCGCGATCGCCGACCGGCTCCGCTCGGGCGCCAACGCGGTCACGGGCCGCAAGGCGCTGGCGGTCGAGGCGTTCGCCGACGCCGTCGACGCGATCCCGCGCACCCTCGCGGAGAACGCCGGGCTCGACCCCATCGACGCGCTGGTCGACCTCCGCGCGCGCCACGACAGCGAGGGCGTCGCCGGCATCGTGATCGACGGGCCGTCCGTCGCGATCACCGACCCCCGCGAGGACCACGTCGTCGACCCCGCGGCCGTCAAGCGTGAGGCGCTCGAGTCCGCCACCGAGGCGGCGACGATGATCCTCCGCATCGACGACGTGATCGCGGCGAACTGAGGGGGCGACCGCTCCGCGGTCGACTCCCGAAATCTCCCGGTACTCCGGAACCCCTCTGTACTCCCGAAACCCCTCTGTACTCCGGAACCTCTCGTTCCTCCGCTCCGGGATCGGCCGTGCGAGTTTAGTTTTCGACGCGACCACCGTTCCCCGTGAGCGACGACGGATCGTTCGGCGTCGTCGAGGGGGTGTCGATGGCGCTGGGCGGCATGATCGGCGGGGGGATCTACGCCGTCCTCGGCGTCGTGACCACGATCGCGGGGGCGACGACGTGGGCCGCGTTCGTGCTCGCGGGGGTCGTCGCGCTGTGTGCGGCCTACTCCTACACCGTCCTCAACGCGATCGCCGACCAGAACGGCGGGTCGGTGACGTTCGTCCAGTGTTTCACCGGCAACACCACGCTCGCGGGGATGACGGGCTGGACGCTGCTGTTCGGCTACGTCGGCTCGATGGCGATGTACGCGTTCGCCTTCGGCGAGTTCGCCGTCGCGCTTCCGGCGGTCCCCGAATCGGCGTTCGGGGTCCCGCTTCGCCCGGTCGTGTCCGTGGCCGCGGTGGCGGGGTTCACGGGACTGATCCTGCTCGGGTCGCGCGTAACCGGGCAGGCCGAGAACGTCCTCGTCGGCGCGAAGGTCGCCATCCTGGTCGCCTTCGGCGTCGGCGGGATCGCGTACGTCTACCTCGTCTCGCCCGACCCCGCCGAGTACGGGGTCGGCGGGGTGGCGTCGTTCGGGCCGATCATGGCCGCCGGCGTCTCGTTCGTCGCGTTCCAGGGGTGGCAGCTCCTCTTCTACGACCAGGAGAACATGAGCGACCCCGTCGGGACGACCCGGAGGGCCGTCCTGATATCGATCCCCGCCGCGGTGCTCGTGTACGTGCTCGTCGCCGTCGCCACGTACAATCTCGCGCCGGAGGCGCTCCGGAGCCACCCGCACACCGCGTTGACGGACGCCGCCGCGCGGATCGCGGGCGTGGTCGGCCTCGCGGAGGTCGGCGCGGTGATCATGTCGCTGTCGGCGCTGTTCTCGACCGGGAGCGCGATCAACGCGACGCTGTTCTCGACGGGTCACTTCGCGAAGGGGCTGCTCTCGAAGGACCTGCTTCCCGACCGCGTCGGGGACGCGAGCGCCGACGGCGTCCCCGAGCGGACGCTGCTTTCGCTGGGTGTGATCACGGCCGCCCTCACCGTGGTCGGAACCCTGGGCGCGATCACGAACTTCGCGTCGATCGCGTTCATCGTCGTGTTCGCCGCGATGAGCGCGCTCGCGTTCCGCCACCGCGACGCCGACGCGGTCGATCCCGTCCCGCCGGCGGTCGGTGCCGTCGGCGCCGGCGCGTTCCTCCCCCTGATGACGTGGCACCTGTACACGACCCGGCCGGGCACCTTCTACACGGTCGTCGCGCTGGCGGCGTTCGTCGTCGGCGTCGAGCTGCTGTACTTCGAGCGGGAGACGCTCGCCGAGGAGATCGAACCGGTCGAGGAGATCCTCGACGACGTGGGCGGGTGAGCACGAACTGCACGGGCGGACGGGGACCGGTGCGGGGTCGGCTCGCCGCTCACAGCGACGGCAGCGACCATCCGCGCCGAACCGCGAGCACCCGGAGCACGAACACGCCGAGCGCCACCCCGAGCGTCGCGGTCGCCCCGCGGACGCCGACCGCGCCGGCGACGACGTAGGCGACGCCGCCGCACAGCGCGGGCGTCGCGTAGAAGTCCTCCCGGAGGACGACCGGCACCCGCGCGAGCAACAGGTCCGACAGCGACCCCCCGCCGACGCCGGTGAGCGTCGCGGTGACGACGACGCCGAACGCCGACAGCCCCGCCTCGGCGCCGACGGCGGCCCCCGAGGCAGCGAAGGCGGCGAGCCCGACGGCGTCGGCGACGAGGAACGCCGGATGGTCGCGGACGCGACCCGCCCCGCCGGACAGCGCCCACGCGACGAGGAGGCCGACGCCGACGCCCGCGAGCACGACGAGCACGTCGCCGGTCGAGCGCAGCGCGGCGGGGACGCGCCCGACGAGCACGTCGCGGACGGTGCCGCCGCCGAGCGCGGTGAGCACGCCGAGCGTGGCGACGCCGAAGGGGTCGAGTTCCGCGTCGGCGCCCTTGAGCGACCCCGCGACGGCGAACGCCAGCAGGCCGACGAGGTTCATCGCGGTTACCGCGGCGACGGCGGTGACGACGCCCACGGTCAGGCCGTCGGCACCGTCGCCGCGAGCGCCTCCTCGAACGAGAGGGTCACGGCCCGGCCCGGCGCCAGGTCGAACGCCTCGTCGCCGCGCCCCTGGTTCGCGTCGCACTCCACGTAGCCGTGGCTGCCGACGGTGACCAGCGGGTCGTGTTTGTTCACGTCGGCGAACGTCTCGACGACCGGCACCTCGCGGACGCCCGCGGCGGTCTCGACGGCGATCGTCTCGCCGACGCGCCCGTCGAGGAACGAGCCGGGGACGTTGGTGATCGCGTTACCGAAGTCGTCGACGACGAGCACCTCGCCGGCGGCCGTCTCCGCCTCGACCCACGCCCTCGGGATCTCGAAATCGTCGTAGTCGTCGACCCGACGGAAGCCGTCGAGGGACCCGATCGCGTCGACGCCGGCCTCGTGGACGCGGGCGGCCGCGGGGGCGAACACGTCCCGGCCGTGGAAGGTGCTGGACCGGGGGTCGGCCTCGTCGACCGCGAACACTTCCACGTCGCCCTCTTCGCCCGCCAACTCCCTCGCGGGTGGGAGCAGACAGCCGTTGTCGGGGCCGACGAGGGCGTGGTCGCCCGCGCGGACGCAGATCGCCGCGCGGTCGGTGCCGACGCCGGGGTCGACGACGACGAGGTGGACGCCGGACGGGAACTCGGGGAGGACGAAGCGCAGCCAGAACGCGGCCGCGCGAGGATCGCCCTGGGGGAGGTCGTGGGCCACGTCCACCAGATCTGTGACGCCGCGCGAGCGGAGGACGCCCTTCATCGCGGCGGGGTACGGCGAGCCGAAGTCGGAGGCGAGCGTCAACATCGGGGGATCACGCCGGGTCGGCGGTGGAGCTGTCGTGGTCGAAATCGAGGGAGTCGCCGGTGCCGTTGGCGTCCGAGGAGGCCACCTGCCGGATCCGGTCGACGCCGTCGATCTCGGCGATCGTCTCGACGACCTCGTCGGGGACGAGGTCCTCCCAGCCGTCGCCGCGGATCATGCGATCGCGGAGCTCGCTTCCCTCCAGCACCTCCCGGCGGAACATCGGCGAGGAGCGCACCTCCACGCCGGCCTCCTCGAACAGGCGGACGACGAGGGGGTTGTTCGAGTACGCCACGTCGAACTTCGGCGACATCGACTGGACGTGGCTCACCCACACGGAGTTGCGCTCCAGGTCCTCGATGGGGACCACGTAGGTGGTCAGGTCGACGTCCGCCAGCGCCTTCGTCACCATCATGACGCGCTCGCCGGCGGTGAACGGGTTGCGCCGGGTGTGGGAGTCGCCCGCGGAGCCGATGCCGAGGACGAGCTCGTCCACCTCGCCGGCGATCTCCTCGACCATGTGGTGGTGGCCGTTGTGATACGGCTGGAACCGCCCGATGTAGAACCCCCGCATGACTGGACGTATCTCGCGGCGAGTTTAAAAGCCCGGCGAGTGCCGCGGGCGTCTTGGTCCGACGGATTCAGCGGCGCTACCGGCGGTTCTCGCTCGGGCAGGGGCGGCTCACAGGGGGAGAAAGTATATGAATCGACGGACCCTGTTTTACGGTAGCGACGATTCTATGAGCAACGATCGAAACGACAGCCGGGACGGCGGCGATGTCCTGGATCCGGAGGACGCCCCCGCCGATCGCGGCCCCGAGTCGAACGGGGCCGACGACGGGCGGTCCGGCGGCACGACCGGCGGCCGGTCGGTGGGTGCCTCCAACGATCCCTCCGACCAGGAGGCCGACATCGACGACCTCGGGAGCGACGTCGAGATCGACGCCGAGATCGACGAGGAGATCGCCGAGGAGCACCTGCTCGGCGGCCTCCAGATCGACTCGACCGACGACATCGAGGTTCCCGACCGACTCGTCGACCAGGTTATCGGGCAGGAACACGCCCGCGACGTAGTCATGAAGGCGGCCAAGCAGCGCCGCCACGTGATGATGATCGGCTCGCCCGGGACGGGCAAGTCGATGCTCGCGAAGGCCATGTCCGAGCTGCTCCCGAAGGAGGAGCTCCAGGACGTGCTCGTGTACCACAACCCCGACGACGGAAACAACCCGAAGGTGCGGACGGTGCCCTCGGGCAAGGGCGAACAGATCGTCGACGCCCACAAGGAGGAGGCCAGAAAGCGCAACCAGATGCGCAGCTTCCTCATGTGGATCATCATCGCGGTGGTGCTGGGCTACTCGCTGCTCGTCGTGAGCAACATCCTGCTGGGCATCCTCGCGGCCGGTATCATCTACCTCGCGTTCCGCTACGGCTCGCGCGGCAGCGACTCGATGATCCCGAACCTCCTCGTCAACAACGCCGACGAGAAGTCCGCGCCGTTCGAGGACGCCACCGGCGCCCACGCCGGCGCGCTGCTGGGCGACGTGCGTCACGACCCGTTCCAGTCCGGCGGGATGGAGACGCCGAGCCACGACCGCGTCGAGGCCGGCGCCATCCACAAGGCGAACAAGGGCGTCCTGTTCGTCGACGAGATCAACACCCTCGACATCCGCTCTCAGCAGAAGCTGATGACCGCGATCCAGGAGGGCGAGTTCTCGATCACCGGCCAGTCCGAGCGCTCCTCGGGCGCGATGGTCCAGACGGAGCCCGTCCCGACCGACTTCATCATGATCGCGGCGGGGAACCTCGACGCGATGGAGAACATGCACCCCGCGCTGCGCTCGCGCATCAAGGGATACGGTTACGAGGTCTACATGGACGACACCATCGAGGACACCCCCGAAATGCGCCGCAAGTACGCCCGCTTCGTGGCCCAGGAGGTCGCCAAGGACGGCCGGCTGCCGGCGTTCAGCGAGGAGGCCATCGAGGAGGTCATCCTCACCGCCCGCCGCCGCGCCGGCCGGAAGGGCCACCTCACCCTGGAGCTGCGGAACCTCGGCGGGCTGGTCCGCGTCTCGGGCGACATCGCCCGCGGCGAGGACGCCGAGCGCGTCACTCGCGACCACGTACTCCAGGCGAAGGGCCGCTCGCGCTCCATCGAGCAGCAGCTCGCCGACGACTACATCGAGCGCCGCAAGGACTACGAGCTGCAGGTCGCCGAGGGCTACCAGGTCGGCCGCGTGAACGGCCTCGCCGTCATGGGCGAGGACTCGGGCATCATGCTCCCGGTCATGGCTGAGGTCACCCCCTCGCAGGGGCCCGGCCAGGTGATCGCCACCGGCCAGCTCCAGGAGATGGCCGAGGAGGCCGTTCAGAACGTCTCGGCGATCATCAAGAAGTTCTCCGACGAGGACATCACCGAGAAGGACATCCACATCCAGTTCGTCCAGACGGGCCAGCAGGGCGTCGACGGCGACTCGGCGTCCATCACGGTCGCCACCGCCGTCATCTCCGCGCTGGAGAACGTGGGGGTCGACCAGAACCTCGCGATGACGGGGTCGCTGTCGGTCCGGGGCGACGTGCTCCCGGTCGGCGGCGTCACCCACAAGATCGAGGCCGCGGCCAAGTCCGGCTGCGACACGGTCATCATCCCGAAGGCGAACGAGCAGGACGTGATGATCGAGGACGAGTACAAGGAGATGGTCGACATCATCCCGGTCGAGCACATCTCCGAGGTGCTCGACATCGCGCTGGAGGGCGAGCCCGAGAAGGACTCGCTGGTCGATCGTCTCAAGAGCATCACCGGCTCCGCGCTGGAGAAGACCGGCGAGGGCGCCGGCGCCGGCCGCGGGCCGACCAGCCCCAGCCCGCAGTAGCGACCCGACGTGACGCGCTGGACGGCGTTCGCGGGGCTGGCGACCGTCGTCCTGCTTCTCCTCTTGGGCCTCGCGAGGCTGTCCGAGGCACAGTTCGCACCCGTCGACGAGCCGGCGGCTCGCGGCGGCGACCGCACCGGCGACGGCGCCGCAGACGGCGCCACGGGTGCCACAGGTGGGACCGATGCCGCGCCGGAGGCTCACGGGCCCACGGCGACACCGTCACGTCCGGAGACGCCGTCACACCCGGCGACGACTCCCGACGCGGACCGGTCGCTGTCGGCTCCCGAGCGCAGCCCCGTCGCCGCCGCGGAGGCGGAGGCGTCGCTGTCGGCGGGCGTGTTGCTGGCGAACGTCGCGCTCTCGCAGGGCGTCTTCGGCGCGATGCTCGTCGCCGCCGCGGTGTGGGCCGACGTGCCGGCCGCGGCGCTGGGGCTCGTACCGGCGGCGACGCTCCCGGATCTGGCGCTGGGCGTCGGCCTCGGCGCCGCCCTGTGGCTCGCCAGCGAGGCCGGCGGCCGCCTCGCCGAACGGGTCGGGATCGAGGTGAACGAGGCGCTGCGTGGCGCCCTCGCGCCCGACACGCTCGGCGGCTGGGCGATCCTGCTGCTCGCCGTGTTGCCGACAGTCGCGCTGTTCGAGGAGTTCCTCTTTCGGGCCGTGCTCGTCGGCGCCTTCGGCGTCGGCTTGGACGCGCCGGCGTGGCTGCCGGCGACGATCGCGGGCCTCGACCCGTGGCCATGGCTGCTGGCGGCCGGGTCGTCGGTCGCGTTCGCGCTCGGCCACGGCGCGCAGGGCCGCGCCGGGATCGTCGCCACCGGGGCGCTGGGGTTCGTGCTCGCGGGGGCGTTCGTGCTCACCGGGAGCTTCGCGCTCGTCGTCGTCGCCCACTACCTCGTGAACGCGCTCACGCTCGTCGTCCACGAGTTCGACCCGGCCCCGCTCGGCGCCCGCCGGTAGCTCCTCGCCCCGACGCCCGCCGGTAGCTCTTTGTCCCGTGCTCGCCGCCTTCGATCCATGAGCGACGTTGACAACCACGCGTGGGACATGGCCGCCGAGGCCGAGGAGGACGTCGAGGTGCTGAGCATAGACGAGGCTCACGAGGAGTGGCAGATGATCGGAGGCGACGACGGCGAAAACGACGACGGGAGCACCGACGACGCCGCGGGCGACGCGGACACGTTCTTCCTCGACGTGCGCGACGTGCGCGAGCGGTGGATCGAGGGCGCGATCCCCGACGACACCCACGCCCCGCGCGGGATGCTGGAGTTCTGGGCCGACCCCGAGACGGAGTACTACCGCGACTACTTCGAGACGGACCGCCGGTTCGTGCTGTACTGCAACGAGGGCGGCCGGTCGGCGCTCGCGGCGAAGGCGCTGCGTGACATGGGGTTCGCGGACGTTGCCCACGTCGAGGGCGGCTTCACCGCGTGGCAGGAGGCGGGGTACGAGCAGGCCGACGTGGAGCAGCCGGACTACTCGGACCGGTAACTCCCGCGTCGGACGGACGGCGGACGATCGGCGGACGGCGACGCCACGCTTACCTACGTCCCGCCCGCGTCGTGCGGTATGCACGCGTCGAAGCGGAGCGTCGACCTGTCGACCGGCGCGGCGGTGTTCCTCGCCTGTTCGGCCGTCGTCGCCGGCGTCGGCGGCTGGTACCGCGGGACGGTCCCGGTCGACATGGCCGTCGGTGCGGGAATGCTCGCCGTCGGCGTCCTCGCGAGCCAGCGGACGATGTGGCTGCACGGCTCGCCCACCGAGGCCGGCGCGCTCTCGAACGCGGGGCTGTTCGCGCTCGCGACGGGCGCGAAGATCGGGGGCGTCGACCTGGGGATCGCCCCGATGGAGACCGCGGGCGAGGCGCTGTTTCTCATCGCCCTCGCGTACTACCTCGTTCGCGCGTACGGTCGCTAACGGCCGGTTACCGCCCCGTCAGCGGCCGACCGGTCGCCGCGCCCGTCAGAACGACCGAACCCCCTCGATCTCCCTGAGCCGAGCGGCCACCGCCTCGGGCGTGGCGCCCCCGACATCGCGGACGCGGTGATCCGGGACGACGATCGGGATCGGGTTCGCACGCAGGGCCTCCCGGGCGGTCTGCAGGTCGGCCTCGTCCTCGTGGTCGAGGCCGGCAGTCATCTTCGCGACCCGCGCGAGGTCGACCGACTCGCCGTACGGGACGTTCCGCACCGACTCCAGCACCGACCGCTGGTCGGTCGGCACGGTGATGGCGACCTCGACGTCGGCGAAGTCGTCCTCGGTGCCGGCGAGGTACTCGCCGATCCGGTCCAACAGCGCGTGCTCGCCGTCGGCGTCCGACGGGAGGGTCTCGGGGAACGAAACGGAGATGAGTCGCCCGCTCGCGGTTCCAAGTTCCACCGCCCGATCGATCGCGTCGAAGCGGCGCCCGAACACGCCGGTGTCGCCCGGGCCGCCGCCGATGGTCGCAGTCATGTCCGATCGAACGCGACGACGACGTTTCAATCCCGCCCGTCGCGGTCGCCGCCGCCGGTCCGATCGCGGGGCCGACGGCGCTCCGATCGAGGGGTCGACGGCGTCCGTGACTGCGACGGCGACGACCCCCGCAACGGCGACGGCAACGACCCCCGCGCCCACCGAGTCCCCGTCCGCGCCGACGCAACACTTTTGAACGAAAGAGCCCACCGATGTACATAGATGAACACACCAACCGAGGAGCTCGCGCCCGCGGTGCGATCGATCCTCGAGGCCGCGAGCGAGCGGTCCGGCGGCGACGAGCGCGTGTCCGTCGACGCGCGGTCGCTGTCGGAGGCGTTCGCGTCCGCGGAGGCCGACGGTCGCGTCCCGGTGATCGCCGAGGTGAAGCCGACGAGCCCGACGACGGACGGCGCGCGCGACGACGACCCGGTCGCGCTGGCGGCGTCGATGGTCGAGGGCGGCGCCGCGGCGCTGTCGGTGCTGACCGAACCGGAGCACTTCGACGGCTCCGTCGAGAACCTGACGCGCGTCCGTGAGGCGGTCGACGTGCCCGTGTTACGGAAGGACTTCGTCGTCCGCGAGGACCAGCTCGACGCCGCGGAGGCGGACCTGGTGCTCCTCATCGCGCGGTTCGTCGGCGACGACCTCGCCGACCTGGTCGAGGCCGCGCGCGACCGGGGCTTCCAGCCGCTCGTCGAGGTTCACACGCGCGAGGAACTCGCCGCGGCGCTGGCGGCCGGCGCGGAGCTGATCGGCGTCAACAACCGCGACCTGGGGAGGCTGGAGGTCGACCTCTCGACGTTCGAGACGGTCGCGCCCGAGGTGCCCGACCGGGTGACGGTGATCGCCGAGTCGGGGATCACGACGCCCGCGGACGCCCGACGGATGCGCGAGGCCGGGGCGGACGGGCTGCTCATCGGCTCCGCGATCATGGACGCCGAGGGCGGGGACGGGGCGGGAACCGGCGGCGACGTTTCTGCCAACACCCGTCGGTTTACGGCCGCGGAGTCCGAGGAGGAGGTATGAGCAGCGAGGGCGAACGGAGCGGGACCGGCGGCGACGGCGGCCAGTGGGTCGCCGCCGGCGACGGGAAGTTCGGCCGCTACGGCGGCCAGTACGTCCCCGAGGCGCTGATGCCCGCCATCGAGGAGCTGACCGACGCCTACGAGCGGTACGTCCTCAACAACGAGGACGGCTTCATGGACGAGTTCCGCCGGCGCATCCGCGAGTTCGGCGGGCGCCCCACGCCGCTCCAGCGCGCGGACCGGCTCTCCGAGCGCTACGACACCGAGGTGTACCTCAAGCGCGAGGACCTGCTTCACGGCGGCGCGCACAAGCTGAACAACGCGCTCGGGCAGGTGTTGCTCGCGAAGTACATGGGCAAGGAGCGCATCATCGCCGAGACCGGCGCCGGCCAGCACGGCACCGCGACGGCGATGGCGGCCGCACACCTCGACATGCCCTGCGAGGTGTACATGGGCGAGCGCGACATCAACCGCCAGCGCCCCAACGTCTTCCGGATGAAGATCAACGGCTCGGAGGTCACCCAGGTGACGACGGGCCGGGGGACGCTGAAGGAGGCCATCTCCGAGACGATGCGCGACTGGGCGACGAACGTCGAGGACACCCACTACGTCATCGGCTCGGTCGTCGGCCCGCACCCGTTCCCGAAGATGGTGCGGGACTTCCAGGCGGTCATCTCGGAGGAGGCGCGCGAGCAGGCAATCGAGCGGACCGGCGACCTCCCCGACTCGGTCGTCGCCTGCGCGGGCGGCGGCTCGAACACGATGGGCGCGTTCCACGAGTTCGTAGGCGACGGGTCGGTCGACCTGTTCGCCGTCGAGGCCGGCGGCTCCTCGCTGGCGGTCGACGAGGAGGAGGGCGTCGCGCCCAACTCCGCGTCGCTGTCGACGGGCAGCGAGGGCGTGCTCCACGGCGCGCGAACGAAGCTCCTGCAGGACCACGACGGCCAGATCGTCGAGAGCCACTCCGTCTCCTCGGGGCTGGACTACGCCGGCGTCGGCCCCGAGTTGGCGTACCTCGTCGACGAGGGGCGCGTGACGCCGGTGAACGTCGACGACGACGCGGCCATCGAGGGCTTCCACCGGCTCTCCCAGGAGGAGGGGATCATCCCCGCCCTGGAGTCGGCTCACGCGCTCGCGTACCTCCACGAGCACCACGAGGAGCTGGGCGACGTGACCGTCGTCAACGTCTCCGGGCGCGGCGACAAGGACCTCGAGTCGGTGATCGAGGAGACGACGCGGCGGGACGTGCCGAACGCGCCGGACATGTCGATGTTCGAGGGGGGGCTGTGACGATGGCGGAGGACCGCCGCGGCGACGCCGGCGACGACCGGTCGGCCGGCGACCCCGTCGCCGACGCGTTCGCCGACGGCCCGGCGTTCGTCCCGTACCTCGCCGTCGGCGACCCGGACTACGAGTCGTCGCTCGCGTACGTCGAGGCGCTCGCCGAGGGCGGCGCCGACGTGATCGAACTCGGGCTCCCGTTTTCGGAACCGATCGCCGAGGGACCGACCATCCAGAACGCCGTCGCCCGCGCGCTGGAGGCGGGGATGACGCCGACGCGGTTCTTCGAGTTCGTCGAGGAGCTGGACGTGGACGTGCCGCTCGTCTGCATGACGTACTACAATCTGATCTATCAATATGGCAACGAGCAGGGTCCGCGCCCGTTCGTCGAGAAGGCGGCCTCGGCCGGAATCTCGGGGTTCGTCGTCCCGGACCTCCCCGCGGAGGAGGCCGGGCCGCTCCGGGAGGCCTGTGACGAGTTCGGGCTCCACCTGATCTCCATCGTCGCGCCGACGACCGACGAGGGGCGCCTGGAGAAGCTCGTGGAGGTCTCCTCGGGGTACGTCTACGTGCAGGCCCGCCTCGGCGTCACCGGCGCGTCGTCGTCGGTGTCCGACCGGACCGGCGAGTCGCTCGCGCGTCTCTCGGACGTGGACCTCCCGAAGGCGGTCGGGTTCGGCATCTCCTCGGGCGAGCAGGCCGCGACGATCGTCGAGGCCGGCGCCGACGGGATCATCGTCGGCTCGGCGCTGGTGGACATCGTCGCCGAGGGCCACGAGGGGGGCGAACCGACCGAGGCGGTCGCCGACCGCCTGGAAGCGACGGCGCGCGAACTGAAGCGGGGCGCGCTCGACGGGTACGGGCGACGGACGCCGGCACCCGAAGGTACTTCCGATTGAGCCGTTCGCAAGCCATTTACGCCCGATCACGCCATACCACACCAATGGAACACGCCGGACTCGCCGCACGCATGGATCGCATCTCCACGGACGACCGAATCCTCATGGTCCCGATGGACCACGGGATCACGCTCGGGCCGGTACGGGGGCTCAAGGACATCGAGGGGACCATCGACGCCGTCACCCGCGGGGGCGCCGACGCGGTGCTCACCCAGAAGGGGATCGCCCCGCGCGTCCACGCCAACCTCAACGGCGCGGGCTACGTCGTCCACCTGAACGCCGGAACCTCGATCGGACCGGACAGCAACGACAAACGCCCCACCGGCACCGTCAAGGGTGCCATCCGCTCGGGCGCCGACGCCGTCTCGATGCACATCAACGTCGGCTCGGACTACGAACCGGGACAGATGACGTTCCTCTCGGAGCTGTGTGAGGAGGCGGCCGACTACGGCGTGCCCGTGCTCGCGATGGCGTACGCCCGCGGCGCCAACCTCGCAGGCGACGATCCCGAGCACGACGCCGAGAACCTCGCACACGCCGTCCGCCTGGCCGAGGAGTGCGGCGCGGACCTCGTGAAGACGGCGTACTCGGGCGACTCCGCGAGCTTCGAACACGTCTGTGAGTCCACTCGACTGCCGGTCATCATCGCCGGCGGGTCGCCCTCGGGCGACCTCCGGACGCTGAAGGACGTGCGCGGCGCGATGGACGCCGGCGCCGCCGGCGTCTCGATGGGCCGCACCATCTTCCAGCACGACGACCCCGAGGCGATGACCGCGGCGGTCTCGGCGGTCGTCCACGGGGACGCCGACGCCGAGGACGCCCTGTCGGCGTCGGGGCTGTAGGACCGGCCACGCGACGCTCGGGTCGCCACCGACGTCCCGGCCGGTGCTCGTCCAGTTCTCTGCCGTACTCGGTCGGTGCCCGGTTTTTTGTCCCCGCAGCTATCCTTGTGAGCGGATGGCACCCAGACGAGCGCGCGTCCCGAGCCGTGATACGGAGGGATCCGTCCCGTGAACTACGTGTTCTGGGCGGTGGTGGCGATGGCGTGCTACTCGTTCGCGTTCCTGTTCATGAAGCTCGCGATGCACGACCTGCCCGCGTTCACCGTCATGCCGATCGCGGTCGTGACGCTGGCCGTGGGAGCGACGACCGTGACGGCCCTGTTCGGCGGCTGGTCGCTTCCCTCGGTGCGCAGCCTGCCGGTCGTGTTCGCCCTCGCGGCGGGGGTCTGTCTCGTCGGTGCCGTCGTCGGATACTTCCGGGCGCTCTCGACCGGCCCCGTCAGCGTCGTCGTCCCGATCTTCGGGATGTTCCTCGTCGGGGGCACGCTCCTCGGCATCGTCGTGTTGGGGGAGGGCGTGACGGCGAGGAAGGTCCTCGGCATCGCGTTCGGGACCGTCGCGATCGTTCTCATCGCCACCTGAGTCCGGGCCCCGTCTCGTTTCGTGTCGCCCTCGGTCGCCGTATCCGCCAACTTGAAGCGCCGTCCACGATAGCGACCCACAATGACACGAACGCGGTCCGTCTGGATCCGAGCCGACGGCGACGTGGGCGACTGGGACGCGCGACGCGAACGAATCACCGCGGGCCTCGAGGCCGGCGTCGACTGGGTGCTCGTCGACGAGCGCGACGTGGCGAAGGTGCGCGAACTGGGCGACGTGAACGTCGCGGCCTTCCGCTCGGACGCCGACGTGGACGTGATCGGCGACGCCGAGTCCGACGGCGACGAGGCGGTCGCGGACGCCTACATCGTCGGCAAGGACGGCGAGGGCGACGGCACGGTCGACCTCCCCTCGGACTTCTCCGGCTCGGCGGACCTGTCGACGCTCCGCCGCGGCGACAACCGCGCGCAGGGGGCGTTCGTCCGCATCTTCGACGAGGACTACGAGGCGTTCGCGGAGGCGGCCGCCCGCGACGCGGAGTTCCTCGTCGTCGCCAGCGAGAACTGGCAGATCATCCCGCTGGAGAACCTCATCGCCCGCATCGGCGACGACACGACGCTCGTCGCCGGCGCGACGACCGCCGAGGAGGCCAGGACGGCGTTCGAGACGCTCGAACTCGGCGCCGAGGGCGTCCTGCTCGACACGGACGACCCCGACGAGATCCGCAAGACGGTGGAGGTTCGCGACGAGGCCGACCGCGAGACGCTCGATCTCACGACCGCGACGGTCACCGCCATCGAGCGCACCGGCTCCGCGGACCGCGTCTGCGTCGACACGGGGACGATGATGGACCACGACGAGGGGATGCTCGTCGGGTCGATGAGCAGGGGGCTGTTCTTCGTCCACGCCGAGACGGCCGACTCGCCGTACGTCGCCTCCCGGCCGTTCCGCGTCAACGCCGGCGCGGTCCACGCGTACGTTCGCACGCCCGACGGCGGCACGAAGTACCTGAGCGAACTGCGCTCGGGCGACGAGGTGCAGGTGCTCGACACCGACGGGAAGACGCGCGAGGCCGTCGTCGGCCGCGTGAAGATCGAGAAGCGGCCCATGTTCCGCGTGCAGGCGGAGGTCGAAACCGACGACGGCGAGGTCGACCGCATCGAGACGCTCATCCAGAACGCCGAGACGGTGAAGGTCGCGACCGCGGACGGCCGCAAAGCCGTCACCGACCTCGCGGAGGGCGACGAGGTGCTCGTCTACTACGAGGACGTGGCCCGCCACTTCGGCGAGGCCGTCGAGGAGTCGATCATCGAGCAGTAGCGGGGCCGAGTTCGGCCCGACCGTCGGTCGCGGCCGGTCACCCCTCCGTCCGCTCGATCGGCTCCACGAATCCGTCCTCGAACGTGTCCACGAATCCGTCCTCGAACGTGTCCGCGAGTCCGTCCTCGAACAGCTCCGCCGTCCCGTCGGGGCCCGAGATCCTGAGCCCGGTTTCCTCGTACGGCGGCGACACCTCGATGCTGTAGGCGGCGAACGAACAGCATCGGCGCTCCGCCGAGACGAACCCGGCCACGTCCGCGATCGTCCCGTCGATTCCGTCGAACACGAGGACGATCCCGTCCTCGGCGTCCCTCGTTCCTCGATACGCGTCCGCGAGCGTCGACCGTGCCCGCTCGGCGCGCTCGCTGCGCTCGTCCTCGGTCAGCGTACACGCGACCGCGAGATCGGCGGCGACCTCCTCCCGGTCGGCGGTCGGCTCGCTCGCGTCGCTCGCCTCGCCTTCGTCGTGTGTGTCGGGGTCGTTCATCGTCGGTCCGTGTTCGGGTGGCGGAGGGGTTAAGTTGTCAAGTAGCGATCATCGAAGCGACTTCGACCGATCGAAGCACATGACCGACCCAGCCCCCGACGCCGACGACCGAGGCGAGCCGGACCGCGAGCGATGTTACTGCCGGCTGAACCCGCTGTTCGACCTGCTCTCCCGGCGCCACGCGATGGGAGTCGTCTGCATCGTCGGCGCGGCACAGCCGGTCAGATACTCGGAGATCGAGGCGACCTTCGGCGAGGTGAGCAGCTCGACGCTCTCGGCGCGCCTCGACGAGCTCACGGAGGCGGGCCTCCTCGACAGGGAGCAGCGGGAGACGATCCCGCCCCACGTGGAGTACGCGCTCACCGACGACGGCGAACGGCTCCGCGAACGGCTCGAGCCGGTCCGCCGCTGGACCGCCGATCGGTCCGAGCGATCTGACGGCCGGTGAACGGGCTCGGGAAAGCACCCCGCTCGACCCCCGTCTCAGGCTACTCGTCGACGTACTCGAACTCGACCGAACAGTACCAGCAAAACCCGATCGAGAGGTCGACTCCCCGGCCGCATCGGGGACAGGCGATCCCGGTCGGGCGGGCGTCGCGCCGGGCCAACACGTAGGCGTCGGCCGCCGACAGCGCGAGCACGACCGCCAGCGGGACGCCGAGCCGAAGTCCCGCCGCCAGGGAGCGACCGAGCGACGCCGGAGCGAGCCCGTCGACGCCGAACACGCCGGCGAAGACGAGCGCCGACCCGGCCAGCAGCGCGAGCCAGGCGAGCCCGCGACTCCAGCGCCGCAGATAGACGTGTCCGAGCGCCGGCACGACCGCCAGTGCCGCCGCGAACGCCGGGCGTCGTCGCATACCGCTCAGTCACCTCAGCACGGACAAGAAGGTTCTCACGCGGCGTCGGACGCGTGTCCGCTCCGCGGCCGCCGGGCGTCGGATCCGGGAACCGGCCGCCGGTCGCCCGGTCGAGTCACAGGAGGTCGTCGACGAGCCGACGGAGCGTCGCGAGGTCGTAC
The DNA here is from genome assembly GCF_019880245.1 of Halobaculum roseum. Lineage (NCBI taxonomy): Archaea > Methanobacteriati > Methanobacteriota > Halobacteria > Halobacteriales > Haloferacaceae > Halobaculum > Halobaculum roseum. Next base: position 2,765,433 of record NZ_CP082286.1, read on the forward strand.
TGGCCCGGCGCCGTCGCGTCGGCGGCGTCGATCGGCGCGTAGCCGAGCCGGGAGCCGTACACCGGGGCGACAGCGCGGGTGTGGCTCCCGTGCTCGCCCATCGCCATCGTCGCCACGCGGTCGCCGCGGCCGGTCGCCCGATGGGTCGCCGACAGCAGCGCCAGCGCCTCGCCTTTGGTGCGCGCGGTGACCGCCAGCTTGCCCACGTCGCCGGCGGCGGCGGCCGCCCGCAGCAGGAGATCGAGCGTCGCCGCCGGCGGCGTCCCGTCGAAGTCGTGGACCGACGCGACGACCGCCGCGTCGTGCTCGCGGGCGCGGGCGACCAGCCCCTCGGCGTCGACCTCGTTCGTTCCCGTCGGCCGCCCCCGCAGGGTCGCCAGCTCCACGTCGACGGCGGCGACCGCCCCGTGTTCGACCGCCGCGGCGAGGGCGTCGAGCCGGTCGTACGGGGCGGTCTCGCCGCCCTCCCAGCGCGGGCGGTTCGTCACCAACAGGGGGAGATCGCCGTCGTACGTCGCCAGCGCGTCCAGCGGGTCGTCGGCCAGGTCCATCCGGAACTCGACGCAGTCGGCGTGCTCACGGGCGGCCGGTTCCGCCGCGAGGTCGGCGGTGCTGGCGCACAACGAGAAGGAGTCGAGGTCGATGGCGTACGCGTCGCTCATGGTCGGGGAAGGTCGGCCGTACGCAAAACCGTGGGTGGTCGCGGGTCGGCCGGCGACGTTACGCGACGAGGCCGTCCTCGGCCTCGAGCAGCTCGTGGTAGCGGTTGCGGATCGTGACCTCGGAGATGTCGGCGACCTCCGAGACGGCCGCCTGCGTCGTCTTCTCGTTGGTCAACAGCGCGGCGGCGTAGACGGCCGCGGCGGCGAGGCCGACGGGCGACTTGCCCGAGTGGACGCCCTTCTCCTTGGCGTTCTTCAGGAGCTGTTTCGCGCGCATCTCCGACTCCTCGGAGAGGTCGAGCGAGGAGGCGAACCGCGGGACGTACTGCTCGGGGTCGGCGGGCTTGACCTCCAGCTTCAGCTCGCGGACGACGTAGCGGTACGTGCGCGCGACCTCGTCCTTCGAGACGCGCGACACGTCCGAGATCTCGTCGAGCGAGCGCGGGACGCCCGCCATCCGGGCGGCCGCGTACACGCAGGCCGTCGAGACGCCCTCGATGGAGCGCCCGGGGAGCAGGTCCTCGTCGAGCGCGCGGCGGTAGATGACCGAGGCGGTCTCGCGGACGTTGTCCGGGAGGCCCAGCGCCGAGGCCATCCGGTCGATCTCGCCGAGCGCCTGCTTCAGGTTGCGCTCCTTGGAGTCGCGCGTGCGGAAGCGCTCGTTCCACTTGCGCAGGCGGCGCATCTTCTGGCGCTGGCGGGCGCCCAGCGAGCGGCCGTAGGCGTCCTGGTCGCGCCAGTCGATGTTGGTCGACAGCCCCTTGTCGTGCATCGTGTTCGTCGTGGGGGCGCCCACGCGGGACTTCTGGTCCTTCTCGGCGGCGTCGAACGCGCGCCACTCGGGGCCGCGGTCGACGGAGTCCTCCTCGATGACGAGGCCGCACTCCTCACAGACCGTCTCGCCGTGCTCCTCGTCGGAGATGACGTTGCCCGAGCACTCGGGGCAGGCGAGCTCGTCGCCCGACTGCTCCTCCTGCTCGGATTCGTCCTGGTGTTCGTGTGCTGTTCGTCGGTCGCGCCCGGCGGGTCGCCGGCGGGTGTGTGTGTTCTCGCTCATTGCGTCTGATGGGGCGGGAGCCCGAAAGGGGATACAAAAAACCCCGGGTGACTCTGTGCCCAAAGGAAGCGCGATCAGTACATAAAACAAACGGTGTGGAGATCACAGTGAGACACCGTCACGTGATCCGGAAACCGCCCGACGGGGACTATTTATGCGATCGACTCTCACGGGCTAACGATGGTGATCGTTCCGCGATGGTAACCGAACGGGTCGTCTCCTTGGCGCCCAGCGCGACGGCGATCCTCGGCGCGCTCGACGCGCTCGACGCGGCCGCGGGGCCGCCAGGGCGGGAGTCCGCGGACGAATCGACGGCCACGGACGCACCGCTCGTCGCGGACACGCTCGTCGGGGTGACGCACGCGTGCACCCCGCCCGCGGGGGCGTCGCCGACCGTCGTCGGCGGGTGGCCGAACCCCGACCTCGACGCCGTCGAGCGGCTGGACCCGACCGTCGTGCTGACGTGCGACCCGCTTCAGCGCGAGACGGCCGACGCGCTTCGCGACCGCGGCCTGGTCGTCGAACACGCCGAGCCGACCCGACTGGCGGACGTGTACGCGTACGTCGCGGACGTGGGGGCGGCGGTCGGGCGACCCGGCGCCGGCGACCGGCTCGCGGGCGACCTGCGCGACCGGGTCGACCGGGTCCGGGCGGCGGTCCCCGGCGACCCCGCCGAGCGACCGGTCGTCTACGCCGAGGAGTGGGGGGATCCCCCGATGGCCGCCGGCAACTGGGTGCCCGACGCCGTCGCCGCCGCCGGCGGGCGGTGCCCGTTCGTCCCTGCGGGCGAGCGCTCACACGAGGTCGACCCCTCGGCGGTCGAACGTGCGGACCCGGATCACGCGGTGCTCCACTGGTGTGGCACGAACCGCAGTCCGGGAGCCGATACGCTCGCGGACCGCGACTGGGATGTCGACCCCGCGGTCCACGTGATCGACGACTCCCTGTTGAACCAGCCGAGCCCGCGACTGGTCGACGGGATCGAGACGTTGGCGGAACTGTTCCACGGCGTGAACGTGTCCGAGAAGTAGACTGGATAGCCGGCCGGGCGGTCGACCGAATAGCGGGCCGGGCCGGTCGCCCTCGGAACGCCTACAGGTCCAGCGAGTAGAGCCGCTTGCGCGCGTCGGTGAACGAAAAGCGCGACTCGACGGCGTCCGCCTCCTCCAGCCGGGTCAACGCGTAACGGACGGTCCGCGGCGGGAGCAGCGTCTCCTCGGCGAGTTCGCTCTGGCTCAGTGTGTCCTCGTACTCCAGCACCTTCGCGACCAGCTTCGCGCTCGGCGGCAGGTCGCGAACGCGTTCCCATCTGTCGATCGAGGCGTCGTCGACGACGGCCTCTGCGTCGGATGCGCTCATGCTGTCTGGTTCCACGCGATGCCGTTTGTTAATAGTTTCTATTCTCATTATTACCTTTGGACATCCGATTCTCACGGTCCTCACCCCGACCCGAAGTCTCTTGGTACTCACCGCCCTAGCCTCGCCGATGACTGACACCGTTGACGACGTCGACCTCCCGTACGAGGAGGAGGCGGCGTCGCAGCAGGAGAAGATCGAGGCCCTTCAGGAGCGCCTCGAGGTTCTCGAGGGGCAAAACGAGGAGATGCGTGACAAGCTCCTGGACGCGAACGCGGAGAACAACAAGTACCAGCAGAAGCTCGAGCGGCTCACCCACGAGAACAAGAAGCTCAAGCAGTCGCCGCTGTTCGTCGCGACGGTCCAGGAGCTGACCGACGACGGCGTCGTGATCAAACAGCACGGCAACAACCAGGAGGCGCTGACGGAGGTCACCGACGAGATGCGCGAGGACCTCGACCCCGACGACCGGGTCGCCGTCAACAACTCCCTGTCGGTCGTGAAGAAGCTGGAGAAGGAGACGGACGTGCGCGCCCGCGTCATGCAGGTCGAGCACTCCCCCGACGTCACCTACGCGGACATCGGCGGGCTCGACGAGCAGATGAACGAAGTGCGCGAGACGGTCGAGATGCCGCTGAAGAGCCCCGAGATGTTCACCGACGTGGGCATTCAGCCCCCGAGCGGCGTGCTGCTGCACGGTCCGCCCGGGACCGGGAAGACGATGCTCGCGAAGGCGGTCGCGAACCAGACCGACGCCACCTTCATCAAGATGGCCGGCTCGGAGCTGGTCCACAAGTTCATCGGCGAGGGCGCCAAACTCGTGCGCGACCTGTTCGAGGTCGCCCGCGAGAACGAGCCGGCGGTCATCTTCATCGACGAGATCGACGCCATCGCCTCCAAGCGGACGGACTCGAAGACCTCCGGCGACGCGGAGGTCCAGCGCACGATGATGCAACTCCTGAGCGAGATGGACGGCTTCGACGAGCGCGGGGAGATCCGCATCATCGCGGCGACGAACCGCTTCGACATGCTCGACCCCGCGATCCTCCGTCCCGGCCGGTTCGACCGCCTCATCGAGGTGCCCAAGCCCGAGGCCGAGGGGCGCGAGCTCATCTTCGAGATCCACACCCGCGACATGAACGTCGCCGACGACGTGGACTTCGCGGAGCTCGCGGAGCTCGCCGAGGGCGCCTCCGGCGCGGACGTGAAGGCCGTCTGTACCGAGGCCGGCATGTTCGCCATCCGCGAGGACCGCACCGAGATCACGATGGCGGACTTCGAGAACGCCTGGGAGAAGACCTCCCAGGCCGAGGAGACCGACGCCGACGACTCGCTCGCGTTCGCGTAACGACCGGCGTTTCTACCGACCGCAGTTCGTCCGACCGCTGTTCTCCCGATCCCGTTTCTCCGATAACCAGTTCTTCCGGCCGCCCGCCCCTTGAGCGACCGCGCCCCGAGCGGCTTTTGGTCCGTGCGGCGAACCGACGCGTATGACCCTGGAGGCAGCCGTCGCCGCGCCGTTTCGCGGCGCCGGCACCGACCGGATGGGCGAGGGCGAGTTCGTCGTCGCGCTCTCGCTCGATCGCGACTGGTTCTCCCCGGATCAGGCGAAGCGTCTCGTCGACATCGCGACGGCCCGGGGGCTGTTGGACGAGGAAGGCGGCGACCTCCGCGCGCAGTTCGACCCCGCGGAGGTGAACGTCCCCGCCGACTTCGCCCCCGACGAGTCGATCCTCCGCGAGCAGTCGACGTTCGAAAAGGCGGTCGACGCGGTCGTCGCGGACGGGATGGAGAAGCGCGACGCCGTCGCCGCGGCGAACCGTCGCCAGCGCGAAGCCGGCGTGACCCTGGAAACCGCGGCCGTACTCGTCGCCCGCGAGCGGGGCGTCGACGTGAGCGACATCGCCGACGCGGCACGCGAGGAACTGACGGCGGACGCGACCGAGGGGGAAGAACCGGACGGGTCGCCCGACGCCGCCGACGCCACTGACGACGCCGGCGACGACGCGTCCACGGGGGGAGCGTGATGGTCGCCGACCGAACCACAGACGGCGTCCGCATCGCACAGCTGCTCGCCTCGGAGCTGGTCGGCGACGGCGACGCCCTCGCGGCCGTCCGCGTGAGCGACGCCGACCCCGACGTGGAGCCGACGACGCAGGGGACGCTCGCGTACCGGGTTCGGCTCGAAGACAGCGACGACGGCGAAGACGGAGCGGGCGCCGAGGGAAGCGAGGGCGCCGGCCGTCCGCTCGCGGAGGTGTACGTCCACCCCGAGCGCGCGCACGTCGAGTTCGTCGTCGCTCCCGACGCCGCCGCGACCGCGGCGGAAGACTCCGGCCTGCGCGTGCGCCCGAAGGCGGTCACGCCCCCGCGGACGGTCGTCTTCGTCGAGGACGGCGCACAGGTGAAGCGGGTGCTACCGGCGTTCGAGGCCGTCGTGAGCTCCGACGCAACGTAACGCGGCAGGCACAGATACGGTAAGGGCGGCAGCGTCGGAGTGATGACGCCGCCGGCGACGCCGACGGCGACGGGGACAGTGGTGACGCCGATGGCAACGACGCCGGCGGCGGCGACAATGCCGGGTTACAGCTCCCGGAGGATGCCGGGGAGGTCCCGGGCGAGGCGGTCGCGTGCGACCGTCGCGTCCGCCTCCGGCGCGGGGTCGTCCCCCTCGCCGAGGACGTGGACGGTTCGCAGCCCCGCCGCGGCGGCGCCCCGCACGTCCTCGACCGGATGGTCGCCGACGAACGCCGTCTCGTCCGGGTCGCTCCCGAGCCCGTCCAACAGCGCTTCGAAGGCGCGCTCGTCGGGCTTGCCCGCGGGGAGGTCCCCCGAGATGTGGACGGTGTCGAACGCGTCCCACCAGCCGAGGTAGTCGAGCTTCGCCGACTGCGCGCGCACGGGGCCGTTGGTGAGCAGGCCGACGCGGTACTCCTCGCGGAGGGACGCCACGAGCTCCCGAACGCCGGGCACGGGGACGAGCGCGGTCGTCACCGCCTCGCGGTAGGCGTCGGCCAGGGCGGCCGGGTCCGCCTCCGCGTCGTGCGGTTCCAGCAGCTCGGCGAAGACGGGCTCCCTGCTGTCGGCGGTGCGGTGGTTGGCGTGGGCGTCGAGGTACGCCGCCCGGTCGACGGCGTCGGTCAACTCCGGGGCGCCGGCGGCGTCGAGCGCGTCCGCGAGGATGCGCGCCCGCGAGCGTTCCGGGACGGCGAGCGTGGCGTCGAGGTCGAACCCGACCGCGCGTATCACGACCGGGGGAAGGGTGCGGGAGGGTATGAAGACAGCGACGCCGGCGGACCGGGCGGCGTGCGGGCGGGCGGGACGATTTCCCACGTCGCCGACCGCACCGCTTTTGCGCCGTCGGCGCCCGCGTTCGGCCGTGACGCTGGACCCCGTACACGTCGACACCATCGCCTACCTCGCCTCGGCCATCGCCGACGGGGTCGACGACGCCGACCACGACGACCTCGCGGGCACGGCGTGGGCGGAGTGGCTCGACCCCCTCCACGACGACGGCCGGGTCGTGTTGGAGGCACTCGGCGACCACGAGCTGCGGCGCACGCCCGTCGAGGACGCCGCGCTCGCGGACCGACCGTTCGAGACGAGCCACGGCGTCGACTCCGGCACGCTCAACCCCACATCGTTCAAGAACGGCCTCGTGCTCGACGTGGCGCAGGCGGCGATGGGCGCCGAGCCGACGGATCTGGACCTCCACCGCGCGCGCTCCATCGTCGTCACGGTCCACGCCAACGACGCGACGGTGGTCTTCCCCGACGTGCCCGACGGCTGGATGCCGTACGACGACGGCAACTCCGAGCGCCGGGTGCTGAAGGTGCCCCGGAGCCGCCGGTTCGCCGACGAGATGGTCCACGAGCTGGCGCTGTCGCTGGCGGAGTCCCACCACGCGCGCAAACACCTCGAACGAGGCGAGGTGTCGGACCTGCTCGTGCTCGACGGCCCGCTGTACCCCAAACGCCTGCTCAACTGGGCGACCCGCGACCGGGAGCTGCGCGAGGTCGCCCACGGCGAGACGGTGCAGGAGGCGGTGCGGACGTACGTCCGGCTCGTCGAGTCGTGTATCGAGCGCGACGTGCCCGTGCTCGGGTTCGTGAAGAACCCGACCTCGGGGTACATCACCCGGACCCTCGACCGCAAGGGCGTCGAGGCGCCGTGGCCCGACGACGCCGCGCTGTTCACCCGGCTGCTGGAGCGACGACCGGACGGCGAGCGGGCGGACGACGCGATCACGTTCACCTCGTGGCTGCGCTCGCGGGGCGGTTCGGATTCGCCGCTGGCGAGCGACGGCGACGCCCTCGGCGTCGAGCGCGACCTCGACCCGTCCGGGTACGAGGTGACGTTCATGCACGTGTACGAACCCCGCGAGGACGTGCTGTTCAAGGTCGAGGCGCCGGCGGCGTTCACGGACGACCCGACGACGCGCGAGCGCCTCACCCGGCAGGTGATCTCGGAGGTCGCCGCCGAGGCCGGCCCGCCGACGCCCGTGGCGAAGGCCGACGAGCTGGCGCGGATCGGCGTCGGCGAGACGAAGGCGCTGCGCGGGAAGTTCGAGGAACGCTTCGGCGCCGAGCACCTGCGGACGTACGACGACGTTCGGTGGACTGAGTCGGAGTGACGCCGGGGGCGGCATCGACCGAAGCGGCGTCGACCCGGACGGTCACTCGGGGTCGCGCTTCTCGACTTCGATCTCCACGTCCGCCTCGCGGACGCCGACGCGGGCGAACTGCGTTCGGACGTGTTCCTTCGCGGCAGCGAGCGCCTGCTCGCGGGTGTCGAACCCGCGGGGCGCGGGCGACTCGAAGGCGACGCGGATCGCCTCGCCGTCGACGACCAGCTCCGAGCCGCCGGACTCCACCTCGTAGAACGCGTCACACACCCACACGTACGGCGCGTCCTCGTCGGGCGCGCCCTTGAACGTCGGCGCGCGCTCGCCGCGCTCGTACACCGTGCCGGTGAGCGCGGTGCCGCCGCCGCGCCCGCGGACGAGTAACATAGCGAAAAGTAGCCGTCCGAGTCGGAAAAGCGGTCGCATCCGGGCCGAGCGCGGGCCCGTCGCCCGACGGATACGGTTTTCACCCCGGGTCACGCAGGCCGTGACATGACCGACGCCGGAGAGCCGAACCTCGGCGACTTCGAGGACCCCGGCCAGTTCGACGAGACGGGCAACGGCGACGCGAGCGGGGGCGAGGCCGACGACCCCGAGGACGGCGCGGGAGACTCGGCAGACTCAGCCGACGAGGCGACGGGTGGGTCGGCGGACGAGCGGGCGGGCGCCGACGAGGGCGCGACCCGCGAGGGCGACGCCACGGCTTCCTCCACCGCCGGCACCGGCGACAGCGACAGCGACACCGACGCCGACGCGGACTCCGGGTTCGCACAGTACGCGATGGAGGCGGCGGAGGCGGGGACCGCCGACGGCATCGGGACCGTCTCGGTCGCCCAGGGGTTGCGCGTCGCCGAGGACGACGACGAGACGAGCCTCAAGGCGTTCGTCACCGTCGGGAACCGTGACGACGTCCGCATCGGGAAGTACCTGATCGTGCCGTACCCCGACGGCGAGCAGTTGTTCTGTCGAATCACGGCGCTGGAGTACGACCAGGAGTTCCGCACAGACGACGCGACCGAACTGACCGCGCGCCGGCGGATGCAGACGGGTGGGGGCGAGTTCACCGAGGCCGACTACAAGTATCTCGCCGAGCTGTCGCCCGTAGCCGTGTTGTTCGAGGACAGCGAGGCGCGAAGCGCCTCGGGAAGCCGGACGGAGTCCGGCGACGCCGACCTGAAGCGCCGGATGGTCGACCGCGTGCCCAAGCCGGGCGCGCTGGTCCGGCAGGCGGGCGACGCCGAGCAGATCAAGACCGGGCTCGCGATCCCCGAGGACGGCGTGTTCCTCGGCCACCTCTCGGTCGGCGGCGAGAAGGTGCGGACCGCGGCGGAGCCGCCGACCGTCGACTACCGGCTGAAGGACGACTACGCCGACGGCGACCCGCTCGTGTTCCGGCACACGCTCGTCGCCGGCGGCACCGGCTCGGGGAAGACCCACGGCGCCAAGAACGTCCTCCGACAGTACCTCGGGCGCACCTACGAGACCGACGACGGGCGCGACGCGCGCGCGGCCGTCGTGATGTTCGACCCGCAGGACGAGTACGCCCAGATGCACGACGACAACCCCGCGCTCGACGAGGAGCTGGCGCGGCGGCTCGAACGCGAGAACGTCGCCTACGGCGGCCACGACGACACGATCGCGCTGGTGCCGAAGGAGGCGGGAGTCAGCTACCCGGGGCGCGGACATCGCGCGGAGCAGGTCGAGTTCACGATCCCGTTCTCGGTCGTGAACGAGTACGACATGCCCTGGCTCGTCGCCGGCGCGTCGCTCAACGAGAACCAGTACCCCGCGCTGCTCACGCTCATCAACCGCTTCTTCCGCAACTACGACGACGGCACCTACCGGCAGTTCCTGAACTTCCTCGACGATCCGGCGCTGAAGGAGGAGCTCGACGAGACCGGCCGCGTCCACGAGGCCACCTTCGACGCGGTGAAGCGGCGCGTGCGCAGCGTGCCCTCGGGTGTGTTCGACCAGGACGCGACGCCGATCACGGAGCTAGACACGACGCTCGTTCGCCCGGGCGGGCTGACGGTCGTGCCCACCTACCACCTCTCGTCGGCGCGCGCTAAGGAGATGTTCGTGCTCGCGGTGTCGGCGATGCTCGTCGACGACAAGCTCTCGAACTCGCCGCGGAGCGCGCGGATCGACGAGACGCCGCTCGTGCTCGGCATGGACGAGGCGCACAACTTCCTCTCGGGCGCCGACAACGTCCAGGCGCGGCAGGTGGTGTCGAAGTTCACCGAGGCGGCCAAGCAGGGGCGCAAGGAGCGCCTGGGGCTGTTCCTCATCACGCAGGACCCCCAGGACATCGCCGACCCGGTGTTCAAGCAGGTGAACACCCGGCTCGTGCTCAACCTCGGCGATGAGGAGGCGATCAAGTCGGTGAACATCCCGCCGTCGCTCGCGAAGAAGGTGCCGTACATGGAGAAGGGACAGCAGGTCGTCTACTCCCCGGACAACTCCGAGCCTGTGGAGGTGACCGGGCTGCCGGTGTGTGTGACCCGCCACGGGGAGTGATCGGCGGCGGGGACGGGTGAGGGTCCGTCCGGCGCACGTCGCCACCGTTCGTCGGCTCGCTCGGTTCTGTCGATCCCGTCGGTTCTGTCGGTTGCGTCGATTCAGTCGGTTCCGTCGCCCGCGGGAGGACCTTTTTCTCGTCGTACGGGGATCGTTCGGGTATGACCGACCGCATCCTGATCGGCGTGGACGACTCCGAGCAGGCGCGCGACGCGCTGACGTTCGCGGCCGACGAGTGGCGCGACGCGGACCTGGTGCTGGTGACCGTGATCGACCCATCGGAGGCGGGACACACGCCGGGCGCGGGCATCCCCAGCGGGGCCGAGCAGTGGTACGAGCGCCGGAAGTCCGACGCCGAGGAGTTGCTCGCGGCGTCGGCCGACTCGCTCGACATCGCCGGCACCGTCGAAACCGCGACGACGGTCGGCAAGCCCGCGGCCGCCATCGTCGAGTACGCCGCCGACCACGACATCGACCACATCGTCGTTGGGAGTCACGGTCGAAGCGGCATCTCGCGGATCGTGCTCGGCAGCGTCGCGGAGGCGGTCGTCCGCAACTCCCCGGTTCCAGTCACCGTCGTCAGGTAGGACCGACGCGGACGACCGGCACGACCCCACGGCTCGACGCGGTTTCAACTTCGATAGCCGGGGGCGAGGGTTTAGGTCCGGGCCGGGACCCGCTGTGAGCATGGGAGCGCGGAGCGCGGTCGTTCGCGGCGCAGTCGTACTGTTCATCGCGGCCCTGCTGGTCGGGCCGGCCGTCGGGGGGACGGCCGGCGCGCAGGCGGCGTCGTGTCAGGCGAACGGGAGCCAGCAGGTGTGTCTCACCGAGGCGAGCCTCGACGGGGAGACGCTGACGGCCGGGGAGTCGACGGAGCTGTCGCTGACCGTCGAGAACACCGGGGAGGAACGGGCGACGGCGATCGTCGTCCTCAACGTCGTGAGCCCCGACAACGAGACGGACTCCTACGAGCTCCGGAAGCGCTCGCTGGAGCCCGGCGAGACGCTCACGGTCACGCAGTCGGTCGACGCGAGCACGCCCGGGGAGCACGGGCTGCAGGCGGTCGTCTACGGCGACGGCTACGAGCACCGCTTCGACGCCTCCGAACCGATGAGCGTCACCGTCGAGCGCCAGGGGCTCGGCGGCGACATCGACACGCCCGAGTACGCGCTCGCGGCGCTCGTCGGGTCGCTCGCGGTCATCGGCGGGATCGGCTACCTGCGGCGGTAACGGGCACGGTCGAACACGGTCGCGTCGGCGACGCCGTCGCTCGTCGGTCGCTTCGGCGGTCGTTCAAAGATCGGCCGCGGGCGCCGTCAGGCGTCGTCGTCGTCGATGACTTCGCCGACGGCGAAGTTGGATTTCACTTCGGTGATCTCGATCTTCACGCGCTCGCCGACCTCGGTGTCGGGGACGATGATCACGTACCCGCGCTCGACGCGGGCGATCCCGTCGCCCTGCTTCCCGAGGTCCTCGATCTCGACGTAGCGGATCTCGCCGCGCTCGACCGGCGGCTGCGGGCCGTCGTCGGTCGCGGTCGATCCCGCGGCGGTCGTGTCGCCGGCGTCGCCGCCGGCGCCCTCGCGCTCGATGAGCGCCACGCGGTACACGCCGCCGGGAGTCACCGACCCGGCGTCGACCTCGCGTTTCGGGATCTCGATCGTGTATCGGTCGTCGTCCTCGCGGACGTCCGCGCTGAACAGACAGATGAGTTCGTCGGAGATTTCCACGGAGATATCCCTCCACCCCGCACGTTCGGGCGATGTGACATATACCTACCGCCGCACGGGAGCGACCCGCCCGCCGCGCCCGTCGGCGAGGGAAACCGATCCCGTCGCCCGCCGCACTACCCGTCTCGCCGGCTCCCGTCCGGGTGTTTGGCGCCCTCGGAGTCGTGGACGACGACCTCCCCCGATTCAGTGGAGACGGGGTCGTAGTTGTCGCGGACGGCGATCGCCTCCTCCAACTCGCGGACGGCGCGCTCCTTCAGCGCCGCCGCGAGCGACTCGGCGTCCTCGCGGTCGATGTCGCGGCCGAGCCCCTCGCACTCGTGGGCGCGGACGGCCCCACCGGTGTCGTCGGTCTCGTCGGCTTCGTCGTCGGATCCCAGCGCGACGCTGTCGACGGCCTCGCCCATCGGCTGGCTCGTGCCCTCCAGATCGACCGAGAACGGATACGTCTCGCAGATGAGCGGCCGGTCGGCGTGGACCCCGCAGGCGCCGACGCCGTCCTCGTCTTCCTCGTAGAAGACGCAGTCGCCGCAGGAATCGGTTTGGAGCGCCCACTCGAACGTCTCACCGTCCGGCCCGTCGTCGCCGTCCACCAGCCCGTACGGCATCGGACGCGCCACGTCCCGCCAATCGCGGGCGTCGCCGCCCTCATCGCCGTCGCCGTCCGTCCTATCGCCCCCGTCGTCCTCGTCGGCGGTGCCGGCGGCGGCAGCCTCCTGCAGCCGCCGTACCTCGTCGGGGAACACCGTCGCCGTGTGCGGGTCCTCGGCCTCGCTCTTACAACAGGCGCCACAGCGGGTGCACTCGAACCCGATAGTCTCGACGGCGTCGGCCAACTCGCTCACGTCGAGGGCGCGTGCGCGCTCCAGTTCGGCTTCAAGCGACTGCACGGTCGGTCGTGCGGCCCTTGCGAACAAAACGTCGTCGGGCCTCCCGACGAGGTCAGTTCGCTCTACACCGCTCGGGAGTGCTCGGTATCCGCCCGGACCTGTCTTAGCGAGGTTTAAGTAGTTTCGTCGTTTTGACACGAGTATGTCGGCCGCATCCGACCGGTCACCCGAGGACGTGCGCACGCCCGACCCCCGCTTTTCCGCCCCGTCCGGGCTCCGAGCGGCGGTGGTTCGCCACGACGGCGAGCCGGACCGGTGTACGGTGTATCCGGAGGACGCAGACGACGTGGCCCTCGTGACGACGTGGCTCTCGGTCGACGCCGACTGCCTCGTCGCCCTCGACGACGCCCGCTGACGACGGTTACTCCCCCTCGTGTGCGACCGGCGCGATCGACTCCGCCTCCGGATCCCACCGGACGCGCCGCTCGCGCGCCGACTTCTCGACGTGTGCCCGGACCGTCGCGCGTGCCAGATCCCGAACGCCCGCGAGATCCTTCTCGTAGGCGCGATCCAGGACCGCATCGGGATCGCTCGCGCCCGCGTCGACCGCCGCAAGGACGGACCGTTCGCGGTCGAGCCGGTGGGCGATCAGCCGCGCACACGTCGCCCGCGGGTCGTCGATCCGGGGCCCGTGCCCCGGAAACAGCGCCGGCGGGTCGCGGGCGTGGAGCCGGCGGAGCGCCGTCAGGTACGCGCGCATGTCGCCCTCGGGGGCGGCGACGACGACGCTCCCCTCGGCGACGGCCACGTCGCCGCAGACGACGCCGTTACCGGTCTCGAACCCGACTCCGTCCGGCGCGTGGCCCGGGAGATCGAGGACGGTCGCCGGGCCGACGCGGTCGCCGGGGCCGAACGTTCGGTCGGGCTCGACGCCGGTCGCGTCGGCGAAGCGGTCCTCGTACCCTCGCCGCGCCCAGACCGTCGCGCCCGTCTCGGCGGCGTAGTCGGCGACGGCGCCGACGTGGTCGGGGTGCGCGTGCGTGACGGCGACGTGGTCGGCGACCTTCTCGCGGACGACGGTGTCCAGCGTGTCGGTGCGCGCGGCCGGGTCGACGAGCAGCGTCTCGCCGGTGCCGACGACGTAGGCGTTAGTCGTCCCGCCGGGCGCGCGCGTCTCGACGGGGACGGAGAAGCGGTCGACGTGGGTGTCGGCGGCGAGCGCGGGATCGGCGGCCCGTCGGGTCATCAGTCGGCGCTCCGCGGGGCGGGCGCGCCGGGGTACTCCGCATCGGCGTCGACGCCGGGGACGCCGGCGTCGGCGAAGCGCGTCAGGTCGGCGTCGGCGCCCGCGACCTCGGCGGCCTCGGCGGCGCTCGCGTACGGCCGGTTCACCACCAGGTCGCCCGCGGCCGACCTCCCGATCCCCGGGATGGCGGTCAGCTCGTTCATCGAGGCGCCGTTGAGGTCCATCGGGTAGGGCACGCCCGTCACCGAGCGGTAGCCCCAGTCGACGACCGCAACGTCGATCGTCCGCCCGAGTTCGTGTTCGCCGGGAATCCCGACGAGGATCGGGTAGGTGCCGAGCTGGCGCCCGAAGGTGGTCCCGTCCTCGTGGTACTCCAGATACACGTCCGGGAGGACGGTCCCGGTGGGCATCACGCGCTCCAGCATCGGCCGGTCGACCGTTTCGCGCACCTCGCGCTTGTACGACTGAAACTCCTTCTTGTGCTCGCGGGCGAGTTCGGCGCCCGTCTCGGCCATCTCGGTTCCCTCGAACGCCATCACCTGCCGGACGTTCACCCGGCGCAGCATGAGCCCCTCGTCCATCACCGACTCGAGGAACTCCTTGTTGTGCTCGAAGGTGTCCGCCGTCTCGCCCTCCAGCCCGTGGACGAGGTTGATCCCGGGGAGGAGCTTGGGGAGTCGCCGCGGGGCCGAGTCGCCGAAGCTGGGCGCGTCGGCGGGGTCCTCGCCGGGGCGCCACCCGGCAGCCTCGTTGACGACGCGGACCGCCTCCAGGCACTCCTCGGCGCTGACGAGGAGGTTGTTCTTCTCTCTGACCTCGGGATCGGCCGATTCGAGGCCGAAGGCGGCCGTGTCGCCGGGCGTGTTGTGGCGGGCGATCACCTCGATGGCCTCCCGCGACGCCTCGGGGTAGTCGGTGATCGTGACGGGGTTCATGTTGTCGAGGTGGAGCGTGCGCAGGTCGGGCGCGACCTCGCGGATGCCGCCGTACAGTTGGCGGAGCGCGTCGGGGTTGGGCGCCTCGCCGTCGCCGCCGAACGCGAGGATGTCCGCCTGTCGGCCGAGTCGGAAGTGGCGCACGCCGTGGTCCGAGAGGGCGTCGACCTCCGAGACCACGTCCGGCGCCGTGCGGAAGTCGGGATCGCCGTACAGCGGCTCCGTGCAGAACGAACAGCGGTAGGCGCAGCCCCGCGATGTCTCCAGTTCAGCGATGAGGTAGTCGGGGTGGTTGGGGTGCTGCTCGACGACGAACGCGCCCATGCTCGACCAGCGGCTCACCTCGTCGTAGTCGCGGATGCGGTTGCCGAACCCCTCCAGCCCGCTCTCGACGATGTCGTAGGCTGCCGCCTCCACGTCGCCCATGGCGACGAAGTCGTAGTCGAGGTCGTCGCGCTCCATCTCCTGGGCGCCGGCGTTCTCGTCGCCGACGCCGAAACGGACGGGGCCGCCCAGCAGGGTGACGCCGTCGGCGGTCCATGCGAGCTCGCGCACCTCGTCGGGCTCCGCGGGGGTGCCGCCGACGTACTTCCCGGGGACGGTCATCCCGCCGACGTAGATCATGAGGTCGGCGTCGGCGACGTCGCCCCACTTGCGCCGGTCGTCGCGCAGCTCGTCGATGGTGTGGTAGGTGACGTTCGACTGGGGGACGCCGGCGTCGACGAGCGCGCCCGCGGTGAAGCGCGGGTACGTCGAGACGTAGGGAGGGACGCCGAAGTGCGCCGGCTCGTCGACGTAGCCGTCGATTATCGTGACGGAGAGGCCGCTCGGGTCCGGCGCGGTCATACCCGTCGATGGCGGGCCGAGCGGCTAAAGCCGTGCGGTCCGGGGTCGGTTCCCGGGAGGTCGGGTTCGGTTCTCGGCGGTCGTGGCTCGGTCACGCTCGCGGCAGCGGCGGCTCCCGCTCACCAGCCGCCGCGCGTCCGCGCGTCGCCGTCGGCCTCGAACCCGCCGACCTCCTCCTCGATGCCGCCGACGAGCGCCGCCTCCTCGTAGGTCACCCCGTCACCGTCGGCCAGCACGTCGAGCAGGTCGTCGACCGTCCGCGGCGGGTCGGCGACCGTCTCCGCGGCTGACCGTCGTTCCTCCCGGTCGGCGGCCTCCCGGGCGCGTCGCTCCCGCTCGTGTTCACGCCGTCTCGTGCGCATTGGTTTCACCCCACACGGTGTCGAACGTCATGGCTATTCAGTGTTGCGTCGGATCGCCGCTTGACGCCGGTCTCGACGCCCTCAGGCGTAAATTCGGGCTTCCCGTCGATCGCGGTCGACGCGCTCGGCGTCGGGATCGACCGCCGTCCGGTAGTTCCGGGCGGCGGCGTACGCGGCCGCGATAGCATCGAGCGCGTCGTCGGTCGCGACCGCGCAGTCCCGGGCCGCGTCGCCGCGAGCCGTCTCGTCGCGAAATCCGACGCCGGCGTCGGCGAGCGCCGCGACGTTTCGTCGTCGCACCTCGACGTGTCGGCGCTGGCTTCCCTTGTAGCCGGTCCGGTCGGCCCCGTCGAGGCGGTCGAACACCGACGCGGGGTACGTCTCCAGCACGGCGAGTCGGGGCGGCGAGTCGGGCTCGGCCCCGACCTCCGCGGGGGGAACCGCCGGCGGCACGCACACGCTCTCGCGTTCGATCAGCCGCCGGAGCACCACGGAGATGCCGTAATAGGTCTGGGTCTTGATCCGGAACCCGGCGGGGTCCTGTCCGCCGTGGGCGTCGTCGGTCGCGCGCCGGAGGCGTCTCCCGGCTTCCGGGTCGGCGGCGTCGCGCACCGCGTCGTACAGGTCGCGCGGGGTGTCGACCCCGTCGAGGATCCCCCACTCCTCGGGCGTGGCGGCGACGAACTCGCGCCAGGTCCGGTCGCCGAGCACCCACGCCGGGAGGCTGAACGGCACGTCGATCCCCGCGACGGCGGGACCGTCGACCCCGCCGAGGTGGGCCGCCAGCGCCGGAAGCACGTCCTCGCGGGCGGTCGAGTCGAGGTCGAGGAACTCGGCGGCGGACGCCAGCTCCGCGACGACGAGCGCGTCGCCGTCGACGACGCAACGGGCGACCCACGTGTCGGCGCCCGCACGCATGGCCGCGGCGCTGAGGTCGACGCCGTACACCGCGTTCGGCTCGGGGATACGGGACACGAGCGTTCGAAGGGACGGGACACCCAAAGCCGCGACGGCTCCGGACGGCCGCGGGAGCGTCGCGCGTGCGACCGAGGGATACCGGAAGCCCCCGCCCGCCCCACGTCGTTTATGCCGCGTGCGGTCCAAGTCCGGGTATGCCCGCCACGAAGGAGGTCAAGTGCCTCAGCGACGACTGCGAGCTCGACATGTTCGAGAACCACTACACCTACGACATCGCCGACGACCACACGGTCGCGGACCTGTCGTGCCCGCTGTGCGGGGGGACCGACTGTCTGGAGGAGATCGAGCTGTAACCATGCCCGAACGCGACAAATTCGCCGAGGGAACCGACCGCCTGAAGGACGTCGGCGAGTCCGCGATGAACACGGTGCTGGACCGCGTCGGCCGCGGCGTCGCGACCGTCCAGGAGAAGTCGCCGCTCGCGTACGACCTGCTGGAGTCGGAGGACGCCTTCCTCGTCGTCTTCGACGCCCCCGGCGCCGAGCGCAGCGACGTGCAGGTCCGGTTCAACGATGGCGCTGTCGAGGTGCGGATCGACCGCTTCCGCGACTTCCGCGAGGGGTTCGAGATGCGCTTCCCCGGGCGCGGGCTCGCGCTCGACGGGCGCGCGGAGCTTCCCCCGGGCGCGGCCGTCGAACCCGAGGACGCCACCTCGACGCTCACCGACCACGGGACGCTCCGCGTCCGCGTCCCCAAGGCCGAGGGCGGCTCCGTCGCCGTCGAAGACGCCGAGAGCGACCGGAAAGCCGATGCCGACGCGGACGACGAGCCGGTTCAGTTGGACATGGACGAGGACGAGGCCGACCCCGACGAGGCTGCCGACGACGGCGCCGAATCCGACGAGGACGCCGACGGCTCGGAGGGCGAGACCGACGACGCCGAGTCCGACGACGCCGACGAGAAGTAGCGCTCCGATTCGCGGTCAGCTCCGGTTCTCCGCCCCGTCGTCCGTCTCGACGGCCATCCCCTCGCTTATCTCGAACTCCTCGTCGCCGTCGAAGCGACCGGGGTCGAACTGCGCGATTCCCCCTCCCTCGCCGAGCACCTGCCCTGCGATCGCCTCTCCCGTCGCCGGCGCGCGCATGAACCCGTGGCCCTGCCAGCCGGCGGCGACGAGGACGCCGTCGGCGACCTCGCCGAGCAGCGGGTCGCCGTCTGGCGTCGCCGTGCACAGGCCGGCCCACGCCCGCTCCACGTCGGGGTCGTGGCCCGCACGCTCGCGCAGCGTCTCGCTCACGTCCGCGAGGAACCAGTCGTCGGCGTCGCGGTCCCAGTCGTCCGGGTCGGCCTCGACCGGGACGGTGCCGTCGCCCGCGAGCAGGCCCGTCGGGTGCGGGCGCGCGTACACGCCCGCCGAGGCGTCGTACCACATCGGACCGTCGAAGGACCGCGCCGAGACGACCGCCTGCACGCGGTAGGGTTTGAGCGGGACCGCGACCCCGGCGTCCGCCAGCAGTTGCTTGGTGTGCGCGCCCGCGGCGACGACGACCGCGTCGAAGCGGCGCGTGACGGGCGCCTCGCTCGCGACGGCCACGCCCGGTGGCGCCGTCGACACCGCGACCGGGCTGTCCGTTCGGATCTCGGCGCCCGCCGAGGCGGCGAGGTCGGCGACCGTCGTCACGTAGCTCCCCGGGTCCGTCCAGCCGGCGTTGCGCGCGACGGCCGCGACGGCGACATCCCCGGTCCGGAGGCTCGGGAACCGTTCTCCCAGTTCGTCGCCGTCGACGGTCTCCACCTCGCGGCCGTGGACGCGCATCCGCTCTGCGGCGCCGCGGACCGCCTCCGCGAGGTCGTCGTCGCCCTCGCGCGCGAGCATCACGTACGGACACTCCGTGAACGAGAAGTCGCCGGTGCCCGAGAGAGCCCGAAAGCGCTCCAGCGCGCGGGCGCCGAGCTCGGCGTCGATGTCCTCGGCGTAGGCGTCGTAGAGGACGCCCGCGGCCCGGCCCGAGGCGCCCGACGCGACCTCCCCCTTGTCGAACAGCGTCACGTCCGCGCCGGCGACCGCCAGGTCGTGCGCCGCGGTGACGCCGACGGCGCCGGCGCCGACGACCGCCACGCGCACGCCGTCGCCGGCAGCCGAGTCGGCACCGGTGTCCGGGTCGCGCCCGGCCATCAGCGGTGCGGCTCCGGGGTGAGCGCGTCGAACGGCTGCTCGGCCAGCCAGCCGACGAGCGCGTCGAGTTCGCCCGTCGCCTGCTCGAACAGCTTCCGTCCCTTCTCGGCGGTCCCCTCGGTGGGCGTTCCGACGGCGCCCGACTCGGAGAAGTCGGCGGTGTCGAAGCCGACGGCGGCGCCGTGAACCGACTTCCCCCAGGAGTCGGCCGCGCCGGCTTCCGCCTCCTCCAGGAGGGCCTCGCGCACGAGGTCGCCGGCGAGGTGGGCGACCATGCTCGTCTCCATCGCGTCGGCGTGGCCGATGCCCGACGCCCCGAACAGCTCCTCGTCGAGCCCGGCGAGGCTCGACCACCAGTTCCACGGCGCGGCGTACGCGATCCGGTCGCCGCGGAGGCGCCGGGCGGCCCGACGGAGCGCGTCGCTGTTCCCCCCGTGGCCGTTACAGAACACGAGCTTGCGGACGCCGTGGCTCGCGACGGAGGCGGCGATCTCGCCGACGTAGTCCTCGAACGTCTCGGGCTCGGCCCACAACGTCCCGTCGAACTGGCGGTGGTGTGCGGACACGCCGACCGGCACGGTCGGCAACACGACCGCGTCGTCGCGGTCGATCCCGCGGGCGACGGCCTCGGCCGCGAGGAAGTCGGTTCCCAGCGGGAGGGCCGGGCCGTGCTGTTCGACCGAACCGGTCGGGAGGATCGCCACCTCGACGCGGTCGTCGAACGCCTCGCCCGCGCTCGTCGTCGTCTCCTCGTGGAGCAGTCGCATACCGGCCGGTCCGCGTGCGGGAAGGTAGGCGTTCGGGTGGCGGGTGCGTCGACCGCGACTCGGGCGCGTCGCGGGCGTCGTGTCCTACCGAAGCGCGTCGACGCCGGTCGCCGGGTAGCCGACGACGTGGTCGACGCCGACGGCCTTCAGTTCGCGCACGCGCTCGCCGATCGTCTCGGGGTCGCCCACGAGCGCGAAGTCGCGCACCGCCGCCGAGAGCACCTCGCGGGCGCGTCCCGTGGCGGCGGCGTCGGTCTCGGCGCCCTCGGGGAGCGCCTCGCGGACGGGCCTGCGGCGGGCGGCGTAGTCGCCGACGGCGTCGAGCACGGCGTCCTCGTCGTCGGTCGGAACGACAGGGGCGTACAGGGCCACCTCGCCGTCGAAGCCGGCCGCCCGCAGTCCGCGCACGTCCCGCTCGGTCGTCCGCGAGAGCAGGTCGTACTGGACGCCGCCGGCCGCGAGCGCGAGGCGCTCGACGCCCTCGGTGCCGACCCACGGCGTGCCGCCGGCCTCGCGAACCGCGGCCGCGGCGTCGCCGAGGCGGGGCGCGACCGCGCGCTTGCGCTCGGTCTCAGAGAGGTACGCGCCGTGGCCCGCGACGAGCACGCGCTTGGCGGCCTCGGGGAGTGTCTCGACCAGGGAGTCGTCGCCGCGGGGGTCGAAGCCGTCGGCGCGGACGGGCGTCGTCACGCGGAGGTCGACCGACTCCGCGAGGGCGGCGAGCGCGTCGGCGTCCGGTAGCGCCTCGCGTCCCTCGTAGTCGAGACACACCAGGTCGACAGGGAGGTCGACCGCGGCGGACACGTCGCACTCGGTCGGCTTGAGCGCGACCCCGTCGAGGTTCGTTCGGGCGACGACGCTGTCGGCGGCTTCGGATGCGGTGAGCTTCATGTGAGAGAGACGGTCGGGTGATCGGTGATCGGTCGAGGCGTCGAGCGGTCGGATCCGGATGTCGGTGTCGATGCCGGCGTCGGTGTCGGCGTCGCCGACACCGTCGGTGGAGAACTAGAACGGTCGCGGAACGCGATCCATCGCCTGTGCGGCCATACTACCGGTGAACACGCTCGCGGGAATAAGCGTGGTGTTCTCGTCAGAATCGGCGAGGCCGGGGATTCTTGTTCCAGGGCGAACACGAACGCGATATGTCCGACGCGGGCGGCGCCGACAGGGGGCCGATCGTCACGAGCGGCGAGCGGTCGATCACTGACCGGTTCGGGAGCGTCGACGGCTGGGTGAAGGCGTCGATCGCGCTCGCGGGCGTCCTCGTGCTGTTCTTTCTCGCGCTCGTGGTCGTGAGCTACGTCTGAGCGGCGCCGACTACTTGTAGAACCACAGCCTACCGGCGGTGTGGACCTCAGTAACCTCTCGGTGGGCACCGAGGACGGCGGCCGGAGCGTCGTCCAGTCGAGCCGCGTCGTTTCCATCCTGGTGCTGGCCGGCGCGTTGGGGCTGTTCTTTCTCGCGCTCGTCGTCCTCAGTTACGTGTGAGCGCGGCTCCGCGGGTCTCACCGCCCGCGCTCACACCGGCAGGTCGGCGTCCGGGTCGACGACGCGGTCGACCTCCGCGGGCATCTCCCAGTCGGTGAGCAGTTCGAGCAGTTGCACGAGCATTCGGCCGGTCGCCCCCCAGACCGTGTACCCGTCGACGTGGAAGAAGTGCAGGCGGACCTCCCCGTAGTGGGGGTGGTCGCGGCGCTCGGACTCGTAGTTCTCGCGGGCGGTCAGCTCCGAGACGGGGAGGATCGCGATCTCGGCGACCTCGTCGTCGCTGGGGACGTACGTCCGGTCGGGCGCGGTGCCGACGAACGGCGTGACCGCGTACTCGGAGACGGTTTGGATGTCGTCGATGCGGCCGACGACCTCGACCTCCTCGGGCCGCAGGCCGATCTCCTCGTCGGCCTCGCGCAACGCCGTCGACGTGAGGTCCGGGTCGTGCGACTCGACGCCGCCGCCGGGGAAGCTCATCTGCCCGGGGTGGCTCCCGAGGTGGTCCGCACGCTTCGTGAAGAGGACGTGCGGCGCGCCGCCCCGGTCGACGATCGGCGCCAGCACCGCCGCGCGCCGCTCGGCGTCCGTCACCTCGACGGGGGCGTACCGACGAACGCGCTCGAAGTCCATACCCCCTATGCAGGCCCGTCCGGCTTCAACCGTGCGGTCGTGTCGGAGGCGACGACCGGCCGCCGTCGCCCGAACACGTTCCGTGGTCGTCGGCCGTCACGTCACTCGCCGGTCACGTCGCCGTTCGCCGCGTCGCGCGCGTCCGCCTTCGCGGCGGCGGCCACGTCGTCCGGCGATAGCGCGACCTCGTCCCACGGCGGCAGCCGCGTGTCCGGCCCGGGTGCCGCGATCGACTCGGCGTACGTCCGAACCTGGTCGCGCTCGCCGCCGCGGTCGTAGGAGAGCCCGTTGAACGCGGCGTCGGCGGCGTAGCGGTTGACGTACGACTCGGCGACCGTGCGATACGCCTCGGGCAGCGCGTCGTAGTCGGGGTCGACGCCGTGCTCCTCGGCGGCGCGCATCAGCGCCGCGCCGACCGACCGGCTCATGTCCGAGAGCCCGGTCGGGCCCGAGACCGCGCGGTGGTCGTGTTCGTAGCTGCCGAGGTCGACCTGCGCGGCGCCGTCGACCCCGACCGCGTCGTAGGCGGCCGCGAGCGTCCCGACCTCCAGCCCCCAGGTGCGCTGGACGGGCATCGCGGCGACCACGTCGCCGGTCGCGGCGAACTCGCCGGCGAGCGCGTACCGGAACGCGGCCATGTACTCAAGGAACTCCGAGTCGGGGTGGGCCTCCCGCAGCGCGCGCACCAGCGGGGTGTAGAACAGCCGGAAGAGCCGCCCGTACAGCTGTCCGTTCTCGACGCGGGCGTAGTATCCCTTCGAGAAGTCGAACCCGTTCGCCAGCGGGAACAGCAGCCGCCGGACGTAGTCCCCCGAGTAGGACTTCGTGTCGGCGTCGTGGACGACGACGTACTCCTCCTCCAGTGCGCGCCCCAGGGCCAGCCACACGTCCCGACCCTTCCCGCGCTCGCCGTCGAGTCCGGCGTCCGCGAGCAGATCCGCCATGCGGGGGCCGTCACACCACAGCGTCTCCAGCGGGAGGTCGAAGCCGTCGAGCCACTCGCGGAAGGCGCCGACCCGCTCGGCGGGCGCCCGGAGGGGGACGACCACCCGCGCGGGCTCCAGCGCCTCCAGCTCCGAGAGCACGCGCTCGGCGGCGAGGCCGGCGTACTCCCGCTCGGTCATCGGCACGACGACGGCCGCGCGGTCGGCGGGCGCGTCGGGCGCCCCCTCGCCGAACGCGTGGAGCGTGGCGACGCGCTCCTGCACGTATTCCATCCCGTGAACGCAGGGGGGCGCGGCGAATAAATCCGGGGATGCCGGGCGCGTCGACGGGGAACCCGTTCGGTGTCGTCGCGGGCCCACCGGAGTGAACCGGGGGGTCCGAACCGAATCGAACCGGATGGAACCGGGACGGACCGATTCGAGTCGGTCGGACGCGTCCGGGTTCGGCGATTGAAACGGTTACGGAACCGGGATCGGTGTATCGAAGAAATATTCTCTTCGAACATGCTAACGGAGCGACGATCTGATAACATTCATGGTGTATGAATTACTACCACCAGGTGATGACGCGAACTCGAAGTGACGCGCTGTGGATCGCGGCGTTCGGGCTGCTGGTCGCGTTCGCCGTCCCGTGGTTCCTCTGGGGCGACGCGACGGTCGTCGCGGGGCTGCCGCTGTGGCTGTGGTGGCACGTCGGCTGGATGGCGCTTGCGAGCGTGGTCTTCGCCGCGTTCGCGCGCGGCGGGGCGTGGGACCGCGGCGTCGACGCGGAGGTGATCCGCCGTGGCTGATCTGGGCGTCTCGCTGGGCGTCGTCGTGGGGTATCTGCTGATCGCGCTCGCGATCGGCGTGGTGGCGTACCGGCTCACCGACCGCACGGCCGAGGACTACTACCTCGCGTCGCGGTCGGTCGGAACGGTCGTGTTGCTGTTCACGACATTCGCGACGCTGCTGTCGGCGTTCACGTTCTTCGGGGGACCGAACCTCGCGTTCTCGGCGGGACCGGAGTGGATCCTCGTGATGGGGCTGATGGACGGCATCCTGTTCGCGCTGCTGTGGTACGCGATCGGCTACAAGCAGTGGCTCGTCGGGAAGGCCCACGGCTACGTGACGCTCGGCGAGATGCTCGGGGACCGCTTCGACTCGACGGCGCTGCGGGGGCTCGTCGCCGGCGTGAGCCTGCTGTGGCTGTTCCCGTACGTGATGCTCCAGCAGATCGGCGCCGGGCAGGCGCTCGTGGGGCTGACCGACGGCGTCGTCCCCTACTGGGCCGGCGCGGCGCTGATCACGGTGTTCATGGTCGCGTACGTCGGCCTCTCGGGCCTGCGCGGCGTCGCCTGGACGGACACGCTCCAGGGCGTGTTCATGCTCGGCGTGATCTGGCTCGCGGTCGCGTGGATCGCGACCACCGAGGGCGGCGTCTCGGCGCTGACCGCCGGGATGACCGACTCCGCCCCGGAGTTCGCGGCGCTGGGGGGCGGGCTGTACTCGCCGCAGTGGATGATCGCGCAGGCGGTCGTCATCGCCTTCGGCGTCGCGGCGTTCCCGCAGGTGAACCAGCGGTTCTTCATGGCCGACCGCGTCGAGACGCTCAAGCGCTCGTTCGCGCTGTGGCCGGTGCTGGTCCTCCTGCTGTTCGTTCCGGCGTTCCTGCTCGGGTCGTGGGCGGTCGGGCTCGGGATCGAGGTGCCCGACGGGAGCAACGTCCTCCCGCTGCTGTTGAACGAGTACACGCCCGCGTGGTTCGCGGCGCTGGTGATCGCCGGCGCGCTCGCGGCGATGATGTCCTCGTCGGACTCGATGCTGCTGTCGGGGTCGTCGTACTTCACGCGCGACCTCTACCGGCCGCTCGTCGCCCCGGACGCGAGCGAGGCCCGCGAGGGGTGGGTCGCCCGCGTCGGCGTCGCCGGCTTCGCGGGGTCGACGTTCCTCGCGTCGCTGCTCGTCGGCGGCGGCGGGGGGCTGGACGTGCTCGTCACGCTCGGGGACACGGCATTCGGCGGCTACGCTCAGCTCACGATCCCGCTGCTCCTCGCGCTGTACTGGGGCGGGACGACCCGTAACGGGATGATCGCCGGCGTCGTGAGCGCCGAGCTGGTGTACCTCGCGCACGTGTTCCTTCCGCTGCCGGCGACGTACCTCACGTGGGACTTCGCGCTGTGGTGCATGCTGCTGTCGCTGGTCGTGACGGTCGCGGTGTCGACGGTGACGGCACCCGCGCCCGCGGCCAACGCCGAGAAGTTCGGCGTCGGCGCCGACTGATCCGCGCCACGGCACGCTTTTCCCGTCACCCGATCACGGTCCGATCATGCAGACGCACGTCGTCCCGGTCGGCTTCGACTACGACCGGCTCATCGCGCCGCTGGTTCGCGACCAGTTCGACGTGGACCGGGTCGTCCTCCTGGAAGGTGCGGTGGGGAGCGAGGCCAACGTCGAGTACTCCCGGAACCTCTCACAGAAGCTGGAGACGGACTTCCGGAACCTGCTGGGCGCGGAGACCGAGCGCGTCGAGATAGCCGACGTGTACGACTACGACGCCGCCTTCGAGCAGGCGTACGACCTGATCAACACCGAACTCGACGCCGACCGGGAGGTGTGGGTCAACGTCTCCTCGATGCCCCGCCCCGTCTCGTTCGCGTTCGCGACCGCCGCCCACTCGGTCACGCTGGAGCGGCAGGCCGACCGCGACCGCATCCACACTTACTACACGGCCCCCGAGAAGTACCTGGAGACCGAGTTGGCCGAGGAGCTCCGGGCGAACCGCGACCTCCTGGGGGACCTGCTCGACGGCGTCGGCGACGACGCGGCGGAGGTCGCCGGCGTCGACGCCGACCGGCTCCGCGAGCGCCTGTCGACGGCGACGGACCTGCTCGCGGAGTTCGACGAGCGCGGGACGACCATCGGCGCCAAGGAGGTCGACGGGAAGCACATCATCGAGCTGCCGGTCGCGTCGTTCTCGAACGTGAAGCCCTTCGAGGAGGTGATCCTCTACAAGCTCGGCGAGGACGGCGAGTTCGAGTCGGTGAGCGAGCTCGCGAAGGCGCTGGCCGCGGAGTTGAACGAGGAGTACACCGACTCGTTCCGCTCGAAGGTGATCTACAACGTCGACCGCCTCGGCCCCGGCGGGAAGGGGTACATCGAGCAGGAGTCACACGGGAAGTCCTACCGGACGCGCCTCTCGCGGATCGGGGAGCTGTGGGTGCGCGCGCACGCCGCGGAGGACGCGACCGACTACGACTGGTGACCCCCGCCTCGCCGACGGCCGGCGACCCCTGACAGATCGACGGCTCTTGACCGACCGGCGACCCCAGGTGCCGACCGACCGATCGGTCGCGCCGGCTACCTGTACCCGGTGGTCAGCCCGGCGACGATGTGGTCGTCGGCAAGCGCCAGCAGGAGGATAACCGGGAGGAGCGCGGTCACCGCGGCCGCGGCGGCGAACGACGCGTCCGCCGGGGCGAGCCCGCGAAGCGGGGGAACGATCGGCGCCCAGTCACCCGGGTCGCCGTTCGTCATCAGCAGCGAGAAGAAGAACTCGGTGTACACCTGGAGGAACGTCAACACGGCCGCGGTCGCGATCCCCGGGCGCGACAGCGGAACGATCACCCGGACGAGCGCGCCGAGCCGCGTCGTCCCCTCGACGCGCGCGGCGTCCTCGAGGGTGTCCGGGATCCGGTCGAAGAACGTCGTCAACACGAAGATGGCCAGCGGCATCGTCAGCCCCGTCAGGGGGACGCCGGGCCCGGCAGGGGTGTTGAAGAGATCCGGGCTCGTCAGGGTGACCCCGAACGCCGACCAGGAGAGCGCCCCCGAGAGCAGCCGAAACAGCGGGATGACGAACGCCACCGGCGGGAAGTACGCGACACAGAGCGTGATCAGCAGCAACACCCGTTTTCCGGGGAACTCCAGCCGACCGAAGGCGTACCCCGCGAGGGCGGCGACGACGACCACGACGACGGTCGTGCTCCCGGCGATGACGAGGCTGTTGAACACGTACCTGAGGAACTCCGCCGCGGCGACCGCGAGGTAGTTCGCCGGGGTCGCCGCGGCGGGAACGAGCGCGGGGGACGTCCCCGTCGGCGTCACGGAGACGACCAGCAGCCAGTAGAGGGGAAACAGGGCGAACAGCAGGAAGAAGCCGGTCGCGACCACGAACAGGAGTCGGTAGACGGCGGTCGGATACCGGATCGCGTTGTCGGTCGCGCGTGCGATCCGACCGTCGTCCGTCGCCATTGGTCGCCCGTGCGCGAGACGACGGATAACGGTTTACCTTCCGAGGGCGACGCCCCAGGCTTCGGGTCCCGACCTCAGAACTCGAAGCCGCGCGGGGCGGCCGCGGGGGCCAGCGGCGTCGCCGGAAGCCGGTCGGGCACGTCGGGGTCGTTGAACACGCGGGGGGCCACGTCGTTCGGCGCGTCCGGGTAGAACACCGACGCGAGCGCGTGCAGTTGGTCGCGGCCGACGCCCAGCTCGAACTGCCCGCCGCCGTACAGCGTCACGTCGCGCTCGCGGGCCCACTCGATCGTGTCCGACAGCGATTCCAGCGTCCCGAACCGCGAGGGCTTGACGTTCAGCCACTCCGGTTCCCACGGCAGGGCCTCGACGCTCTCGACGCCGTCGATCGGGTAGTCCCACGAGACGCGGTGCTCCTCGCCCTCGAAGACGTGCCGGGTCTCGTCGGTGATCGCGGGATCCTCGATCACCGCGTTCGGGAACGACTCCAGCACCCATTCGTAGAACTCCGGGTCCGGCTCCTGGTCGACCTCCGTCCCCTCGTACAGCCCCTTCAGGTCGAGCACGCGAACCTGTTCGGTCGGGAGGTCGTCGACGACGGCGTCGGTCCAGTCGTCGGTGGGATCGAGCTTGAACCCGATTCCGGGGACACGCTCGGCGATGGCGGTCACGCGGTCCGCAGTGGGTGGCTCGCCCAGTCGGGTCGACGCCGCGAACGTGACGGGGGCCGCCTCGCGCCCGAGGATGCTCGCGAGGTCGGTGTCGGCCTGCCGGAGCGCGAGATCCATCGCCGCCGACTCGACGGCCCAGCGGCGGTAGGGGTAGCCCGTCTTCCGCTCGGGCTCGCCGACCGGGAAGAGGTCCACGTCGTCGAGGTGTCGGGAGAACTCCCGGAACGTCCACTCGCCGGCGAACGCCGCCTCGAACCCGAGGCCGTCGACGGTCGTCCGCGGGTCGCGCTCGGGATCCGCGAACAGCGCGTCGTGATCCGGCGCGTCGTAGGTCACGTCCTCGCCCCGGCCGAGCTCCCCGCCGCCGCGCAGCCGAAACGTCGTGCTCACGCGCTCGAATCCCGAGGATGTGTCGCTGGCGCGACGCCGGAGCGCCACCGACTCGATCGTCAGCGGGAGGTCGGCGATCGCGCGAAAGAGTGTGGGTGTGCTCACGGTCGAATTCTCTCCCCCGCGGGGGATAGTCCTTACTCGCCGGGGGCGGCCGCCGTCACCGGGACGAGAGCGCGCCGGCCTCCAGCAGCTTCACCCGCGTCGCCAGCGCGAGGAACGTCGCCGTGAGCGTGAGGACCACTGCGCCGGCAGCGGCGATCTCGTGGGTCGGCGACGGGTGGGTGAAGCCGACGCCCGACTCGAGCAGCACCTGCCCGGGCATGAGCGTGTGGTGGGGCGTCCCGGCGACGGGGACGAAGTAGTCGACCACGTCGTTGAGGCCGTACCACGCGACGGCGACGGCGACCGCGCGCACCGGGAACCCCGAGATCCGGTAGAGGAGGAACCCCTCGACGGTCATCGCGAGGTGCGAGAACAGCAGGAACAGGTACATCGGAAGCGGGTTGGCGGCCGTGAAGCCGTCGGCGAACGCCAGGAGGACGAACGGCGTCCACAGCCCGAGCTTCCAGCAGCCGAAGAAGGCCAGCGCGTTCACGTACTCGTTCGACCGCCCCAGCGCCCACAGCCCCAGCGCGAGCGCGATGAACAGCGTCGCCACCGGCGAGTCGGGGACGAAGACCCACATGCTCGGGGGCGTCCCGGCGAGCTGCCAGGTGATCAGCGGGTCCGACAGCGGCAGCGGGTGGACGCCGTAGTACCAGAAGCCGAAGGCGGTGCCGACGAGGTTGATCGCGACGACGACCCACGCGATCCGGAGGCCGACGTTCTCGACCGCCCGCGGGAGCGGCGCGACGTACCACGGGAGGTCCGGGCGCTCGGGGAGTCCGTCGTCGTCGGTCAGGTCGGCGAGGAGGCTCATTCGGGTGTGGCGTGTGGTGGCGCGTCGCCGGCTTAGCCGTGGCGATGATCGATACGGACCCGACGCACCGGTCGTCGTGGTCCCCGTCGTCGCCGCCGGCCCTCCGCCGGTCGACCCGTCGCGGACACCCGCCCGTGTCCCGTGAGGTATCGAGGGAGTCTCCCGAGTGGTTCCGAACCACGCGCCGTTAAGCCGTGGGCGGACGAAGCAGGCGACAACCCGTGGCCGACGACACCGCGACCCGAAACCCGCTTCCCGAGTCGCTGGCGGAGTTCTACCTCACGACGCCGTTCACGCTGGGGCTGTTGCTGCTCGTCAACGCGCTCGCGTTCCTCGTCGGCGTCCGCTACTACGTCGAGACGATGCCCGCGGTGGCGACGTGGCTGTGGCCGCTGTACGGCGACTCGCCGACGGCGATCGCGCTCGCCACGCTCGTGCTCGCGGCGCTGGTCCCGTTCGCCGGCCGCCGGCTGTCGTCGGTTCCCCGAACCACCCTGCTGTCGGTGTTGTCGACGCTCGCGGTCGTCTGGCTGGTCAAGACCGGGCTGTGGACGTTCCTCGCGCTGAACGTGCCGTTCGTCCGGCCGGATCTCCCCGCCGACCTGTACGTCGGCTTCGACGCCGACTCGCTGTGGGCGTACTGGGGCATCCTCGCCACGCACGCGGCCTTCCTCGCGGAGGCGCTGTTGATCGCCCGCGTCGGCCGAACGTCGAGGCCGGTGCTTGGCGGCGTCGCGGTCCTCGCGCTCGCGAACGATCTCTTCGATTACGGCTTCCTTCTCGGGCTCCCGCTGTCGAACCATCCGCCGGTCCGCTATGAGCCCGGCTGGACGCTCGCGCTGGGGAGCCTCGCCGCGACGGTCGTCGCGGTCGCGGTCGCGGCGACCGTCCTGCCGTCGATCGACGGCGGGCGTCGCCGACGCGGTGCTTAAATACGCCCGGCAGTTACCTCGGGTGTATGGACTCCGCGGTGCTGCTTGATCTCCTGGGAAACGAGAACCGCCGGCGCATCCTCCGGCTGCTCTCGCACAAGCCGTGTTACGTCACCGAGATCAGCGAGTACCTCGGCGTGTCGCCGAAGGCGGTCATCGACCACCTGCGGAAGCTTGAGGACGCGGGGCTCATCGAGAGCCACACCGACGACCGCCGGCGCAAGTACTTCCACATCGCCCGCGACGTGCGCCTGGAGGTGAACGTCTCCCGGCACGGCTTCGGCACGAAGTCCGCCTACCCCGCCAACCCGAGCCTCGACATCCAGGGTCGCTGCCCGCACATGCACATCGACCTGGAGCTTCGGTCGCTCGAACCGACGGCCGACGGCGACGGCGACGCGGCGACCGTCGACGGCGACGCGGGCACGGGCGACGCCGCCCGAGGCGCCGACGACCGCCGGGGGGATCTGGCCCAGTTGGCCGCCGAGTTCGACGAGCTCCAGGACCTCGAAAACGAACTCTCGCTGGCCCAACGGTGGGTCCACGGCCGGATGAGCGAGCTGCTCGACCGCGTGAACGACCGCCTCGGCGTCGACGCGGACTCCCGATTCTACGCCAAGTTGCTCGCGGCCGTCACCTCGACCGACGGGAGCCACCGCGCCGTCGTCGAGGAGGTCGACGCCGACCCGCAGGCCGTCGAGGACGGGCTGCAACGGCTCGCGGACGCGGACCTGCTCGCGCGCGAGTCCGGTCGCTGGCGGCTCGCAGGCTAGGAACGCCAGAAGTTACCGCGCCCGGCTTTCGCGCGCCGGCCGGCTACTCGACGTCCCGCGTCAGGCCCGCCCGGAGGTCGCGCCCGAAGTACACGCCCGCGACCGACAGGAGCACGCCGACGGTGACGCCGACGCCCGCGACCGGGAGGCCGTAGTCGGCGAGCAGGCTCGTCCCGATGAGCAGGCTGCCCGTCGTGAGCGTTCCGAGGAGGAACGCGCCGCCCGCCGCGAGCGCGCCGGCGATGGCCGTCTCCAGATACGCCCGTCGCGAGCGACCCAGGCCGAGGGCGAACGCGGCGACGAACAGCCCGAGATACCGCGCGAGCCCGCCGACGAGCGGCACCGCGGAGCCGGCGATCAGTCCCCCGAGGAGCACCGCCAACGTGACGAGGAACCCCTTCGCCGAGAACGGCGTCCGGCCCAGCAGCGCGCGCGAGTCGTCAGCGTCGCTCCGGGGGCCGGGCTCGTCGTCCCCGTCGGTCGCCCCCGTCGACGAGTCGGCGGCGGGGTCGCCGGCGGCGCCGTCGCGCTCGGCGAGTTCCTGAAGCTCCTCCAGGCTCTTGGACATGGGTTCACCTGGGCGGCGCGCGCTCATGGCTCTTGTGCCGGTTCCGGGGGGACGCGATCGACCGGACGCGCGTGGGCGACCGCGGCAGTTCGACACACGGCGCGGCCACGGACCCCGCACCCGGAACCGCGGACGGGCAGGTTCAAGTTCGCGCCGGCCGCTACCCTCCCGTATGACCCCGAGCCCCGGAGACCGCGTCCGCGTCGAGCGCGCGGGCGTCACCGACGAGGGCGTGTTGATGCCGTCGAGCGACGAGGAGCACCTCGTGCTCAAGCTGGAGGGCGGGTACAACGTCGGCGTCGACCGCGCCGACGCCGCCGTCGAGGTGCTGGAGCGCGGCGCCCGCGAGGTCGGCGAGGACGACAGCGCCGAGGACGACGCCTCAGAGGTCGCGTTCGACGACGACCTCCCGACCGTGGCGCTCATCTCCACCGGCGGCACCATCGCCTCCACCGTCGACTACCGCACCGGCGCCGTCACCGCCCAGTTCGACGCCGAGGACGTGCTGCGCGCCGTCCCCGACCTCGCGGGCCGCGCGAACTACCGCGGCCGCGTCGTCGCCAACATCCTCTCGGAGAACATGGACCCCGCGATCTGGACGGACCTCGCCGAGGCCGTCCACGAGGAGATCGCGGCCGGCGCCGACGGCGTCGTCGTCATGCACGGCACCGACACGATGCAGTACTCCGCGTCGGCGCTGTCGTTCATGCTCGACACGCCGGTCCCCGTCGTCTTCACCGGCAGCCAGCGCTCGGCGGACCGACCCTCCTCGGACAACGTGATGAACGCCGTCTGCGCCGTCGAAGCCGCCAAGTCCGACTGCGCGGAGGTGATGGTCTGCATGCACGGGACGCCCTCCGACGACTACTGCGCGCTCCACCGCGGCACGCGCGTCCGCAAGAACCACACCTCCCGCCGCGACGCCTTCGGGACCGTCGGCGCCGAACCGCTGGGTCGCGTCGACTACGGGACCGACGAGGACGACATCGCGGTGTCGTTCAGCGAGGGGAAGACGTACACCCGCCGCGGCGACGCGGGCCTCGCGATCGCGCCCGACCTCGTCGAGGACGTGGAACTGGTGAAGTTCACGCCCGGGATGGACCCGGCCGCGCTCGACTACCTCGACGGGAAGTCGGGCGTCGTGATCGAGGGCACCGGCCTCGGGCACGTCCACACCGACCTCATCCCGCGGTTCGAGGGTCTCGTCGACGACGGCGCGACGGTTGTCATGACGAGCCAGTGTCTGGAGGGCCGCGTCTGCGACCGCGTGTACGACACCGGACGCGACCTGCTCGACGCCGGCGTCGTCGAGGCCGGCGACACGCTCCCGGGCACCGCGAAGGTGAAGCTGATGTGGGCGCTCGCGAACGCCGCGGATCCCGAGGACGCGATGGGACGCGATCTGGCGGGCGAGTTGACCGAGGAGTCCAAGCCCTGGGTATGAGCCGACGGGAGATCGCTCACGACGACCCCGACCACGAGTTCGCGATCCGGCAGGCCCGCGAGTCCGACGTCGAACACGTCGTCCGGTTCACGCGCGACACCTGGGGCGACAGACACGGCGACTACCTCCCGGACGTGTTCGACGAGATGGTCGCGAGCGACGGACCGACCCAGCACACGATGGTCGTCGACGTCGACGACGGCGACGACGTGGCCGGCGTCCTCCAGTGCGTCATGCTCTCGGACACGGAGGCGTGGGCGCAGGCGATGCGCGTCAATCCCGACTACCGCGGCCGGAACCTCTCGCCGGAGCTCTCGCGGGCGGCCTTCCGATGGGCCCGCGATCGGGGCGCCGTGGTCTGCCGGAACATGGTGTTCTCGTGGAACGTCGCGGGCCTCGGTCAGTCGCGCTCGGTCGGCTTCGGCCCCGCGACGGAGTTCCGCTGGCTCCAGCCCGAGCCGGACGCCGACGCCGACCCCGCGCCCGACGTGGTCGCCGACCCCGACGCCGCGTGGGCGTACTGGACGGCCAGCGACGCCCGCGAGCACCTCTGCGGGCTCGCGATGGACGACGAGGAGTCGTGGGCCTGCTCGGAGCTGACCCGCGCGGACCTCCGGAACGCGGCCGACCGCGACGGCCTGTTCGTCGTCGCCGACGGCGGCACCCGGGCGATGTCGGCGCTGGCGTACACGTACGACCGGGAGAACGACGACGGGGAGACGGTGACGTGGGGGATCTACCACGCCGCGGCGTGGGACGACACCGGGGCGCTGGAGTCGCTCACGGACGCGATCGCCCGCGACGCCGCCGAGCGCGGGATCGATGCGACCCGGATCCTGATCCCCGAGGGGGTGCGGTGGGTGTCGGACGCGGCCGCGACGCGCACCCCGGTCTCCGACGAGCCCGACTTCGTGCTCGCGGCGGATCTCACCGACGACTCGCTGTACTGAGCCGCAACAGCTTTCCGGCTTCTCGCTCCAGATTCGGGTTGTGTTCACCGTCATCGCGACTGCCACGTCTACGGTTCCGCTCCAGTTCGGCGTGCTCGATCCGAGCCTGTTCGGACTGCTCAACGTCATCGTGGCCGTGATCGTCGGCTACTTCACCTACCAGGACGCGACGGCCCGAAAGACCGACTCGCCGAAACTGTGGGCCGGCGGGATGGCGCTGGCGTCGCTGCTGTTGAACCTGTTGGGCTTCCTGGTCGCGTTCGCGGTGTACTACTTCGTCGTCATCCGCGACTGAGTCGCGGCCGGCGACACCGACGGGATTTTTGTCGGACGCGTCGCAACGCTGGGACATGGTCCCCCTTCCACTGTTCGGCGGTATCCCCGGCGGCGTCGAGTTGCTGATCGTCTTCTTCATCCTCCTGTTGGTCTTCTCGCTGTTGCTCCCGGTCGGGATGGCCTACTGGGTGTATCAGGACGCCAAGGGCCGGCGCGACACCGACGAGACGTTGTGGGCGCTGGCGACGGTGCTCGCGGGGCTGTTCGTCTCCGTCTTCGGCGCCGGCGCGGTGCTGCTGCTGTACCTGCTCATCGAACGCGAGTAGGCTCCGGGATTCAGCGTCGGTGACGGTCGCGACCGTTCAGACCTGGACGACCCACGCCCGGTAGTCGTCGGGCTGGTCGTACACCTCCGCGAACGCCCGGTCGAGAAAACCCGCGAGCCGGTTGGCGTCCGAGCGCGCCGAGATGCGGACGTTCGTCCCCTCGGCGTCCTCGGGCGTCTCCTGCTCGTCGATCCGGAACTCCGGGTACTCGTCGAGGAGGTCGTGCAGGCGCTCCAGCTCCTCGTCGGTGCAGTCGAGGTTGAACGTCTTCTCGGCGAACTGGATCCACGGCGGGGGCGACTCGGCGTCGCCGTTGTCGGTCGGCTCCTCGGACTCGCCGTCGCCGCTCGGCTCGCCGAACTGCAGCTCCTCGCGCGGCGGCTCGACCTCTACCGTGAGGAACGCGCTGCCGCGCTCGCGGTGGGCCGTGACGGCGTCCGCGAACAGCTTTCGCCGGTCGGCGGGCGTGTCGGCGTCGAACCTGGTCATGTGCGCCCGTAGGGTCAAGCGGGGTAAAAACCGGGCGCTCCGACCCCGCGAACCGCGCCGGATTCAGCACGCCTTTCACCGTGGCCCCGGAGCGTTCGGGTATGACCGACCACCGAATCCTGCTGCTCGGTCCGCCGGGGGCCGGAAAGGGCACCCAGGCGACGCGACTCACCGACGAGTACGACCTCGATCACATCACGACGGGCGACGCGCTCCGCCAGAACAAGGAGATGGAGACGGAGTACGGCACGCCCGGCGAGTACATGGACGCCGGCGAGCTCGTCCCCGACCCCGTCGTCAACGAGATCGTCGTCGCCGCCCTCGAGGACGCCGACGGCTTCGTGCTCGACGGCTACCCGCGCAACCTCGACCAGGCGGAGTTCCTGAGCGAGGAGACCGACCTCGACCACGTCGTCTTCCTGAGCGTCCCCGAGGACGAACTCGTCGAACGACTCACCGGCCGCCGCGTGTGCGACGACTGCGGTGCCACCTACCACGTCGAGTTCGACCGGCCCGAGGAGGCGGGCGTCTGCGACGAGTGCGGCGGCGAGCTGGTCCAGCGCGGGGACGACACCGAGGACACCGTCCGCGAGCGCCTGCGCGTCTACCGCGAGAACACCGAGCCCGTCGTCGAGCACTACCGCGAGGAGGGAACGCTCGTCGAGGTGTCCGGCGAGGGTACCCCCGACGACGTGTTCGGCCGCCTGCGCGACGTGGTCGAGGCCTGACCCGGCGGTCCCGGCGTCGAGCCCGCGGCGCGCCGAGAGTACAACCTTCTTACGTGGCTATCGCTTAGCGACTGCCAATGGCACGAATCGAGAAGCGCACTCGGGAGCTCGCCGAGGAGCCCGAGATGCGCGAGGCGATCGAACTCGTCCTCGAGCGCGCGGAGGACGGCGAGATCCAGTGGGTCGACGTGCGCGAGGACCTCACCAGCGGGCAGTGGGGTCGGCTCATCGAGCGCGGGCTCCTCGAGGACGGCGAGGCGGGCTTCGCGCTCGCCGACCGCGACGCGATCGAGGACGGGCTGGAGGCGCCCGACGACTCCGGCGGCGGCGCGAGCACGGGCGGCAGCAGCGTCGAGATCCCCGACTCCGACGGGGCGTCGTGGAGCATCTACGACAAGGGCGCGGCCGTCGTGACGCTGCTGTTCTTCGTCGGCTACTCCTACGGCCCGGTCCGGGACGTCGTTGGCAACGGGATCGACGTGATCTTCGGCCCGCTGCAGGACCTGCTGCCGCTGTATGCGGTCATCATGATCATCGCGACGCTCACGGGGCTGTACTCCACGCTCCTGCGGGCGAACCTGATGGACATGGACCGGATGGCCGCCTACCAACAGCGGATGAAGGACATCCAGGAGCGGCGCAAGGAGGCCAAGGAGCGCGGCGACGACGAGGCGATGGACGCCATCCAGGAGGAGCAGATGGAGGCCATGGGCGACCAGCTCGGTATGTTCAAAGAGCAGTTCCGCCCGATGGTGTGGATCATGGTGCTCACGATCCCCGCGTTCCTGTGGATGTACTGGGGGATCGGCTTCCGCGGCGCCGAGGGCGTCTGGACCGACCTCCAGCCGATCGTCCTCCCGATCTGGGGACAGGTCGGCTGGACCGAGAACATCCTCGTCATGCCCACCTGGATCATCTGGTACTTCCTGTGCTCGATGGCGTTCACCCAGATCATCCAGAAGGGGCTCAACATCTCGATGTCGCCGTCGACGTCGTAGATCCGGCAACCTTCCGGTGTCCCCGGTTCCGCTTCCTCGCCTTTCGTAGCGACGTGCTCGGTCGCCTCGAACCCCTTCGGCGACGTGCTCAGGCGACTCGGTTGCGGAGCGGCTCGCCGTCCCTGATCCGCCGGACGTTCTCCTTCACGAGGTCGGCGATGTCGAGATGGTACCGGTTCGTCGCCGACCCTCGGTGGGGGGAGATGATGACCTCCTCGAACCCCCACAGCGGGTGGTCCTCCGGGAGGGGCTCCTCGGCGAACACGTCCAGCGCGGCGCCGGCGATGTCACCCGACTCAAGCGCCGACACGAGCGCGTCGTCGTCGACGATGGGCCCCCGGGCGACGTTGATGACGTAGGCGTCGTCGCGCATAACCTCGAACTCCGGGCCGGCGAGCAGCCCCTCGGTCTCGGGGGTGTGCGGGACCGTGACCGCGACGAACCGCGCGTCGCCGATCGCGTCGTGGAGGTCGTCCGGGTGGTAGCGCTCGGAGACACCGGGCACCGATTCGTCCGACCGCCGGATGCCGACCACCTCCATCCCCAGCGCGTCCGCCCGACGGGCGATACCCTCGCCGATGGTGCCGAGACCGATCACGCAGAGCCGTTCGTTCTCGACGGTGAACGGTCGCTCGTACGGCGGGGCGTACCAGTCGCGCTCGACCTGACGGTCGCGGTAGACGTGCAGCAGGCGCGCGAGCGAGAGCATGTAGCCGATGGCCATCTCGCCGACGGTGGTGTCGTGGATACCCGTGCTGTTCGTCAGCGGCACGCCCGCGGCCTCGTACGACGCCGTGTCGAACTCGTCGTAGCCCGCGCGGATACAGTGGACCCACGCAGCGTCGTGGAACTCCGGGCGGGGTCTGAACGACGCGACCGCGTCGGTCGGCCCTAACGACTCCCCGTCACCGACGACCTCCGTGGGGAGGTCGAGGTCGTCGAAGGCCGCACGGAACGACTCCGTCGGGAACTTGTTCTCGACCGATCCGTGGATGCAGAGCCGGTCGAGCGTCTCGATGTCCGACATCTCGTCCGGCGGTGTTGATTACCCCGTGGCGTTCCAATTCGGTTCGTGGTAATAATTGACGATTCCGGTTGACTTCGGGATGGCCTCGTACGACACGCCGTTCCCGGGGAACTACGCCGACCTCGCGGGGGCGCTCGACGGTCACGGCGAACGCGTGGAGGGCCCCGCCGAGGTGGGGCCCGCGCTCGAACGCGCCATCGGGGTCACGGAGGACGGTATCCCCGTGATGGCGGAGGTACCCACCTCGGAGGAGACCGACCGCTCACGGCACTGAATCGCACGGCTTCCCCGTCGATCGTTCCGTACGCCTACGTCGCCGCCGTCCGTCCATCCGTTCGTCGCCCACGCGTGTCCTACCGCGTCGCCGACTTCCACTCCCGGAGCCCGACGACCCCGCCGCCGTGCTCGTCGGGATCGGCCTCGGTGACCGCCCACACGAACATCGGCGCCACCTCCTCGGGGTCCCGTCCGCCCTGATCCCCCGTGAGCGCGGTGTCGACAACCCCGAGATCCAGCGTCATCGCCGTCGCGTCGAGGTCGGCGTGCGCCTGCCGGACGACCGCCTCGGCGCCGGCCTTCGAGACGGCGTACGCGCCCATTCCCGGCTTCGTCTCGCGGGCGATCGACCCCGAGGGGACGAGGATCCGCGCGTCGTCGGCCAGGTACGGGACCGCCTCCCGGACCGTCGCGAACACGCCGCGGACGTTCGTGCGGAGCGTGTCGTCGAACCGGCTGTACGACTCGCCGTCGAGCGGCATCTCGCCGGGCGCGCCGTGGGTGATGCCGGCGTTTGCGACGACCGCGTCGATCCCCTCTCGCTCGCCCGCGCGATCGGCGTGCTCCATGAGGCGTTCGAGGTCGAACTCGTCGCGCACGTCCGCACGCAGTCCCGAGGCGGCACCCGAGCGCGAGAGCTCGTCGACCGTCCCGTCGACCGCGCCGCCGTCGCGCGAACAGACGACGACGTGGGCGCCGGCGTCGGCGAACGCCGAGGCGACGGCTCGCCCGACGCCGCGCGTTCCGCCGGTGACGACCGCGGTGGTTCCGTCCATGGGATAGCCAGGAACCGGCGGGAGGTAGTGGTTGCGGGCCGCGGCGCCGCGGATGGCGGGTCGGTGGGTGACGAGAGGGGGCTCGTCGGCGAGCACGGCCCCGCCCGTGCGCCCATATTTATACGCCGCCCCGCCGTAACACGGTTAATGCGTGACCCTCGTGACCGCTCCTCGCTGGCCGGCGAGGACGTGGTCGTCATCGGCGGCGGCTTCGGCGGGCTGTCGACGGCCTGCTACCTGGCCGACGCCGGCGCCGACGTGACCCTCCTGGAGAAGAACGAGCAGCTCGGGGGCCGGGCCTCCACGCTGGAGGCCGAGGGCTTCCGGTTCGACATGGGGCCGTCGTGGTACCTGATGCCCGACGTGTTCGAGACGTTCTTCGGCCACTTCGGCCGGGAGCCCTCGGAGTACTACTCGCTGTCGCGGCTCGACCCGCACTACCGGATCTTCTTCAAGGACGGCGATCGGGTGGACCTGGTCCCCGATCTGGAGACGAATCGCGAGACGTTCGAGTCGTACGAGGCCGGAGCCGGCGACGCCTTCGACGACTACCTCCGCAAGTCCGAGCGCAACTACGAGATCGGGATGGAGCACTTCGTGTACGAACACCGCGACGACCTCGCGGACTTCGTCGACCCCGACGTGCTGCGCTACTCGTGGGGGCTGTCGCTGATCGGGTCGATGCAGGACCACGTCGAGGACTACTTCGATCACCCGAAGCTCCAGCAGATCATGCAGTACACGCTCGTGTTCCTCGGGGGATCGCCGCACAACACGCCGGCGCTGTACAACCTCATGAGCCACGTCGACTTCAACCTCGGCGTCTACTACCCCGACGGCGGCGTCGGCGCCGTCGTCGACGGCATCGTCGAGTTGGGGGCGGAACTCGGCGTCGACTACGTGGCCAACGCGCCGGTCACCGCGATCAAGGGACAGCGCGGCGGCTTCAAGGTGGAGACCGCCGTCGGCGACGGCGGGGCCGACGCCGGGATGGCCGGGGTCGCCGCCGACGGCGCCGGTGGCGCGGCGGGCACGTCAGCCGACGCGCCCGCCGCGATCACGACCGGGGGCGGCGAGAGTTACTTCCCGGACCTCGTCGTCAGCGACGCCGACTACGCCCACACCGAGCAGGAGCTGCTCGCGCCGCGCAAACGGCAGTACGACGCCGACTACTGGGACTCGCGCACGTACGCCCCCTCCGCGTACCTCCTGTACATGGGCGTCGAGGGCGACGTGGAGGAGCTCGCCCACCACACGCTCGTGCTCCCGACCGACTGGGACGAGCACTTCGAGCAGATATTCGAAGAGCCCGCCTGGCCCGACGACCCCGCCTACTACCTCTGTGTCCCCTCGAAGACCGACGACACCGTCGCCCCCGAGGGGCACTCGAACCTGTTCGTCCTCGTCCCGGTCGCGGCGGGACTTGAGGACACGCCCGAACTCCGGAGTCGGTACCACGAACTGGTCCTGGAGGACATCGCCGAGAACACCGGCGTCGACCTGCGCGAGCGCATCGTCTTCGAGGAGGAGTTCTGCGTCGACGACTTCGCGACGCGGTACAACTCGATGAAGGGGTCGGCGCTGGGGCTCGCACACACGCTGCGCCAGACGGCGCCGTTCCGCCCCGGCCACGAGTCCTCGGAGGTCGACGGCCTCTACTTCACGGGGTCGACGACGACGCCCGGGATCGGGGTTCCCATGTGTCTCATCTCGGGGCTGCTCACGGCCGAGACGATGGCGGAGTCGTCCTGACCGCGCCCATGCCGACCGCCACCGACCCGACCGAGTCCGGCGACGCGGATGCGACCGACTCCGTCGACGGCGACCCGATCGACCACGCCGGCGACGGCGATCCGATCGACCGCGCCGGCGTCGCCGCAAGCGCCCGCTACCTTCTGAAGCTCTCGCGCCCGCGTTTCTGGCTCTATCTCGCGGGGCCGATCCTCGTCGGCGTCGCCTTCGGCGCGGCGAACGTGGCCGAGCTATTCGCCCTGGAGAACGTCCTCCTGTTCGGCTACTTCCTGCTCCCGGCGAACCTGTTCCTCTACGGCGTCAACGACGTGTTCGATCGAGACGTCGACGAGGAGAACCCGAAGAAGGACGGCCGGGAGGTCCGCTACGGGGGCGATCGCCTCGTCCCCGCGGTCGTCGTCGCGTCGCTGGTGCTGGGCGCGGGGACGTTCGCGATCACGCCGCCGGCGGCGTGGCCGTTCCTCGCCGGGTTCTTCCTCCTCGGTGTGGAGTACTCGGCGCCGCCGCTGCGGTTCAAGACGACGCCGCTGCTGGACTCGCTGTCGAACGGGCTATACGTCCTCCCGGGCGCCGCGGCGTACGCGCTCGTCGCCGGCGCTGCTCCCCCGGCCGCCGCCCTCGCGGGCGCGTGGCTGTGGGCGATGGGGATGCACACGTTCTCGGCGATCCCCGACATCGAGCCGGACCGCGCGGCGGGCATCCGGACGACCGCGACCGCGCTCGGCGAGTCGCGGACCCTCGCGTACTGTGCGGGCTGCTGGCTCGCCGCGGCGGGCGCGTTCGCGGCGGTCGACCCGCGGATCGGCGCGGTGTTGCTCGCGTACCCGGCGCTCGTCGGGGCCATACGCCTCGCGGGCGTCGCCGTCGACCGCGCGTACTGGTGGTTCCCCGCGATCAACACCGCCGTCGGCGCCGTACTCACGATGGGCGCGCTCACTCGGATCGTCCCCCCGGAGGCGGTGTTGCCGTGAGCCCGGAGACCCGCCCGGGACGGCTGGCCGAGCTCCGGGAGGCGATGCCGGCGGATCGACGCGAGGCGGAGGCGAGCCTCGACGCGCTCGTGCGCGAGAACCGGTTCACCATCTCGGTCGTGTTCCCGGTCGTGGGCGCGGTGCTGCTCGTCGCCAGCGCGGAGGGCGCGTTCGCGGGCACGCCGCTCGCCCCGCTGGCGTTCAACGGCGGCATGATCCTGCTCGGGACGCTCGTGATGCGCTCGCCGTTGGTCGTCGGGCTCGCGCCGCTGGTCGGCAGACGCGAACTGGCGGGGATCGGGCTGCTGTCGGCGTACGCGTACGCCATCGAGTACGTCGGCGTGACGACCGGGTGGCCCTACGGCGAGTTCGAGTACCTCGTCGCGCTCGGGCCGGAGCTGGGCGGCGTTCCCCTGGGGCTGCCGGTGTTCTTCCTCCCGCTGGTGGCGAACGCCTACCTCCTGTGTCTGCTCCTGCTCGGTGACCGGGCGGAGCGCGCGGCGGTGCGGCTGCTCGCGGTCATCGCGCTCGTGCTGGTCATGGACGTGGTGCTCGATCCCGGGGCCGTCGCGCTGGGCTTCTGGGCGTACGAGGGGGTCGCCGACGCGGGCGCCGTCGGCGTGCTCTCCGGGGCGGGCTTCTACGGCGTCCCCCTGTCGAACTACGCCGGCTGGGTCGTCTCCGCGACC
Organism: Halobaculum roseum; assembly: GCF_019880245.1. Taxonomy (NCBI): domain Archaea; kingdom Methanobacteriati; phylum Methanobacteriota; class Halobacteria; order Halobacteriales; family Haloferacaceae; genus Halobaculum; species Halobaculum roseum. The sequence continues at coordinate 2,807,712 of NZ_CP082286.1, forward strand.
GTCGCGGTCGTCGTGCTCGACGCCGCCTTCGACCGCGCGGCGCTGCGCGCCCGCCTCGCCGACTGCGAGTTCATGCTCGACGACATGGTGAGCTTCGTGCTGCTGTGGGGCGGCGTCAACCTCTGGTTCTGGAACCCCGTCGCCGCCGCGGTCGCGGCGTGCATCGGTATCGGACTGGTCCGGGCCGACCGCTTCGACGCGTCGCTGTTCAGGCAGGCGTTCTGAAGGGGGCACGAGGAAAGAGAGACCGGGGGTTCGGTGGCGGAGCCGGAACCGGCGGCGTCGGCGCGCGAGAACGGCGACCCGCGGCGTCAGCGTGCGGGGACGCGGTCCGCGTGGCCGGCGCCCGAGCGGTTCGGCTCGCTGTCGCCGTACCGGACGCAGGAGACGCGGCGGAACACGGTCTCGGGGTCCTTACAGCGGAACCACGCCCAGCGCGTCCTGACGAACAGCTTCAGATTGCGGACCGTCCCCAGATCCGGCGTCTCGGTGAGCGTGTCGAAGCCGCGCTCGCGGATGAGCGCGTGGTGCTCGGCGTACAGCACCGCCGCCAGCAACACGGCGAACTGGCAGTCCTCGGGGAGGTACTTGATCCCCGCGACGCCCTCCTTGTACAGCGACTCCGCGCGGCGAAGCTCGTGGCGCATCGCCGCCTCGACGTTCCCGTCGAACTCGAAACGCTTCAGCTGCTCCTCGGTGACGCCGTACTCGCGAAGCGTCTCCTGGGGCAGGTACACCCGGTCCAACTCGACGATGTCCTCGCGCACGTCCCGCAGGAAGTTCGACAGCTGGAACGCGTCGCCCAGGGCGGTCGCGTGTGGGAGGGCTGCTTCGGGATCCTCGGGGTCCATCACCGCCGTCATCATGCGACCGACGGCGGAGGCGGAACCGTCCATGTACGCCTCGAGGTCATCGTACGTCTCGTAGCGGTCGGTGTCGATGTCCGAGCGCATCGCCGCGATGAACGTCTCGACGTCCTCCTCGGCGATGTCGTGTTCCTCACACAGCTCGGCGAACGCCGAGAGGACGGCGTCGTCGGTCTCCTCGCGGCCGAGCGCGGCCTCGCGGAGGCGATCCAATTCCCGGCGCTGTTCCTCGGGCGAGCCCGTCTCCGCGCCGTCGACGACCTCGTCGGCGACCCGGAAGAACGCGTACAGCACGTACGTCGGCTCGCGAACCCGTTCGGGCAGCACCCGGGTCGCGAAGTGGAAGGTCTTCCCCGTGCGCTGTTGGATGCGCTTGCTCCGGGCGATCTGGTCGTCGGCTACCATCGTCGCCCCGGCGCGTCCCGCACGACGTTTTCACTGTCCCGTCCTCGCATCTGAGTAGAATTCCTTACGACGGCCGACACCATAACAGTTGGTGCCGGTTCGGGCGTGCGGTTTCGGCCGATCTCGATCGGAATTTTCCCGCCGTGAGCCACGTCGCATTGCGCCCGCTCGGCGCGGCGGTCCCGACGGTGTCCCGGACGAGGCGGCGGTCAGCCGTAGAACGGGTCCGAACAGTCGAAGACGACGCCGTGTTGCGGACAGACGTACTCGCAGTGGCGGTGGACCATCGACGCCCCGCAGTAGGGACACGGGCGCGTCCGCTTCGTCGACTCCTCGGGTTCGCTCACGTTCGGGCCGTCGTGGCGCGACGACAAAGCGGTTCTGACCGTGCGGCGCCGTTCGACGGCGACAGCGTCCACCGCCCATCCGCCGGCGACCGTCCATCCGGCGACCGCGGCGCCGCCGGCGACCATCTCTTCGCCGCCCCGACGATAACCCCACCGTGCGCGTTTTACCGCTGGAAGCCCGTATACGCACGAATGACTCCACCTCGCGTCCGGCGCGTCGCGGTCGCGACCGCCTCCGGCGTCGCGGTCGCGGCGGGCACGTTCCTCGTCGCCGGCTTCTCGCCCCGGTGGGTCGTCGTCGCGATCGCCCAGACCGTGCTGCTCGCGCTCCCCGACGCGGTGCTGGCGGCCGGGATCCAGGGACTCGGGAGCACCGGTCAGCCGTTGCTGGTCGCCGGCTCCGCCGGGCTCGCGGTGGCGCTGTTCGGCGGGCTAGCGCTGTTCGCGCTCCGTCTCGGCCGGGTCGCCGACAGGGACCGTGCAGAGATAGTCTTCCTCGTCGGGGCGCTCCAGGCGCTCGCGGCGTTCCTCCTGGCGGTGAATCCGGCGGCGGCCGTCGTCGGGGGCGCGCTCGGCGCCGCGGCCGTCGGGCTGGCGGGCGCATCCGCGACCGGAACCGGGGAGGTCTCCCGGGCGCGACGCGGGCTGTTGCGGTCGGCGGGCGCCGCCGCGGCGGCCGTCGGCCTCGCGGGAGCCGGACCGTTCGCGCGGGCCATCGGCGGCGGTGCGGACGGACGCGACCGGGCGGAGCCGGGCGAGCGCGACCCCCTCGTCGAGCGCCTGCTCGATGCCGCCGCGGCGAACTCGTTCGACCTGGCGGGCGCGGAGCCGCTCGTCTCCGAGTCGTTCTACGTCGTGGACAAGAACGCGGCCGACCCGCGGGTCGACCCCGACTCGTGGTCGCTGCGGGTCACCGGCGCCGTCGACGAGGAGGTCGAGGTCGACCTCGACGCGGTCGAATCGCGGCCCGCACAGCACCGGTTCGTCACGCTGCGGTGCGTCGGCGACACGGTGAACGGGCGGAAGACCGACACCGCGGTGTGGACCGGGATCCCCGTCGCCGACCTCCTCGAGGAGGCGGGCGTTCGACCCGACGGCTGCTGTGTCATGGTCCGCGCCGCGGACGACTACTACCAGGCGTTCCCGCTGGAGGCCCTCACGGACGGCCTGCTCGCGTACCGGATGAACGGGCGCCCGCTCCCGCGAGCGCACGGCGCGCCGGCTCGGGCGCTGATCCCGGGGCACTGGGGCGAGATCAACGTGAAGTGGATCACCGAGATCGAGATCCTCGAGGAGGAGGCGACCGGCTACTGGGAGGAGCGCGGCTGGCACGGCACCGGCCCCGTCTCGACGGTCGCGAAGCTCCACCACGTCGAGACCGCCGACGGCTCGGTGTCGGTCGGCGGCCACGCGTACGCCGGAACGAGGGGCGTCTCGGCCGTCGAGGTGTCGACCGACGGCGGCGACACCTGGAACGAGGCCGACCTCACGGATCGACTTCCCGGAGTAACTCCCGCGGACGCGGACCCAGAAGACCCAGACGCCGTCGGCGGCGAGGCGGCGGACGCCTGGCGCGGCTGGCGCTACGAGTACGAGGCCGACGGGGAACACGAGGTCGTCGTCCGCGCGGTCGAGGCCGACGGCACAGTCCAGCCCGCCGCCGAACGCGACCCGTTCCCCAGCGGCGCCTCCGGCTACGCGAGCCGGACGGTTCGCCCCTGAGCGGGTCCGGTCCCGGTCGAGCGTCCAGAGCCCGGTCTATCGATCGGAGCCGTTATTAACCGCAACCGGCGCGTTAGCAACATGGCCGACGTGACTACCGACGGGGCCGGGCGTTCCCGGCCGACTCGGACCCGGCTGATCGGCGCCGCGAGCACGGCGGCGCTGGTGGCCGCGACCGCGTACGCGCTCGCGACGGGACGGACGAAGCTGTTCGGGATCGCGTGGATCGCGTTCGCGGCGATGGCGCTGGCCGGTTGGCTCGGCGCCCGGACGAGCGACACCCACGCCGGAACGCTCGTGTGGGGGTACGGGCTCGCCGCCGGCGCGATGATCACCAGCGCGGCCGTCTTCCTCCTCCCGCAGGCGCTCGGTCAACACCCCGCATACGGCGGGTTCGGCGTCGCGATCGGGCTGCTCGTCGGCTACGGCGCCCACACGCTCGGCCACCGCCTGTCGCACATGGACCTCCCGCTGGATCGCTCGCTGGCGGAGCTGACCGCCCACGCCGTGAGCGCCGGCGCCATCATCGGCATCATCTACGGCAACATGCCGGAGTTGGGCCTCCTGCTCGGGCTGTCGATCGTCTCTCACAAGGGGCCCGCCGGCTACGCGGCGGTCCGGCGGTTCTCCGGGGGCGGCGGCGACTGGTCGGCGATCCTGCTGCCGGCGGCGGGCGTCGGCGTCGCCGCGATCGCCTCGTCGCTGTTGGCGCTGCCCGCCTCGGGGGCGGTCCGCGGCGTCGTCTTCGGTTTCGCGACCGGCGTCTTCCTCCACGTCGCGATGGACTTCCTCCCCGAGTGTGAGATCGGCAGCGAGGTCCACGAGTCGCTGAGCCACGAGGGCGATGCCCACACCCTGCTGGACCGCCTGCGCGTCCACGCCGTCGCCAGCACCGCGCTCGGCGGGCTCGCGGTGTTCGTCGGGTGGACGTTCGTCGTCTGAAACGGGAACCGGGCCGCGGTTTCGACGGCGATGCCTACGACGTGACCCGCCGGATCTGCACGGAGATGCCGGCGGCCGCGACCAGCAGCACCGCCAGGTTGAACGCGCCGTGGAACAGCGAGCGGTACTCCGCGACGACCCACTGGTTGATCGTCCGGGAGACGGCGCCGTAGAACTGGATCCCCGCGACGAGCGCGAGCACGACCAAAGCGACGAGCACGAGGTAGTTCACGTACCGGGTGACGCTGTCGCCGACGCCGGCCCCGCGGTCGGCCGTCTCGGTCGGCTCACCGCGATCGACGGATTCGGTCGCGGCGCCGCCGTCCACGCTCGCGGTCGCTCCGGAGCCGGCCGGCGGCGCTTCGCGCTCCGTCGGTGCCGGCTCGGTGTCGCTCGATCCGTCCGCCGTCGGGATCGCGTCGTCGGTGTGCTCGGTCCGGTCGGTGTGATCGCTGTCGTCCGTCCGTTCAGTGTTGTCGGTGTCGTCGGTCATTGTCGGGTTCGCCTCCGTGCGAGCAGCGCGGCGCCGAGCAGCGCCACGACCGCGAGCGCCGGGCCGAACCCGGGCGCCCCGGTCGAGGTCTCGGTCGCCCTCGCCGCCTCGGTCGCTCGGTCGTCCGCCCCGTCGCCGCCGCCCTCGAAGTCGCCGACCTCGAACTCCACCTCGCGGGTGGTCTCGTTGGGCGAGATGGTCTCGGTCGGGTCGAGGTTCGCCACCGAGCGCGCGGTGTCGACGAGGACGCCGTCGCGGTACACCGCGGCGTCGACGTAGTAGTTGTACTCGCTCGGCACGGTCACCTCGGTCGTCGCGTCGGCGGTGCGGCCGGGGCCGATGTCGCTGACGGTCGTGGAGTCGCGCGCGGCGACGAGGTTCGACTCCGCCTGCCGGACGATGACTTCGACGCGCAGCTCTTCGCTCGACTCGGCGCCGCCGTTCGTCAGCGACGCCGCGACCGCCAGGGTGGTTCGGTTCGCCTCCTCGTCGACCGAGGCAACGGACACCGAAAGCGGCGGCACCGCCTCGCTCTCGGTGAAGCGGACCTCGGTGCCGAGCGCCTCCAGCCCGGAGACGCGCGTCCGGTCGCGGTCGACGACCTGCCCGTCGCGGAAGACGACCGTCTCGATCACGTAGCCGCCCTCGCGGGGCACCTCGATCGTCGCGTTCACCGGAACGCTCCGGTCGCCGGTCAACTCGTCCAGCTCGACCGTCCGCTCGGTCGTCAGGAGGCCGGATTCCGCGTCGTACGCGCGGTAGCGCACGGAGACGTTGTCCGTGGGGTTGCCGCGGTGGCCGATGCGGGTGTGGAGCGTCAGCGTCGCCGTCGCGCCGTCGACCTCTCCGGGTGCGATCGCCGGCGACTCGGCGATAGAGACGTGACCGGGACGGACCGGCCCGTCCGCGGTCGGGTCTGCGAGGACGCCGGGACCCACGGCGACCCCGAGGAGGGCGACGAGCAGGACGGCGACCGCGCCCGCGGTCAGCCGTCGTTCTCGTGACATGCGGCCGGGACTGCACAGGCGCGTGGTAAACCCTTTGTGCTGTCCCGATCCCGCACATTTCCCCGACCCGGTGGTCGCCGGTACCGTTTTGCGCCGTGCGCTCGGGAGTTCGATCATGCTGTACGTCCTGGCGACGAACTCGGTTCGAACCAGCGAGGTGCTGTGCGAGTACCTCCGCGACCGGCTCGCACCCGGCGACGCGGTCCACGCGGTCAACTCCCAGCGGGGCGGCGACCGGACGGATTCCGTCGAGATCAGGAACGGGGAGGACGCCCTCGCCGCCGTCGAGGACGCGCTCGGGGGTGTCGCGGACGTGACCGTCGAAACGCACCAGTTCGTGCGCGGCAACCCGCCCGCCGAGGACGTGCTCGCGTACGCCGACGACGTGGACGCCGACGAGTTCGTCATCGGGATCCGCGACCGCTCGCCGACGGCGAAGGTGGTCTTCGGCAGCGTCGCCCAGGACATCCTCCTCGGGTCGAACCTCCCGATGCGCGTCGTCCCCCGGGAACAGGTGTAGGAACGCCGATCCCCCGCCCGTCGCCCTCCGTCGACCGCGCGCTCGCGTTCGTGAGCCGGAGTCACACACCGGCGGGTGATTGAAGCGCCGGGACGGCGAGGTCCGGGGTATGCCCGGTCCCGTGTTCCGTCGCGGCGAGACGGTCGAGCTGCGGACGGTCGAGGAGGAGGACGCCGGTTTCCTGGCAGAGCTGGTCAACGACCCGCGGGTCCGCGCGGGGACCGCGATGGCGACCCCGGTCAGCGAGGCGGACGAACGAGAGTGGATCGACGCCGTCGGCGACGACGGCGGGGTGCACCTGCTCGCGTGCGTCGACGGCGACCCCGTCGGGATCGCCGGCGTGAACGCGCCGAACGGGACGTGGGGGGTGGCGGAACTCGGCTACCAGTTCGCGCCCGACGCCTGGGGGAACGGCTACGCCACCGATGCCGCCCGCGAGCTGTGCGCCCACGCCTTCGCGGAGCGACGCCTCCACAAGGTGTCCGCGAAGGTGTACGAGACGAACCCCGCCTCCGCGCGGGTCCTGGAGAAGGTCGGGTTCGTCGAGGAGGGCCGCCACCGCCGGGAGGCGTTCGTCGACGGCGAGCACGTCGACGTCAGGCGGTTCGGCCTGCTCGCCGACGAGTGGCGCAGCGAGGCCGACAGCCGATAGCGTTCGCGGCGGCCTTCCCGCCGGCCGTCCCCGCTCGAACGGACGACGACCACCGCCGTCGATACCGTGGTGTGCGGGAGTCTTGCCTGGGTCGATCCCGGGTACCGGCCCTACTTCGTCCACCTGATCTCGTATTCGAGTTCGTACCGCTGCTCGCCCGTCTCCGAGTCGGTGAGGCGTTCGAGTTCGACTTCGAACGTCGGGTCCTCGGGGACGGCGACCTCCCGTTGCGTCTCGGGACTCTCGAGGCGGACGGTTCCGGATTCGATCGCTTCGGCCGCGGCGACGAGCGTCTCGGCGATCTCCGCTCTCGTTCGCGGTTCCTCGGTCTTGAACAGCTCCTCCTCGGGCATACTCGACTGTCGGTTTCCGGAGGTATTAGCGTCCCCTGTCGGTTCCCGGGCCGTGGGTTCGAGGGTCGGTTCCCCGCCGTTCACCGCGATTCCGGGGCGAGAGACCTCGCTTGAGGCGTTCGGGGACAACCGCGCGCTCGGCGACCGGTTCCCTCGTTCGGACGCACACTATCGCGTCCGGACGCGCAGTTGTCTACCCCAGCAGCTCCTCGGCGAGCATCGGGACGAACGTCCCCACGTCGGTCACCATCCCGACCGCCTGCGCGGAGCCGCGGTCGAGCAGTTGCGTGACGGTGGCGGGGTTGATGTCGACGCAGACGGTGCGCGTCGTCGACGGGAGGCAGTTGCCCACCGCGACCGAGTGCAGCAGCGACGAGAGCATGAGCACAAGGTCAGCGTCGCGGGCCTGCTCGCGGATGGCGTTCTGTGCCTCGACGGCGTCGGTGATCGTGTCCGGGAGCGGCCCGTCGTCGCGGATCGACCCCGCGAGCACGAAGTCGCGGTCGTTGTCGACGCACTCGTACATGACGCCCTCGGTGATCAGCCCCTCCTCGACGGCGGCCTCGATGCCGCCCGCGCGGATCACCTCGCTGATCGTGTAGATGTGGTGTTTGTGACCCTTCCGGGGGTGTTCCATCGTCTCCACGTCCATCCCGAGGCTGGTGCCGTACATCGACCGCTCCATGTCGTGGACCGCGAAGCCGTTGCCCGCCGAGATCGCGTCGACGTACCCCTCGCGAACGAGCCGTGCGAGCCCGGGGCCGCCGCCCGAGTGAATGACCGCCGGGCCGGCGACACACAGCACCTTCCCGCCCTGCGCCTTCGTCTCGGCGATCGCCTCGGCGATGTCGCGGATGAGCGACGCCGACGGGCGCTCGGCGGAGACGCCGCCGCGCATGAACCCGAAGGGACCGGAGGCGTCGCGGGGGCGTTCCGGCGGTTTCACCCTGATGCCGGCGTCGCCGGTGACGACGAGGTCGCCCGCCTCGATCCCGTTGAGCACCTTCGTCTCGGCCGCCACCTCGCTTCCCTTCGGAACGACGAGGCGCCCGTCGTCTCGTTCGACGCCCTCGACGACGATCGCACAGTCCATCTCGATGTCGTCCACGCCGACCCAGTCGCCGTCGACGCGCACGTCGGTCGGGTGGTTCGTCGTCGAGTAGAACCCGTCCGGGACGACGTTGTCGTCGGGCGCGGGCGTCAGCGTCGCGTCCGTCGGCGCCGCGAGCGTCGCGCCCGACTGGTGCAGTTCGTGGAGGATCGGGTGCAGCGTCTCCTCGTCGTCGGCGATCACCCGCATCCGGCAGTACGACTCCTTGTCCTTGCTCGTCCCGACGCGGAACTCCTCGATGTCGAACTCCCCGCCGAGATCCATCACGACGGTGAACGCCCGTTCCATGAGGCCGGAGTCGATGATGTGGCCCTCCAGCTCGACCACGTCGCTGACGGTCATATCTCCCCTCCGCCCCGCGCCGGTGAAAAGCTACCCGTAACCGCGGTATCGGCCGTGAACGACGGTCCGTATCGACGGCTCGCGGCGAGCGGGAGGGCCGCCTACGGTCGCTCGAAGACGGCGTCGAGGAACGCCACCTCGTGGGCGAGCACCTCGGTGAACCGCTCGTCCCAGGCGTCGAAGTGTCCCATCGGGAGCGCAACGAGCGAGGAGTCGGGGAGCTCGTCGGCCAGTCGCTCGGCGGTGCGGTACGGAACGATTCCGTCTTCAGTGCCGGCGACGACGAGCGAGGGGCACGTCACCGCCGACGCGTCGGCGACCGGGCGGTACCGCGGCAGCGCCAGCAGCGTCCGCGCGCGTGTCCCGTTCTGCCACGTCGAGTCGCGCGGGATCAGCGCCGCGTAGCCGTCGAGCGCGCCCGGCTCGTTCAGCGCCGCGAACTCCCCGGGCCGGCCGTACACCTTCACCTCGTGGTCCCGGCCGACGAGCCCCGCCAGCCGGTCGCGCAGCCCCGCGGCCGTCGCGCGCGCCAGGAACCGCGGCGACTTGCTCCGCAGCAGCGCCCGGCCGTCGGAAAAGGGCGTGCGCGCGACGACGGCGTCCACGTCGTAGCGCTCGGCGGCGACGCCGACGACGTGCCCGCCGGCCAGCGAGACGCCCCACAGCGCGATCCCGTCGCCCAGCGCGTCGACCCCGCGGACGCGGTCGACGGCCGCCCCCCAGTCGGCGACCTGCCTACTCGGAAGTACCAGCGGTGCGCCCTCGGAGGCGCCGAAGCCGCGGTAGTCGAACGCGAACGCCGCGTAGCCGACGTCCGCGAGGTGCTCGGCCAGCCGGTCGAGCCCGAAGGCGGCCTCGGCGGCGAACCCGTGGCCGAGCACGACCGTCTCCGGCTCGTCCACGTCGCGCGGGCGGTACAGCGTCCCGACGCAGTCGTCGCCCTCGACGGAGAAGGTGAGCTGACGGGTCGAGAACCGCTCGCGGGAGGGGCGCTCCCCGCGAACGCGTCGCGCCGGCGCCCGGTCGGGGGTCGCGAGCGGGGCGCTCACCGGGCTCCTCCGTCGTCACCGCCGGTCGTTCGGGGGGCGTCCGCGTCGCCGACATCGGGCTCGACGTCCGGATCCGTCTCGACGGTCTCGAGCACGCGCGCGGAGAACTCCTCCTCGGAGATCCGATAGTTCCTCACCCCGTCGAGCCACTCGGCCTCGACGTGCCACGTCGCCTGCACGTCGTCCTCGAACCGCAGCGAGGTGGCCTCGACGCGACGCGGCTCCAGGTCGCCGGCCTCGACGAGGTCGATCACCGTGTTGCAGACGCGGCCCATCTCGCCGTGGGCGGGGCGTTCCGCGGGCAGGGTCGTCGTGTAGACGACGGCGATCCGCTCCGGCGAGACGCGTACGTCGGCCACGTCGATGCCGTCGGCTCGTAGCTCCCGGGCGAGCGCCGACTCGTCGATGGTCATGCCGCGGGCTACACTCGCGGGCGACTTACTGGTTCCGGGCGCACACACGGACTCGCGTCGGACGGTCGTAGGTCGGACGGTCGTAGAACGGGACGGCTGGGAGCGGAGGGGTGGGAGTCCATGTCAGAGGCACTGTGGTCCCTTCGCTCCCAACGCAATGTATCGAACGACGCACACCGACTTAACCACTTGGTGAAAAACCGTTCACCACGTGTGTACTACCCGATATCAGGTGAAGCGCGTTACACTCGATCGGACTGATATGACGAACGGAACACGTATCCGTTCCCGTGTGGCAGTACGGGTCGATGGGTGTCGACGAGTCGTCGCGGCGGACGTTCGAGTTGCTGGCGAACGAGACGCGCCTCGGGATCATCTCGGCGCTCGGGGAGGCCAGCGGCGAGGGCGGATACGCGACGCTCGCGTTCTCGGAACTGCAGGAGGCGACGGGCGTCGAGGACAACGGCCACTTCAACTATCACCTGCAGGAGCTCGTGGGGGAGTTCGTCGAGGACCGCGAGGACGGGTACGCGCTGACGCTGGCGGGGATCCGGGCGTATCAGGCGATCGTAACACGTCAATCAAAGACCAGTGTTCGAATTGATCCCTTCGATTTGGGTGGGGAGTGTGATTCTTGTGGTGGGGATCGAGAGGCTTGGTACAAAAATGGACGTGCGTATCTGGCGTGCAAGTCGTGCGGTGAACGGGAAATTCGGTATCCGGTGAGTAGCACACAGATCGATCCCGAGGAGCCTGAATCGGTTCTCGACGCGTTAGATGCGCGCCTTCGTCGAGATTATCATTCAATGTTCAACGGTCTCTGTCCATACTGTACTGGCCCAGTTGTGACCTCGATACAACAGTCATCAGGCCATTGGGAGGAGACCGACATGCGGTCTGGTGAACTGCTCGTTCACGCAGCATGCAAGGAGTGCGGATGGTTTCTCTATGCAAACCTCGCTGCTGCTCTTCGTTCCAAGGAGCCGGTCCAAGAGTTCTATTTGCACCGTGGGGTCGACCTGTGGGCGGAACACGTCATGACGACCGAAATTGACTGGATAGTTGATTCGATGGATCGGGATCCAGTTCGTGTCTGTGGTCACTTCAACTGTGGAGGAGATCGACTGGATGTGGAGGTCGATGAAAACTTCGGAGTGATCGACTACACGGTACGGGAGGAGGACGGCTGAACCACCTCTTACGTGCTATTCGGAACTGCCATCCCCAACCGCTCGAACACGAACCCCCACCGCTCGCTGTTCTCGCGCATCTGCATCGACGTGGGCTTGCCGACGCCGTGGCCGGCGTCGTCCTCGACGCGCAGGATCACCGGCTCCTCGCCCGTGTTGCGCTCCTGGACCAGCGCGGTCATCTTGCGCGCGTGGCTCGGGTGCACGCGCGTGTCCCCCAGGGCGGTCGTGAACATCGTCGCCGGGTAGTCGGCCTCGGGCGCGTTGTCGTACGGCGAGTACTCGCGGATGTACGCGAAGGCCTCCGGGTCCTCCTCGGGGTGACCGTACTCCGTCGTCCACGACGCCCCGAGCAGGAACCGGTGGAACCGCAGCATGTCGAGCAGCGGGACGTGACACAGCGCGACCGCCCAGCGGTCGGGCCGCCGGGTGATCAGCGCGCCGACGAGCAGTCCGCCGTTCGAGCCCCCGGTGACGCCGACGCGGTCGGGGTCGGCCCACCCGCGCTCGACGACCCCGTCGGCGACCGCGAGCGCGTCGTCGAACACGCGCCCCTTGTTCCCCCGGCGCCCGGCCTCGTGCCACGGCTCGCCGTACTCGGTTCCCCCACGTAGCGTCGCGAGGACGAACACACCGCCGGCCGCGAGGAAGGGGATCCGGAACCGGTCGAACGTCGGCGTGCGGTTCACCCGGAAGCCGCCGTACCCCGTCAACAGCGCGGGGTTGTCGCCGTCGGGCTCCACGTCGCCCCGGCGGACGACGAACGCCGGCACGTCGGTGCCGTCGGCCGACTCGAACCACTCCTGGCTCACCTCGATGTCGATGTCGACCTCGGTCGACTGCCGGCACAGCGTCTCGGTCGTCCCGTCCGCGAGATCGACGCGGCGCACCGACGGCGGCTCGCCGAACGACTGGACGGTCAGGTACGCCTCGGGGTCGTCCCCCGAGCCGTGGACGCCCGCGACCGTCGGGAACGCCGGGAGGTCGACGGTCCCCTCGCGCCGCCCGTCGGCATCGAGGACGGCGAGCTCGGAGCTGGCGTCGCGGTGGTAGTGCGCGAGGAGTCGGTCGCCCGCGAGTTCGACGCCGCGGAGGACGGCGTCCGTCTCGGGGACGAGTTCCTCGAACGCGTCCGGATCGGTCGCCTCGCCCGCGAGCGCGTCGGCCAGCGGCGCGGCGAGCACGCGCGAGAAGTCGGCGCCGTGGTCGGTCGCGAGCAGCAGCCGGTCGCGGTCGCCGTCGATGGTCGGCGTGAACACGGCGTCGTAGCCCGTGAGCACCGGCCCGAGCTCCGCGGTCGCCGGGTCGCCGCGGCAGCCGTACACGTCAGATCGCTCCCAGCCCTCGACGTAGCCGGCGACGAGCGCGTCGCCGTCGGTCACGAGCGTCGGCCACGTGGTCTCCCCCACCTCGTCGGCGACGACGTGGTCTTCCGCGGGGGCGGACCCGGACCCGAACTCGTGGAACCGGATCGCCTTGTCGAGCTGGCCGTCGGACGGCGTGTCGGACCCCGCGTCATCGGTATCCGCCTCGCTGTCGTCGTCCTCGCCGTCGCCGCCGGCGGCGCCGGTCGTGACGTAGTAGAAGCCGCGCGGGGCGGCGTCGTCGGGATCCGCGTCGTCGGGACCCCTGGCGTCGTCGGCGTCGGCCCCGTCGGCATCGTCGCCGCCGGCGACGTCGGCTTCCACCCACGCGAACCCGCTCGCCTGCGTTCGCCCCGCGCCCTCGACGGTCTCGACGACCTCGGCGGTCGCCACGTCGACGATCCGAACGTCGTACTGCTCGTCGCCGCCCTCGGCGACGCCGTACGCGAGGTACGCGCCCTCGGGACCGGGGACGGACCAGTCCATCGAGACGGTGCCGTCGCCGGCCCACTCGTTCGGGTCGACGAGGGCGGTTCCCCCGTCGGTGCCGACGGCGTCGGGATCGTCGTACGCGTAGAGGACGGGCTGTTCGTCCTCGGGGCGTTTTACTTCCTGAAACAGGCGGTCCCCCGCGGGTGTGACCGGGCCGTACTGGCCGACGCGCCCGAGCGACGCGAATCGCTCGGCGAGCGCCTCCCGCCGTGGCGTGTCGAGGACGGTCTCGGCGTACTCGTTCTGCTCGTCGGTCCACTCGCGAACCTCCTCGTCGTCGCCCTCGAGCCAGCGGTACGGGTCCGCGATCGGCTCGCCGTGGAGCTCGTCGGTAACTGGTCGCCGCGGCGTCTCGGGCGGCGTCGCTCGCGTTCGGCGGTCGTCGTCGCCGTCGCTGTCGTCGCCGTCACCGGCATCGACACCGGCGGCGTCGGCTCCCGCGTCGCTGTCGGTCATCGGTCCGTCCTCCGGCGCCCGCGGCAAGTAGCTGCTGTTCGGCGGCGGCGTTGCCGGCTTCGATGCTCCTCCCGCGTGAGAAGAGGGGCCTGTCTCGAGTCTCGGACTACCGTCCGAACAGCCGGTCGCGCAGGCTCCGCCGGGTCGGGCGCTCGGCCAGCAGCACCGAGCAGTCGACCTCGTTGACGACGTCGAGCGCGAGCGCCCCGCTGACCAGTCGCGAGAGCATCCCGCGCTCGGTCGCCCCGATGACGACCAGCGAGGCGTCCTCGGCGTGTCGTCCGATCGCCTCCTCGACGTCGCCCGATTCGACCAGCAGTTCGGCGTCGCCGAGGCCGTGATCGTTGGCCCACGCGGACAGGAACTCCTTGCCGTCGCCAACGTCGTCGGCGACGTGGAGCAGCCGGATCTCCGAGCCGAACGCGTCCCGGAGGGCGACGGCGATCTCCGCGGAGAGGTCCGAATCCGGCCCGCCCGCCGTGGGGACGAGGACGCGCTCGGGGTCGAACCCGCGGTCCTTCAGGACGAGGAAGTCACACGGGAGGTCTCTGGTGAGCTCGTCCATCCGCCCCTCGACGCGGCCGGGCGCGCCGTGGCCCTCCGGTCCCCAGCCCATCACGACGAGGTCGGCCTCGTGGGTGCGGGCGGCGTCGAACACCTCCTCGAAGGACCGGTGGGAGACGATAGTGCTCGTCTCGACCGGGACGCCGAGGTCCTCGGCGTCGACGCGCGCGCGTTCGAGGAGTTCGTCGCTCCCCTCGTCGAACTTGCGGACGTTGTCCGCGGCGTACTCGAGGGAGGTCTGGTCGGGCACCGAGACGATGTGGACGGCCTCGACGCTGCCGCCGCGCTCGCGCGCGATGTTCGCGGCGAGCTCGATGAGCGTTCCCTCGTTGGCGGGGTTCGCCAGCGGCACCATCACGCGGTACTCCCCGCCGTCGGGGGCGACCGCGTCGGCCGCGTCGACTGCGGCGTCGGGCATCCGATCCGCGCGCGAGCGGACGAACTCCGAGAGCGCACCCTCGCTTTCCGTTCGCGAGCGGGCGTACCCGAAGTACCACAGCAGCGCGAACCCGACGAAGGCCCCGCCGATGGCGATCACGCGCAGGTCAATGAACGCGATGAGCGCCAGGGAGGCGACGGTGCCCAACACCGGAACGGCGGGGTACAGCGGGACGGTGTAGCTCGGCTCGTACCCCTCGACGTTCGCCTCGCGGAACACGATCAGCGCCACGTTGAGCAGGGCGTAGATGACGAGGTGGAGCACCGACCCGAGCGTCGCGAGCGTGTTCACGTCCGCGAGGACGATGAACAGGAGGATGAGCGCGCCCGTGATGGCGATCGAGCGGTAGGGCGTCCCGAACCGGGGGTGGATCTCGTTGAGGTTCGGGGAGACCAGACGATCCCGCCCCATCGCGAAGTTGATCCGCGAGGACGCCAGGATCGAGGCGTTCGCCGAGGAGGCGGTCGCCAGCAGCCCGCCGATCAGCATCGCGATCGCCCCCGCGGGCCCGAGGACGATCCGCGCCACCTCGACGACGGCGATCTGGCCGTCGGGGATGGCCGCGATGAACCCCTGCTCGACGGCGGCGCTCATCACGATCAACACGAGCGCGTAGATCACGGTCACGATGACGACCGACCCGATCACCGCACGCGGGAGGTTCCGACCGGGGTCTTTGATCTCCTCGGCGACGGAGGTGATCTGGACGAACCCCAGATACGAGACGAAGATGAGCCCGGTCGTCGTGAGCATCGGCTCCAACCCGGTTCCCTCGGCGACGTTCGCCGGATCCGCGCGCAGCGTGCCCGCGATCGTGAACACCGTGAGGATGAGGACCAAGAGTACGACGATCACGTTCTGGAGGCGACCGGTCTCCTTGGCGCCCACGTAGTTGACGAGGACGAACAGCGCCGCGCCCGTGAGCGCGACGGCTTTCACCCCGACGGGGATCGCGATCCCGATAGCCGGAACGGCGATCGACCCGCCGGAGATGTTGACGACGTACTCGCCGAACCCGACCATGTAGAACGCGGAGGCGAACGCCAGCCCCATCCAGTTGGCCCACCCGGCGACGGAGCCGAACATCGGGCCCAGCGCCTGATTCACGTAGTAGTAGGCGCCCCCCGAGACCGGCATGGCCGTCCCCAGTTCGGAGGCCGAAAACGCCGTCAGGATCGCGATGGCGCCGCCGAGCACGAACGAGATCACGGCGAACGACCCGGCCTCGCTGATCGCCTCCCCCGGGAGGACGAAGATCCCGGCGCCGATCATCGTTCCGACGCCGATGGTCAGCGCCGCCAGCGGCCCCAGGTCCTTCGCGAGCTCCTCGTCGCCGCTCATTCGTCCTCCGGCGACCCGTCGTCGCCCTCGGCGTCGCCGCCGGCCCGGTGCGGCAGGCTCACGACCGGACGGTCGGCCTCGGTGATCAGCCGCATCGCCACGTCGCCCGTGAGCATCCGCACGAACCGCCCGCCGTCGCGGGGCGTGAACACGATCGCCGTCGCGTCGACGTCGCCGGCGACCGCGAGGATCCCGTCCACCACGTCGGTGGCGTACGCGATCTCGCGGTCGACGGTCACGTCGGGCATCGCGGCGTCGAAGGTGTCGAACGCCTCCTGGGCGGCCGCCTCACGCTGCTCGACGCCCGCCTTGTCCGGGGCGCCGCCGGCCTTCTCGACGACGTACACGAGCGTCACGTCGCCCGCGTCGGCGCCGTGGGCCGCGAACGCGGCGGCCGTGTCGGCCGCGTCCGCCTCGGAGGCGACGGGGACGACGACCCGCGAGAGCAGGCCGTTCATCGGCGTGCACCCCCGTCGGGAGCGTCGAGTTCGGCGAAAGCGGGGTCGCGTCGGCCGGGCGGCCGACGCGGGTCGCCGACGGTCGCACCGCTGGGACGTATGTCGGTCATGTACCGTCGGTCGGACCCGATCGGAGTAAACGCTTCCCCTCGCCGCCGACGATCCGGTACCCGGCGGCCTTATGTTCCCGCCCCGGTTCCCCCCCGGTTCTCTTGCGGCCCCCTCCGGCTCCGTTCCGGCCGCCCCGTCAGCGAACGTCCTCGAGCGACACGGCCGCGTCGGCGTCGACGGTGATCCACGTCGTCTCCAGCGTCTCCGGGTCGTAGACGGTCACCGAACTCGGGTCCGACCCGTCGTCGAAGAGGTATCGGAGCCCGAACTCGGGGAGATCCTCGAGTGCGGCTGCCTCCCGGAGCTGCGGCAGATCGTCGCTCGCGTGCATGCCAGTACGTCACACGTTCCGGTATATGACAGTGCGGTTCGGATTATCGCGCGCGAGAACCAGTGGCGGTTGCGGGAGCTGTCGCCGTGGCCGTCGTCGCGATCGGTCGGCTGCCCGTTCGCCCCGGGTTCCCTACGCCCGGTCCACGTCCGTCCGGTTCCAGTACTGTCGCACCCGCAGCCCCACGAACAGGACGACCGCGACGGCGATCACGCCCAACTGTGGATGCGTGCCCATGTCTCGATAGATCCGGATCAGCCGTATCCACGGCGCCACCTCGTCGGCCGATGACACCGGAACCGGGAACAGCGGGTACAACAGAAAGCGCGCGGTCCACAGGTCGCCCGCGAGCAGGAAGCGGTACGTGTCGCCTATCAGGTGGCTCAGATAGCCGATCGAGAACGCCCCGGGCGTGACGGCCCGCAGGCGCTCGGGCCACGTGTCTACGGCCCAGCGCCCGGACAGGCGTCGCGCGATCCACCAGACGGCGAGGGAACACGCGGCGAACGCGAACAGCGAGTGCGCCAGCGACCGACCGTACGAGAGGACCTCGACGTACGCGAGCGGCTTGTCGACCAGGTCCGGGAACTGACTGCCGACCGCGAGCGGGACCAGCGCGGCGCGTGCGGGCAGCCGGTGTCTCCCGACGGCCCCGTAGCACGCATACCAGAGGTACGCGAACGCGAGATGCCCCAGCGGTAACACGATGGGAGACAGGCGATGCGTCCCGATAAGCGGGACGATCGCGTCCGTTCTCCCGGCGAACGGGTGCGGGTCGACGGTGCGAGACGGAACTCGAAGGATCGGCGACCGGCGAGCCGGCGTCGGTCGGTTCGGCGGTCGATCCCGGTTCGATTCAGTCGCTGCCGAACATCTGGCGCATCATCGGGTGCATCTCCATGAGCTGCTCCTCGGCGATCTCCTCGTACAGCTTGTAGGTGATCGACACCGTCAGCAGCAGCCCCGTCCCGGAGACGCCTCCGAGCGTACCCAGCATGTTCGCAAGCACCGCGAGCAGGCCGACGAGCGCGCCGCCGATGACGGTGACCTGCGGAATGTACCGCTCCATCACCTTCTCGATGACCTGCGGGTTCTTCCGGAAGCCGGGGATCTGCATCCCCGAGTTCTGGATCTGCTGGGCGGTCGACTCCGGCCCCATGCCGGTCGTCTCGACCCAGAACACCGCGAAGATGGCGCCGCCGATGATCATGAACGTGAGGTCGACGAGCACGCGGAGGACGATCTGCCAGGGTTCGGCGCTCACGGTGAACGCCCCGGAGAACCACATCCAATCCGAGCGCGTCTGGATCGGCGCGAGATAATAGAACAGCCCGCTCACGGGCTGTCCCTGCGAATAGACGCCGACGAACGCCGGGAGCGTCATGTAGTTGTTGAGGATCTGCCCGAGGAACTGGATGTTCGCCTGCAGCGCGCGAACGAGGATCATCGGGAGGACGGACGCGTAGATGAGCTTCACGGGGAAGCGACCCCGGGCGCCCTTGACGCGGGCGTGGCTCAGCGGGATCTCGACGCGCACGGACTCGGTGTACACGACGACCGCGAAGATGAGCACCGTGGTGAACAGCGCGAGGATGTTCCCGGGGTCGAACAGCAGCGACTGGACGAACGGGTCCAGCTCGACGCTGCCGGTGATGATCCCGTACCACGCGGGGAAGAAGCCGGTCACCTGCGTGCCCAGCGCGGGCACGGCGAACAGCCCGGCGACGAGCTGCTGGCTCACGCCCGCGATGATGAACAGGCCGATCCCGGAGCCGACGCCCCACTTGGAGATGACCTCGTCCATGAACAGGATGAGGACGCCGCCGACGAAGATCTGCGCGAACAGTACCGTTCGCATGCCGCCGCCGCCGATGCCCAGCGACGCCGCGAGCTGACTGTCCACCGGGAGGTAGTTGCCGGCGAACACCATCGGCAGGCCCGTCAGACAGATCATCACGACGACGAGTAGCTTCTGGAGCCCCTGGTACAGCACCTGGTCGCGGGGGTCGTCGGTGTCGAGGCCGAGCAGGTCGGCGCCCCCGAGCAGTTGGAGGACGATGGACGCCGTGACGATCGGCCCGATACCGAGCTGTAGGATCGACCCCTGCGAACCGGCGAGGATCGACCGGAAGCGACCGTAGAAGTCGCCCCCGGCGCCGCCGGTGGCGAGTCCGAACATCGTGATATTGGTGAGGAAGAAGTACATCACGAGGATGCCGGCCGTCCAGGCGAGCTTCCGTTTGAAGGGCACGTGCCCCTCCGGACGCTCGACCGTCGGCATCCGCGTGAGTACGGGTTCCGCGGTCTCTTTCCAACCCATATATCGTGCACCTGGTCGGCCGGCACACCTTAACGCTTCGATCAGGTCCGCGGCCGCAACGCGCCGTGAGGCGCCGACGCCGGCCGATCCCGGTCCGTTCGACGGGGGCGATCGTGCTCGGGTTGACGCGGGCGACGACGCGGTCGGCGCGGCCGCCAGCCGTCGCTCGGGGCGTCGGGACGCGTCGTGTGAAGAAGTGTGCGGCGAACCGCGGAATCCGACCGCGGCGTTCGTCGACGGGGCCGATTACTCGTCGTCGCTGTCGGCGTCGGACTGCTCCTCGGACGCCTCGGCGTCGGCCTGCGCCTGCTCGGCGCGGTCGGTCAGCTCCGCGGAGCCGCCGGCCTCCTCGATGAGGCGGCGGGCCTCCGCGGTGAACGCGTCGGCCGTGACGTGCAGCTCCCCGCGGACCTGCCCGCCGCCGAGCACCTTCACCACGTCGACCTCGTGACCGTCCTCGGCCACGTCGCGGGCGTCGAGGGCGTAGCCGTCGCCCTCCTCCTCGGCGAGGTCGTCGGCCGCCAGGAGGGCGGCGTCCTCGTCCAGCTTCTGGACGGAGACCTCGACGACCTCGTCCTGCACGCCCTGCGGGCGCTTGAAGCCGTACTTGCCGAGCGGACCGTACAGCTGCCGTTCGTGCTTCTTGCGGCCGGCCGCGCCGCGACCGCCCCGGTGACCGGCGCCGCGCCGGTTCTTGTGGGAGCCGCCGCCGTGCGTGCGCGAGCCGCGCTGGCGTCGCTTCTTGTTCGTCATTATCGCATCGCCTCCAGGAGGGTGTCGATGTCGTCGTGACGACCGAGCGCGCCGCCGTTCTTCACGGCGTGCTTGATGCCGTCGTGGCCGCCGCGCGGGGCGTGCAGGCGGAGGACCGGGGAGAGACCCTGCTCGCGCAGCGTCGTCTCCTCCTCGACCAGCGCCGCCGAAAGCGACTCGACGTCCTCGTAGTCGGTGTTGTCGGCGACCCACTCGTCGTCGACGTCGGCGTCGCCCTCGAGGGGCTCGCCGCGCCGCTCGATGAGCATCGCGACCGTCTCGGTCTCGGGCTCGCCGAACGCGACGAAGTCGTTCACCTTCGCGATCATCCCCTCGTAGGTGTCCTCCTCGGGCACCAGCGCGCAGTGGTTGATCGCGTGGATGTTGAGCATCTTCAGGGTGTCGCGCTGCCCGGCGGACATGTCGATCTCGCCGCGCAGTTGGACGACCGCCTGCATCAGCGCTCACCCTCCGCTTCGCGCTGGACGCGCCGCGCCCGGTCGGGCGTGCGCGCCTGCGAGGCGTTTCGCAGGGCGTTGAACGTCGCCTTCGCGAGGTTGACCGTCGTCCGCGTGTTCCCGTTCGAGGAGGTCCAGGCGTCCTGGACCCCCGCGAGCTCGAGGATGTTGCGGACGGTCGGCGCCGCCGCGAGCCCGAGCCCCTGCGGGGCGGGCTTGATCTCGACCTCGACGGAGCCGGCCTTGCCGGTGGCCGTCCGGGTCAGGGAGTTGACTCCGCCGGCGGAGTCCTCCCACGAGCCCGAGCCGCGGTCGACCTTGATCATGTTCAGCTTGGCGACCTCGATGGCCTTCTGGATCGCGCCGCCGACCTGGTCGTCGCGGCCCTCGGCGTAGCCGAGGTAGCCGTCGCCGTTGCCGATGGCGACGACACAGCGGAACTTCACCCGGCGACCGGAGTCGGTCATGCGCTGGACCATGTTGATGTCCAGCACCTCGTCCTCCAGGTCCGGGAGGAGCTGGTCGACCAACTGGTGCTCCTTCAGCGGGAGCCCCGAGTTGAGCGCCTGCTCCATCGAGGTGATGTCGCCCTCCTGTACCTTCCGGCCGAGCCGCGTGCGCGGCTCCCATCCGCCGTTTCTACTCATTGTCGAATTCCTCCGTCAGGGTCTCCCGAACCTCGTCGAAGTGTTCGGGCAGGTCCGCCGCGTCGAACTCCCCGCTGTAGAGCGGCTCGTCGAGCTGCTCGTCGTAGGCGGCGATGTGCTCGCCGCGGTTGCGCGACCAGTCCGCGAGGACGCTCTCGTTGTGGGGGATCTCGAGCCCGGCGTCGATCGCTCCTTCCTGCACCGCGAACGCCTTGTTTCCGGGCGTGGCGGTGTTCAGGCCGATGTCGAGGACGGCCTCCTCGAGGCCCGCCTCGACCGCCCGCAGTCCCGCGAGATAGCCCGTCAGGTACGCGCTGGGGAGATTGGCCGTGGGGGCCTCCCAGCCGTACTCCGCGAGGTCCTCGCTGGATGCGGCCGCGTGTGTCTCGTCGCCGTTCGGCCCGGGGGAAACCAGCTGCGCCCTGACGTGCTTGTTCGACAGGCGCGCGACGAGGCGCGGCTTGCCGGATTTCAGCAGGCGCAACCTCTGGTGGTAGTCCGTCCGGACTTCGCGACGGCGACGCATCGGTACCTTGTAGCGTGGTCCGGTCGCCATCAGTCGTCCTCCAGTGTTACGTCGTAGTTGTTCACGATGTACGAGTCGAGTCGTCGCACGTCCTCGAAGGCGCCGCCGGAGGCCTTGTTGTACAGCTCGCGGTACTGCGAGCTGTCGAGGGGCCCGTCGTCGCGGAGCTCCTTGAGGCGTGCGCGCTGGGCGCGGATCCGCGAGATCCACTCGTCCTTCTGACTCTGACGGCCGCCGGCCTTCCCCTTGCGGGAGCCGGCGCCCGTGCGGTGGCCGTACGAGCGCTTCTCGTCGCGCTCGCGGGCCCGGCCGCGGGAGTTGCCCTTGGCCTCCTTCTCGCGGATGTTGCCCTGTTCGATCTGCTCGCGGATGTCCTCACGCGTGATCGCGTCCGCGAGCTCGTCCTGTGCCTCCGGGTTGAGCCACACGCGGCTCTTGCCGACGTCGAGTTCGTCGGCGGCGAGCCGGCGCTGTGCTGCCAGGTCGCTCATTCTTCAACCTCCACTTCGACGTAGGTCGGGTTGAGGACGCGGATCTCGCGGTCCTCACACTCGTCCTCGATCGCCTCGCGCTTGCGGCCGCCGACCGACGAGGCGATCCGAACCGCCTGGGTCGCCGGGTCGACGCCCTCGAGGTCGTCCGTGTTGAACACGCGGACCTCCTCGAAGCCGCTCGGGTGCAGGCCGCGGGCGGCCGTCGGCGAGCGGAAGCCCGCCTCGACCTTCGGGCCCTTGCCCTTGATGCCGCGGCGCTGCTTCGACAGCTGGCCGCGCGGGCGGCGCCACGAGGTTGGGACGCGCTTCTTCTTGTGGTAGTCCTGCCGGTTGAACTGCGGCTTGCCCTCGCGGAGCTTCTTGGCGAGCGCGCGGGCGCGCTCGTCGTCGAGCTCGGGCGTCTTGTCCGCGTGACCGCGCGGGCGAAGCTCGGTCTCGACGTCCTCCTCGGCCTCCTCCTCGTCGGGTTCGGCCTCGGACTCGTCCTCCTCGATCTCCGCGTCGGCCTCCTCGTCGACCTCGAGCCCGCCCACGTCCGCCTTGATGCGGGCGGCGAGGGCGTTCCCGACGCCGTCGACGTCCGCGAGCTCGGACTGGGAGGCCGCCTTCACGTCCTCGACGGTCTCGTAGCCGGCCTCGCGGAGCGCGTCGGCCTTTGACGGGCCGACGCCGGAGATGTCCTCGAGCGAATCCACGTCGTCGCTCATTTAGACATCACCCGTGGGTTTGCGCGTGATGTACACGCCGTCCTGGAAGATGCGCGTGTCCTTGTCGGTCACGCGGGTGAGCTGTTCGATGCTGGCGGCCGTCTGTCCGACGTCCTCCTTGGACGGGCCGGTCAAGACGAGCTCCTCGCCGTCGATCTGTACGTCGGTGTCGCCGCGGATCGACGCGCGGCGGGGTGCCGTCTCCCCGAGGAAGTTCGTGATGACGACCTCGTCGCCCTCCACGTCCACGTCCATCGGGAAGTGGGCGTAGAAGACCTCCATCTCGTACTCCCATCCCTCCGTGACCCCGTGGATCATGTTGTCCACGTGGCTCGCGAAGGTACCGACGGTCGCGTTCGTCTGGCGGTCGGCGTCGTCCGGGTACGCGATGACGACGGCGTCGTCCTCCGCGGAGACGCTCACGTCCGGGTACCACAGGCGGCGCGTCACCGAGCCGTTCGGCCCCTCGATCGTGAGATCGAGGTGGTCGAGGTCGGCGGAGACGTCCTCGGGTAGTTCGATTGTTCGTTCTGTCATTGTCAGTAGACGTATGCGATCACCTGGCCACCGATGCCCTCCTCGCGGGCCTCGTAGTGGCTCATGACGCCGTGACTCGTGGTCACGATGAGTGCGCCGTAGTCGCGCGCCGGGAGGAATCGCTTCTCCCACTTCTCGTAGCCGTCCGCGGCCACGGAGTAGCGCGGCTTGACGGCGCCGCACTCGTTGATGGCGCCTTTCAGTTCGACCTCGAACGTTCCCGCTCGGCCGTCGTCCACGAACTCGAAGCCGTCGACGTAGCCGTTGTCGTACAGCACCTCGAGCGTGGAGCCGATGATGTTCGAGGCGGGCTGGACCGTGTATTCCAGATGACCGACGTCCTCGGCGTTGTCGAGGCCTGCGAGAGCGTCGGAGAGGGGGTCGTTACCTGCCATTGTTATCGGTACTTCCGGAAGCCCATGTCGCGGGCGACCTCGCGGAAACACTGGCGACAGAGGTTGATGTCGTACTTGCCGACGAGCCCCTGCTTGCGCTCGCAGCGCCGGCACTCGGCCTCCTGGCCGGTGCGCTTTGCGGCGTGCTCGCCCGTTTCCTCGGGTCCGGTCGTTTCTGTGTCTGCGTCGCTCATGCTGTGACCTCCACGTCGAACTCGCGTTCGAGGAACGCGACGGCGTCGTCGACGTCCATCCGGTGACCGGTCGGGATCGACCGGGTGACCTTGTCCCGCTTGGAGACGCGGTACCCGGGTCGCGTGATGGTCACGGTGACGTCGAGTCCGTAGATGCCGATCTGCGGGTCGTACTCCTGACTCGGGAACTCCGTGTGCTCGGCCACGCCGAAGCTCACGTTGCCCGTGTCGTCGAACTGCGAGGCCGAGAGGTCGGCCAGCTCCAGCGCGGTCTCGAGGAACTCGTCGGCGTCCTCGCCGCGCAGGGTGACCTTCGCCCCGATGGGGTCGCCGGGTCGGATGTCGAACTCGCCGATGGCGCGCTTGGCCGTCGTGCGAACCGTCTCCTGTCCGGTGATCTCCTCGAGGATCTCCTCGCCGTTGGCGAGCTCGCGACCGCCCTGACCGACGCCCATGTGGACGACGACCTTCTCGATGCGCGGTTCGCGCATCTCGTGGAAGTCAGCGTCAGCCTCGCTCATTCGTCATCACCCACGAAGTTCTCGTCGATAACGACGACGTACTCCTCGACCGTCTCGAAGCCGTCGTCCTCGCCGTCCTCCTGACTGACCGAGACCGCGTTGTCGCCGGAGCCGGCGGTGACGGTGATCTCGTCGATCTCGCCGATATCGCCGGCGTGCGCGCCGGCGACGGCGGTGACGAGCGCGCCCTCCTCGTAGGGGAAGTGCGCGACGACCTCCTTGGTGTCGTTGTCGACGACCAGCGAGTCGCCGCCGGCGTAGCTCCCGTCCTCGCTCACGAGGGTCGTCCCGTCGTGGAGCGTGTACTGGAAGTCGCCGCCGGCGACCTGGGTCTTGCCCGCGACCTTCCCCAGGCGCGAGGAGGCGGCCTCCTCGTCGATGGGCGTCAGCGAGAGCCGACCGCCCTCGCCGGGGAACACGCGGTAGTACTCCTCGCGCTCGGCGAAGGCCAGGATGTCGAACATCCCGACCGGACGGGCCTCGTCGGACACCGCCTTGCCGTTGACGAGCACGGATCCGTGATCGAGCGCGTAGCGCGCCTCCTTCCGGGAGTCGACGTACCCGAGCACGTCCCGAAGGACGATGAGCAGGGGCACGCCGGACTCGCCGTGCGGGCCCGCGCCCGCCTTCACGGTGAACGTCTCCTCTTTCCGCTCGATCGGCCACGAGTTCGGGGCCGACAGTCGCTTCTGGTGGTTACTCATGTTATGCAGCCTCCTCGTCGGACTCCAGACGCGCCTCCCGGCGGTCGTCCTCGAGGTCCAGGTCGACGACGCGCACGTTCGAGGTGTCGAGCGGGCGCGGGGTCTCCTCCCCGTCGGCCTTCTCGACGGTGACGTCCTCGACGTGGATCGCAGACTCGCGGAGATCCACGGCGAGCACCTCACCCTCCTCGCCCGCGAAGTCGCCGCGCATGACCTCGACGGTGTCGCCCGCGTTGACGCGGACGTTCCGCTGGCCGTACTCCTCCCGGAGCTCCTCCGAGAGGGTGGCGCGGACGAACTTCTGCCGCTCGTGGAGCGGCGCGTCTCGGGTCCGTGTGCGCTGTTTGTGCGGTTGTTCGCTCATACGATCTGAGTCGCGGTGGATGCGATGCTCCCGAAGCGTTCGGCGACCTCGCGCGCGATGGGACCCTTGATCTCGGTCCCGCGCGGCTCCTCCATGTCGTCGATAACGACGGCGGCGTTGTCCGCGAACTTCACGCGGGTGCCGTTCGGTCGACGGATGGATTTGCGCTGGCGGACGATGACGGCCTCCAGCACCTGGCGCCGCATCTCCGGCGTCCCCTTGGTCACCGAGACGGTGACCTTGTCGGCGACGCCCGCTTTGGGGTGGCGATTCTTCGTGCCCGAGTAGCCCGAGACGGAGATGACCTTCAGCTCACGCGCGCCGGTGTTGTCGGCGCACGCGATCAGCGAGCCCTTCTCGAGGCCCTGCGTGACGTCGGCCTTGAGGGCCTCCATCAGGCATCACCGTCCGTGTCGAGCTGCTCGACCACGACGTGACTCTTCGTCTTCGACAGCGGCCGCGTCTCGGCGATGCGGACCTCGTCCCCCTCCTCGACGTCGAGGCAGGGCGACAGGTGCGCCGGCACGCGGCTTCGTCGTTTCATGTACCGGTCGTACTTCGGCACGAATACGTCGTATTCGCGCTCGACGACGACCGTCTTGTCCATCGATGTGGAGGCGACCGTCCCCTCGAGCGTCTGTCCGCGCACGGAAAGCGATCCGTGGAACGGGCAGTTCTCGTCGGAGCAGGCTTCCTCCGGTTCTGTTACGTTCAGTCCGATTGCCATTAGTGATCACCCGCACGTTCCGTGCGGAAGGCGGGTCGTGAGAGCAGTCTGGCCCCATCCACCGTAACGGAGACCGCGTCCTCGCAACCGTCCGACTGACCGGTTCTGACGCCGGTAGTATCGTACTGCCCGCGCTTCCCGGCCAGTGTGGGGAAGTCGGGCGACGGAAGTTCGAACGCGGACCCGGGGGCCTTGCGGTCCCCCGCGGCTTCATCTATGGGCTCGGTGTGACGGCGGCCCACGCCGTCTCCCGATTCCTGCGCGGAGAGGACGAACCGGAACGTCGTCCCCTCCTTCGGCACCTGCTTGTCCCCCCGAGCGGTGCGCACCGTGAGGGTGCGCATGCTTTCGGACACGACGACGCCGGCGAGCCCGACGTGGGCGTCGCTGGCGGCGGCGACCACCCTGACGGGGAGGCCGCGGAGTTCGTGTCGCGTGAGCGTCTCGGGGGTCAGTGCCATGTTATTCGTCGGTGTCGTCCAGGTCGCCTTCCTCGCGCTGGATCGTCTTGATCCGCGCGATCGTGCGCTTCAGCTCGCCGACGCGGCCCGGGTTCTCCGGGGCGCCGCCGGCCGCCTGCACGGCCTTCGCGTTGAGGAGTTCGGTCTCGAGCTCCTCCAGCTCGGCCTCGCGCTCGGCGGGCGTCATGTCGCGGATCTCCTGGGTGTGAAGGATCGCCATCGGTTACTCCTCCCCCTCGTCGTCCGCGTCCGCTTCGTCCTCTTCCATCTCCGCGACGAGGTCCTCGGCCTCTGCCTCGACGTCCTCGTCGAGGTCGTCGAGCTCGGGCTCCTCCTCCTCGGGCTCGGCCGTCTCGGCCGCGTCGCCGTCGGCGGTCTCGTCGGCCTCGATGACCTCCTCGACGACCTCCTCGTCGATGACCTCCTCGGGTTCGCCCTCGGGGATCTCCGGCTCCTCGAAGTCGCCCTCGGCCTCGTCGGCCTCCGGGACCTCCTCGTCGTCAACGTCGGCCAGCAGGTCCTCGACGCCCTCGTCGGACGCGGCGGCCTGCTCGACCTCGGGCGCGTCGGCGTCGTCGGCGATCTCGAAGTCGTCGGGCAGCTCCGCGCCCGGCGGGATGATCTTGACGGTGACGCCGATGGTGCCGAGCTTCATGACCGCGACGCCCTGACCCTCGTCGACGACGTCCTCGGCGGGCTCGCCGTTGTGCTTGATGTAGCCGCGGTTGAACTTCTCCACGCGCGAGCGGGCGCCAGTGACCTTCCCGGAGAGGACGATCTCGGCGCCCAGCGCGCCCGCGTCCATGATCCGGTCGATCGTGGTGTGGCCCGCACGGCGGAAGTACCAGCCGCGCTCGAGGGCGTTCGCGAGACGGTCCGCGACGATCTTCGCGTTGAGGTCGGGTTCGTCGACCTCCTGCACGTCGATCTGCGGGTCGTCCATGTCGAAGCGCTCCTCGAGCTCGGTGGTCACCTTGCGGATGTTCTTCCCGCCCTTGCCGATCACCATGCCGGGCTTCTCGGCCTTGAGCACGATCTGGGTGCCCATGGGCGTCTTCGCGACCTCCATCCCGCCGTAGCCGGCGCGACCGAGCTCGTCCTCGAAGAACTCGTTGATCTGGCTCCGCTGGAGCCCGTCCTCGATGAACTGGTGCTCGTCCGCCATGTTATTCGTCCTCCTCGATGATCATTTCGACGTCCACTTGCGGGGTGTTCCAGGCGCTCGCGCGACCCATCGCTCGGGGCTTGCGGCCCTGCTGCTCGCCGACCTTGTGGGCGGCGACGTGTTTGATCGTCATCGACTCGCCGTCGAACCCCTGCTCGTCGGCGTTGTGTTTGACGTTCTCAAGGAGCTTTAGGAAGTCCTTGGAGGCCTTCTCGGGGGAGCGGCCGGCGTCCCAGCCGTCGATGTCCGAACGGTGACCGACGCCGGAGTTGTGCTTGCGGAACGGGACGGAGCGCTCCCCGTCGATGACCGCATGCAGGTACTCCTCGGCGTCGGCGACCGTCTCGCCCTTCAGTTCGCGGGCGATGGCCTTGCTGTGCTTGAAGCTGATCTGCCGCTCGCGGAGCATCCCCTTGGCGGTGGTCTCCGGGTCGGCGTCGACGCTGTAGCTGATTCCCATTGTTACTTGAGGGGCACGAACTTCGAGGACCGGGTCGCGCCGATGCCGGCCTGACCGTGTTCCACGGAGTTGCGAGTCAGGTTGAACTCGCCCAGGTAGTGCCCGATCATCTCGGGCTCCACCTTGACGCGCTCGAAGTGACTTCCGTCGTACACCTCGAACGTGAGGCCGACGAACGACGGCAGGATCGGCATGTCCCGGACGTGCGTCCGGATCGGGTCGTTCGCCGTCTCCTCTTCCGTGGCGTCCTCGGCGCTCTCCAGCAGCTTCCGCTGCTGGATCCCGAGTCCTCGGTCGATGGTTCGCCGCGCGCGGGCGGGAAGCAGTGCTTTGACCTCGTCGAGCTCCATTGCCTGCAGCTCGTCGAGCGTGTGGCCGCGGTAGGTGAACTCACCCTCGCGACCGGTGCGGTATTCCGAACTCATGGTTTAGTTGTCCCCTCCGCGGCCAGTCCGCTTGGAGGCGATGTCGCCGACCTTCCGTCCCGGCGGGGCGTTCCGCGAAACGGACTTCGGCTGTCCGGGGTGCTGGCGGCCGCCGCCACCGAACGGGTGGTCGACGGCGTTCATCGCGACGCCACGGACGCGCGGGTACTTCGTCCCGCGACTCCGCATCTTGTGGTACTTCTTTCCGGCCTTCACGAACGGCTTCTCCGTGCGACCGCCGCCCGCGACCACGCCGATGGTCGCGCGACAGTCGGGGTTGAGCCGCTTGACCTCCCCGGAGGGGAGCTGGACGACCGCGACGTCGCGGTCGTGGGTGAGCAGCGTCGCGTTGACGCCTGAGGCGCGGGCGAACTTACCGCCGTCGCCGGGCTTGGACTCGACGTTGCACACCGGAACCCCCTCGGGGATCTCCGCGATGGGGAGCGTGTTGCCGGGCTTGATCTCCGCGGAGACGCCGACCGACAGCGTCTCGCCGACCGTGATGCCCTCGGGGGCGAGCACGAGGCGGCGGTCGCCGTCCTCGAACTCGACGTCCGCGAGCGGGGCCGAGCGGGCGGGGTCGTGCTCGATGCCGACGACCTCGCCGTGGACGGTGTCCGCCTCGTCCTCCGCGATCTTCTTGTGCTGTTTGTCCGATTTGTACCGGTGCGACGGGGCTCGGAACGTCGAGCCGCCGCGACCGCGTCGTTGTCCTTGAATTCTGCGTCCCATTATCAGAACACCCCGATGCGGGAGGCGACTTCCTGCGCGTCGCTGTCCTCGTCGAGTTCGACGGTCGCCTTCTTCGTCCCCTGCGGGGTCACCTGCGTCCGGACCGACTCGACGCCGACGTCGAACTGCGCGGCGACGGCGTCGGCGATCTCGGGCTTGGCGGCGTCCACGTCGACGATGAACTGGAGCTTGTTCTGGAAGTCCATCTCGTCCATCGCCTTCTCGGTGACGAGCGGGTGGTGGATGACGGAACTCATCGCTCGGCCACCTCCTCCAGCGCGCTCTCGGTGAAGACCGTCAGGCGACCGGCGTGCGTGCCGGGCGCCAGGTCCTCGACGCTCACCTCGCGGCCGGTCGCCACGTCGGCGCCGGCGAGATTGCGCGCCGCCTTCGACGGCTCCTCGCCGGTGACGAACAGGACCGACTTCGGCTCCTGAGTCTTGCGCCCGCGGGTCGTGCCGCGGCCGGCGCGGATCGAGCGCCCCTCGTCGGCGCGCTCGATGTCGTCGGCGATTCCGACGGCCTCGAGGAAGGAGACGACCTCCTTCGTCTTCACGAGGTCCTCGAACTCGTCGGAGACGACGAGCGGGAGCTCGGTGTCCTCGTCGAAGGCGTGGCCGCGCTCGGCGACCAGCTCGGCGTCGGCGGTGGCCGCGATGGCCGACCGCGTCGCGAGCTTGCGCTCCTTGTCGTTCACCTTCTTGGTCTGGTCCTTCTCGGCCTTCGGCGGGTGGGCCTTGCGACCCTTGACGGTCTGCGGGACGCGGCGACCCTGCCCGTTCTGTCGGGGCACGTGGGCCATGCCGCGGCCGGAGCCGAACGACTCCGCGGGTGTGCGGAGGCCGGCGAACTCGTCGGCGCCGTACGCCTGTTTCCGGTTTGCCTGCGCGGCGACGACGGACCGCCGGATCAGATCCGAGCGGAACTCCGTCTCGAAGACGTCGGGGAGGTCGACCTCGCCCGCCTCGTCGCCGTTCAGGTCTCGTACTGTTGCCTTCATTATCCTTGGTTCGATGCGGTGGAGACGTAGCGCACCTCGGGATCGAGGCGCGGCTGGTCGTTCGGCCGGATGGCCGGGCGGAACCGCAGGAGGCGCTTGGAGGGACCCGGCAGCGAGCCCTTCACGAGCGCGTAGTGGCCGTCCACCTCGCCGTAGCCCTTGAAGCCGCCCTCGACGGAGGCGTCGTCGCCCTCGCCGAAGTCGATGAGCCGCTTGTTGAGCTCCGTGCGCTGGTGGTAGCCGGTCTGTCCCTGCTGGGGGACGGTCGAGCGAACGCGCGAGGGGTTCCACGGGCCGAGGTTACCGATCCGGCGCCGCCAGCCCTGTCGCGCGTGCTTGCCCTTCCGCTTCTGGACGCCCCAGCGCTTGACGGGGCCCTGGGTGCCCTTCCCCTTCGTGACGCCGGAGACGTCGGTGTACTCGCCCGCGCGGAAGACGTCGCCGAACTCGTGTTCGCCGCCGTCCTCCAGCAGGTCGAGCCCGTAGTCGAGGCGCTCCCCGAGGGAGCCGCCGCCGACACGTGTCTCCATCACGTCGGGCTTCTTCTTGGGGACGTTCGAGAGCGCGGCCGGCTCGGTGTGGGTGATGAACCGGAGGTCGTCGACGACGCCGTCGTCGACCAGTTCGCGCAGCTCCTCGGCGTCCTCCTCGAAGGTGTTCTCCGCCGGCAGGTCGAGCGTGCGGTCGAGCTCCTCGTGGAACTCGGTGGCCCACACTTCGGTGACCGGCTTCTGTCCGTACGGCGTGTCCTCGTAGGCTCGCAGGGCGGCCGCCCGCATGGGGGGCACCTCCACGACCGTCACGGGAACGGACTCCTCCATCCCCTCGCGCGGGGAGTCGGATTCGTCGTTCACCATGACGACGTGGGTCATGCCCGCCTTGTAGCCCGCGAAGCCCTGGACGGCGGCGGCGCCGTCGTCCTCGGGCCACGAGCGGATGCGGGGGACTTCGCTGCTCGCGCGCTTGCGCGGGCCGAAGCCCAGCGAACCCTTGCGTGGTCTGCTTGGTTGTGGCATTGTGTTTGGCTTACTCCGTGAGTGTGAGCGGCGAGAGCGCGGCGAAGATCGCCTCTTCGGTCCGCACCACCTCGCTGCCCTGTCGCGGAATCGCGTTCAGCCAGAGGTCGAACCCCGAGCCGTCCGTGGCGTCGGGGTCGACCGGGACATCCTCGGTGTCCATGCCGAGGATGGCCGGGAGCCCCCTGCCGGGCGAGCCGAACGCGACGGCGACGTGTGTGTCGCGCATGCGTGCACGCACGTCGGCCAGGCCGGACACGGACAGTTCGCGTCCGTGTCGCGACGTGGCGACGGCGAGTTCGGCGTCGGCGAGGGCGTCCTCCAAGGCCGCGCCCGTCACCCGAAACCCCGGTGCGGGGTCGTCGGTGAGGCGGGCACGGACCGGTTCTCTCGAAGAGACCCTGACGGTGACGCGCTCCCCCTCCACGTACTCCCGTCCGGGAGACGCGTGTAGGGAGATCGGGTGTTGCGTTCCGCAATTGACCCGAACGCGGCCTTCAGGTCCGACCTCGGTCACGATTCCCTCTCGTAGTTCCGACCCGTCGGGGCCGGAGCGAGCGGGCCGCATCGGCGGGAGCACGCCGGCGTGCCGGAGTTCCTCGCGTTTTCCCCACACCTCCCGACGGAGGTAGGAGGGGGTCGCGCAGTACTCCAGCACGGTTCGGACGTACTCGCCGCCTCTGCGGCGTTCGCCTTCCCGGTCCGGGAAGACGACCAACCGGTCCGCCCGGAAGACCGTCGCCGCGCGGGCGACGTAACCGAGTTTTCGCGTGGCCTCGCGGCCGTCCTCGGCCTCCCGGACGAGCGACGACGGAACGAGCACGTCGAGCGTCGTTCCGTTCATTGTCGCTGCACCGGACTGTACTCCGTTGATCCTCAGCCGCGGCGTAAAAGGGTGTTGAATCACGTCCCCCGCCGTCACGCCGTCACACACCCGTCCGCGGGCGTTTCACGTGTGAACCACTCCCGTACCAGACGCCGTCACACGGGTGCGATCGCACCCCACGATACGTTCCCGCACGGCGCCGTCGGAGGAACGGATTTATATACAACCCTGCCGTTAGTGGTGAATGCGCACCGGGAGAAAGCCACAGACGGCGCCCGGATGCAGGTACGCACTGGTAGTGTAGTGGTATCACGTGACCTTGCCATGGTCACAACCTGGGTTCAAATCCCAGCCAGTGCAGTTCTCTGCCGGCGACCGAACTCGCGAGGCGACGCCTCGCGAGTTCCGCCGGCCGTGTCTCTCCTCGATGGGATTTGAAGTAGACCGGACGCGCGCAGCGTAGCGAGCACGTCCGGGCGTGGTTCAAATCCCAGCCAGTGCAGTTCTGTCGCGACCACTCGACGAACGAGGCGCAGCCTCGCGAGTCAACGCGCGATCGCGTGCCACGCGATCGCCCGCGGGGCCAACGCTTATTCCACCCCCGCCGCATCCCCGAGTACCGATGGACGATCTAGACGATGTCTTCGTCGCGCAGGTGATGTCCGAGAGCCTCTACACCGTCACGCCCGACACGCTGGTCGAGGACGCGGCGAAGGGGATGATGGAGCGCGGGATCGGCTCGGTGATCGTCGTCGACGACGACGGGACCCTCCGCGGGATCCTCACCAACACCGACTTCGTGCAGATCGTCGCGGAGCGACAGCCGAAGGACCAGACCCCGGTCTCCGAGTACATGAGCACGGACCTGGTCACCGCCGACCCCGGCGACTCGCTGGCGGACGTGGCCGCGACGATGCTGGAGCACCGCTTCCACCACATGCCCGTTACGGACGGCGAAAGCGGCGTCGTCGGCGTCGTCTCGACGACCGACCTGACGGCGTACGTCTCGAACCTCCCCGCCTGAATCGCTACGCCGCGTCCCCGCTCGTGTCCTCGACGTCCTCGCCGGCGTCGCCGCCGTAGCCGACGGCGTTGGCCGTCTCGACGAGCGCGAGTCCGTCGAGCGAGCAGAGGTCGTCGACCGCCTCCTGGGGCAGGACCACCCGGTAGGAGTCGAACTGGAGGTCGCCGGTCACCTCGCCGTCGAGCGCCGCGACGGCCTCGCGAAAGCCGTCGGCGTCGCGGTCGCCGAGTTCGACGACGAGCGTCGCCGACTCGCCCGGAACGGGGTCCTCGCGCAGCCGCCTGACCGGATGGCTCACGTACACGGACTCCCGGAGGACCGCGGCGGTGTTGTGTGTTTCCCGTTGCCGTCGCGGTTCACCCCGCTGACAGCGCCGTCGCCCGCGCCGCACGCCGAGGGGGAAACCGATTTGCGTCCCGCCGCCGTCGGTTCGGTATGACCGTCATCGCGATGTTGAGCGTCGCGCCGGTCGTCGAGGGGAGCATGGCGGGCGAGGTCGCCGAGGCCGTGGACGCGCTCGACGAGTTCGACGTGGACTACGAGACGAACCCCATGGGAACCGTGATCGAGGCCGACGAGATCGAGGAAGTGATGGTCGCCGCGACGGCCGCGCACAACGCCGTCGACGGCGACCGCGTCTCCACGTTCCTCAAGATCGACGACAAGCGGACCCGTGACCGGCGCGCACGCGAGAAGGTCGACGCCGTCGAGCGCGAACTCGGCCGCCCGGCCCGGAGCGACCCGAATTAATAACTCAGTCGGATATAGTTACTAGAAACGAGCAGTCAAAGCCCGAGTGTTAGCAGTTGGGTTAATAACTAACGAGCCGTTACTCCGGGATAAGATGACTCACGACGACGCCGACGGCGGCCCGGACCGCCCCGGCGACCGTTCGATCCCGCCGGACGACGACCGGACGGCGGACGAGAACGCACACGACCGCACACATGACCGCGCTCACGGCGACGACGCCCCCGCCGCGGTCCGCGACGGCGACGAGTTCTCCCTCTCTGTCCCCGACATGGACTGCGCCTCCTGCGCGGCGAAAGTCGAGCGGAGCGTCTCCGATGTCGACGGGATCACCGAGGTGGACCCGTATCCGACCACCGGAACGCTGTCGGTCGCGACCGACGGCTCGACCGACCGCGACGCGGTCGCCGCGGCCGTCGAGTCGGCCGGCTACGCCGTCGAGGACGACCTCGAGTCGGTGACGCTGTCGGTGCCGGAGATGGACTGCGCCTCCTGCGCCGGGAAGGTCTCGGGCGCGCTGGAGGCCGTGGACGGCGTTCGCGACATCGACACTCACCCGACGACGGGGAAGGTGCTCCTCCGGTTCGACCCCGGGGCGACGACGCTCGCGGCGCTGACCTCGGCGGTCGAATCGGCCGGCTACGAGGTCGTCTCCACGTCGATGGACGGGGGCGGCGCCGGGGGCGACGGGGGGGAGCGTTCGGTCTGGCGGAGCCGTCGCGCGTACGCGACGTACCTCGCGGCGCTGTTCACCGGCGTCGGCCTCGTGCTCGCGAACCCCCTGGCGCCCGCTGGCGCCGGCCCGACGGTCGACCTCCTCGGCCGCGCGGTTCGCATCGGCGACCTCGCGTACCTCGCGGCCGTCGCCGTCGGCGGCGTCGCGGTCTTCCGCAACGGCTACTACTCGCTGCGCGGGCGTAGCCTCGACATCGACCTGCTGATGAGCGTCGCCATCCTCGGCGCCGTCGCCGCAGGGATCGGCTTCGACGAGCCGCTGTACTTCGAGGCGGCGACGCTGACGACGCTGTTCTCCGTCTCCGAGCTGCTGGAGGGGGCGGCGATGGACCGCGCGCGCGACTCCCTGCGCGAGCTGATGGAGCTGTCGCCGACGGAGGCGACCGTCGTCCGAAACGGAACCGAGGAGGTCGTCCCCGCCGACGCGGTCGAGGTGGGCGAGACCGTCGTCGTCCGGCCGGGCGAACGCGTTCCCCGCGACGGAACCGTCACCGACGGCGCCAGCGCGGTGAACCAGGCGCCCGTCACCGGCGAGTCCGTCCCCGTCGACAAGGCCCCCGGCGACGAGGTGTTCGCGGGTACCATCGTCGAGGGCGGCTACCTCGAAGTGGAGGTCACGACCGAGGCGGGCGAGGACACCCTCTCGCAGGTCGTCGACATGGTGGAGGCCGCCCAGGGCGAGCGGTCCGAGCGCGAGCAGTTCGTCGAGCGCTTCGCGAGCTACTACACGCCCGTCGTCGTCGCGTTCGCGCTCGTCGTCGCGCTCGGCCCGCCGCTGGCCGTCGGCGCGGCGTGGGACACCTACGTCCTCTACGGGCTCACGCTGCTCGTGCTCGCGTGCCCGTGCGCGTTCGTGATCTCGACGCCCGTCACGGTCGTCTCCGGCATCACTTCCGCCGCCCGCAACGGCGTGTTGATCAAGGGCGGCACCCACCTGGAGGCGATGGGCGACGTGGAGGCGGTCGCGTTCGACAAGACGGGCACCCTGACGAAGGGCGAGCTCACCGTCACCGACGTGATCCCGCTGGGCGACAACAGCGAGGACGACGTGCTTCGCTGTGCCCGCGGCCTCGAACTCCGGTCGGAGCATCCCATCGGCGACGCCATCGTCGACCGCGCCGAGGCGGCCGGCGTCGACGACCGCGCGGTCGACGACTTCGAGTCGGTCACCGGCAAGGGCGTGACCGCGACGCTCGACGGGACGCCCCACTACGCGGGCAAGCCCGGGCTGTTCTCGGATCTGGGCTTCGACCTCTCGCACGTCCACGCCGCCACCGACGGCGGCGTCGTCACCCGCACCTCCCGCGCCATCTGCGAGCGGAACAACTGCCTCGACCTGCTCTCGGATACGGTTCCGGAACTCCAGGCCGAGGGGAAAACTGTGGTTCTCGTCGGCACCGAGGAGGATCTGGAGGGCGTGATCGCCGTCGCCGACGAGGTGCGCCCCGAGGCGCACCGCACCGTCGAGCGCCTCCGCGAGGCGGGCGTTCACACCGTGATGCTCACCGGCGACAACGAGCGCACCGCCCGCGCGGTCGGCCGCGAGGTGGGTGTCGACGACGTGCGCGCCGAGCTGCTGCCCGACGAGAAGGTCGCCGCCGTCGAGGAGCTGCTCTCCGCACACGACGGCGTCGCGATGGTCGGCGACGGCGTCAACGACGCCCCCGCGCTGGCGACCGCCACGGTCGGCATCGCGATGGGCGCCGCCGGCACCGACACCGCCCTCGAAACCGCGGACGTGGCGCTGCTGGCGGACGACCTCTCGACGCTGCCGTACCTCCGGACGCTCGCCGAGCGTGCGAACGCGGTCATCCGACAGAACGTCTGGACCAGCCTCGCGGCGAAGGCGGCGCTGGCGGCGGCGGTCCCGTTCGGACTGGTCCCCATCTGGTTCGCGGTGCTCGCCGGCGACGCGGGCATGACCGTCGGCGTCACCGCGAACGCGAGCCGGCTGGCGCGCGTCTCGCCCGAGGACCCGGGATCGATCGACGGGCCGGAGACGCCCGACGGATCCGAACCGCCGACGGATCCGGAACCGGCGGCGGACCCGACCTCGCCGGCGGACGCCTGAACCCGGTCGCTCGCCCGACCGGAACGTATTCCGGACGCAGGGTCCACCCCCGAGACACTCGTGACCGTCACAGCGTGGCTGCGCCGGAACCAGATCGCGGTGTACGCCGTCGCCGTCGCGTTCGCGGTCGCCGCCGCGGTCGGACGGCCGGACGCGGCGACGGGGTTGGATCGGGCGATCGACCCCGTGTTGGCGGTGTTACTGTACGTCACGTTCCTCGAGATCCCGTTCGTCCGGCTGCGCCGTGCGTTCACGAACGGCCGGTTCGTGGCGGCGGCGCTGGCGACGAACTTCCTCGCCGTCCCGGTCGTCGCGTGGGTGCTCACCCGGCCGATCGCGGGCGACCCGGTGATCCTCGTGGGGGCGCTGTTCGTCCTGTTGACGCCGTGTATCGACTACGTCATCGCCTTCACCGGGATCGCCGGGGGCGACGCCGAACAGCTCACCGCGACGACGCCGGTGTTGCTGTTGGCCCAGTTCGCGCTGCTGCCCGTCTACCTGTGGCTGTTCGCCGGCCCCGCCGCCGCGGCCGTCGTCGAGGTGGAGCCGTTCCTCGAGGCGTTCGCGACGCTGATCGCGGGGCCGCTGACGCTCGCGTGGGCGACGGAGGCGTGGGCCGAGGGCTGGGGGACGGGGCGGCGCGCGGAAACCGCGCTCGGCACGCTCCCGGTGCCGATGATGGCGCTGACGCTGTTCGTCGTGATCGCCTCGCAGCTCCCCCGTGTCCGCGCGTCGCTCGATCAGGTCGCGGCGGTCGTCCCGATCTACGTCGCGTTCCCGGTGGTGATGGTCGCGGTCGGTCGGGTCGCCGCAGAGGCGTTCGATCTCGACCTCGGCGAGAGCCGCGCGCTCGTGTTCACCGCCGTCACGCGGAACTCGCTGGTCGTGCTCCCGCTGGCGCTGGCGCTGCCCGACCGCTACGCGCTGGCGCCCGCGGTCGTCGTGACGCAGACGCTCGTCGAGTTGGCCTGGATGGTCGCGCTCACGCGCGCGGTGCCGCGGTGGGTGCTGCCGAGCACGGCTGCGGCGGGCGCACCCCACCCGGGCGAGGGCGGCGACTGACGCCCGGACCCCCCAGCCCGGCGCATCCGACCGGGCGAGCCGGGCCGCACGAACCGGGAACCATTATTCGCCGGCCGCCGAACCGTCGGCAATGCCCGAGTTCAACGCCTTCTTCGAGACGCTGCGCGCGCGCATCGACAGCAAGGACACCGTCGTCTCCGTGGGGCTGGACGCCGACATCGACCGGATCCCCGAACACCTGCTGGAGAAGGACCTCCCGCGGTGGGCGTTCAACCGCCGGATCATCGACGCGACCCACGAGTACGCCGCCTGCTACAAGCCCAACGCCGCCTTCTACGAGGACGCCGACGGCTGGCGCAGCCTGCGGGAGACGGTCGCGTACGCCCACGGCAAGGACGTGCCCGTCCTGCTCGACGCCAAGCGGGGCGACATCGGCAACACGGCCCGGAAGTACGCCGAGCTGCTGGAGCACGTCGACGCGATCACCGCGAACCCGTACATGGGCCGCGACTCGCTGGAGCCGTTCCTCTCGAAGGCCGACAAGGGCGTGTTCGTCCTCTGTCGCACCTCCAACCCCGGCGGCTCCGACCTGCAGGACCTGGAGCTCGCGTCGGGCGAGCCGCTGTACCGCCGCGTCGCCGCCCTCGCGGACCTGTGGAACGATCGGGGGAACGTGGGGCTCGTCGTCGGCGCGACCGCGCCCGAGGAGCTGGAGGAGCTTCGCGGGGAGGTCCCGGACCTGCCGTTCCTCGTCCCCGGCGTCGGCGCGCAGGGCGGCGACGCGGAGGCGGCCGTCGAGCACGGCCTCGCCGACGGCGTCGGCCTCGTCAACTCCTCGAGGGGGATCATCTTCGCCGGAGAAGACGCCGGCGAGGACTTCGCGAAGGCGTCGGGACAGGCGGCCAAACGGCTGCGCGACCGGCTGAACCGGTACCGCGAGTGACCGCGCGGTCAGCAGGAGCGACGCTCTCGGAGGGGGACCGTATATACGTGTTCGACGTACAGTAGGGGGTATGTCTCCCGGGGGACTCGCCGTCGTGTCGCTGGCGGTCCTCGCGGGCGCGACCGCGGTCGTCGTCGGCGCGTACGCCTGGCGCAACCGGGGGGAGCCGGGCGCGACGGCCTTCGCCGCGATGATGGGCGGCGTCGCCGTCTGGTCGGTGACGTACGGCGTCGCGCTCACCGTCTTCGACCCCGCCGTCCGGGTCGCGCTGGAGGTCCTCCTCGAGGTCGGGAAGGCGATCGTCGCGCCCGCGTGGCTGTTCTTCGCCCTCGGGTACACCGGACGCGGCGAGTACGTGACGCGGCGTCTCGTCGCCGCCCTGGCGGTTGTTCCCGTGTTCACGACGCTGCTGGTGGCGACAACGCCGTATCACGACCTGATGTGGGCGAACTACCGGATCGACCCCACGCTCGGCACCGCGACGGTCGCGTTCGACCCCGGCGCGTGGTTCTACCTCCACGCGGGGTTCGGCTGGGCGGTGATCGGCGCCGGGATGGTCTTCCTCCTCGAGCCGGTGATCTCCTACGGCGACCGCTACCGCGACCAGGGGCTGGCGCTCATCTTCGGCGCCGGCGTCAGCTTCGCCGCCCACGTGAAGGCCACGTTCTTCCTGCCGCCGGCGCCGGCGCTGGATCTCACGCCGCTCGTCCTCGCGGTCACCGGTGTGGTGTTCGGGGTCGCCCTGTTCCGGTTCGATCTGCTCGGGCTCCTCCCGGCGACACAGACGCTCGGGCGGCGCGCGGCAATCGAGGACGTCGGCGTCGGCCTCGTCGTCGTCGACGCCGCCGGGACGATCGTCGAGTTCAACGCAGCGGCACGTACCGTTCTCGGCGTCGACGGTGACGACGGCGACGGCGACGACGACGACAGTGACGGCGCCGTCGATAGCGACGACGGTCCCGCCGGGGCAGTGGCGGGGGAGCCGCTCGCCGCCCGGGTCTCCGGCGTCGACCTGGGGGCGGACGGACCACAGCGCATCGAGACGGCCGACGGCGACGGCTACCGCGTGTACGAGGCGACCGCCTCGCCCATCGGCGACCACACCGACCGGACCGTCGGCTACACCGTCACCTTCGCGGACGTGACCGACAGAGAGCTGCGACGCCAACGCCTGGAGGTGCTCAATCGCGTGCTCCGGCACAACCTCCGCAACGACATGACGGTCGTCGTCGGCAACGCGGACCTCCTGCTCGAACGGGTCGGCGACGACGAGCGCCCGCTCGCCGACGCGATCGCCAGGCGCGGGCGGGCGCTCCAGCGGCTCGGCGAGAAGGCGCGCGACGCCGAGGACGTGCTGGCGGACGACGTTCCCGTCCGCGAGGTCTCGGTCGACGACCTGTGTGCGGGGCTGGTCACCCGCGCCCGCGACTCGTACCCGGAGGCGTCCGTCGACGTGCGCGTCGCCGACGGGCTCACGGTGTCCGTTCGGGCGACGGTGCTGGAGACGGTGCTGTGGAACCTCGTCGAGAACGCGCTCGAACACGGGTCGGACGTGGCCGTCCGGCTCTCGGCGCGGACGACCGACGCGGGCGTCGCGTTCGCCGTCGCGGACGACGGCCCGGGGATCCCGGAGACGGAGTTGGAGAGCATCCGGGCCGGAACCGAGACCGCCCTGACCCACGGCAGCGGGCTCGGGCTGTGGGTCGTCCGCTGGGGGACGCGCGTGCTCGGCGCCGACCTCTCCTTCGAGGAACGCGAGCCGACCGGCACCGTCGTCACGGTGACGCTTCCGCACGCCGACCGAGGGGACTCGGGGTCGGGAACGCGAGCCGGCGACGGCGAACCGAACTGATCTCGACTTCTCGGGTCTCAGGATACGGCTCGCGCGCACCGGTCACGGCATCGACGCGGCGCAGTCGGCGCAGACGCCGTGTTCGTCGTCCCAGTGGCTCTCACAGACAGCAGTCCCACAGCGCGGACACGTGTGAGACGCTTCCGCCCGTTCGCAGATCTGACAGAGGCCGGTGACGCTCATGGCTGGTGTCGTGTTCGGACGTGGGTGCGCTCCGACTTGGGCGCTCCGGGGATGCGCGCGGGACGGGAACGGGCGGTCGGAGAGGCGGCCGCCCGGAGGAGCGGCGGCGAGGGGTTTACGGTCCGGCGCCGCCGATCGAGGGTGTGGACCGCGACGTACTCCTGCTCGGGATCGCCGCCGTGCTCGCCGGCCTGACGGCCACCCTCGCGATGCTGGGGATCGCGTACTCGCCGTTCGTGTTCCTCGCGGCGCTCCCGACCGGCGCGGCCGCCTACTTCCTCTGGTATCAGGCGTCCGGCCGACTGAAGGAGGACATGCGCTCGCGCGCGGCCGGTCGGCGGTCGGCCCGGGGAGCCGGCGAGGGCGCGCCCGGCGGCGACTCCCGGTTCGCCCGCGAGGCCCGCGCCCGGATGGGCGACGGCGGCCGCGTGGGCCCCCGCGGCACCGACGGGCGGGACGCGCGAACGCGCGGTCGCGGGCCGACGGGCGGCGCCGCGATGACCGGGAACTCGGGGATGCCGCCCGGCGACGCGCGCCGAACGCTCGGCGTCGACGCCGACGCCTCCGGGTCGGAGGTGAAGGCCGCCTACCGCGACCGCGTGAAGGAGACGCACCCGGACTCCGGCGGCGACGAGGAGGAGTTCAAGCGGGTGAACCGCGCATACGAGACCCTGAAGGGCGACTGACGCGCTCGGTCGGTCGCTCTCCCCGCCGCTATTGTGCCATTGGGTGGCACACACGTGAAAACCGTTATACCCGCCCACCGCTACCCGTCGGTCATGGGCGCTGACCGGGCCGTGCTCACACGGACCATCGAGCGCGGCGAGGAGGAGGGCGGGAACGTCGAGTTCAAGACCCGCCTCACGCGGGAGGTCCATCTCGCGGAGGGCCGCATGGAGTCGCTGGCCGCACAGCTTCGCCACCGGGTGCTCTCGGGCGACGGCGAGGCGCTGTACGTGATCGGCGTCACCGACGACGGGGGGATCGCCGGCATCGCGCCGACGGCCTTCTCGGAGTCGATGGACGTGCTCTCCCTGCTCGCGGAGGAGGCCGACGCCCACATCCACGAGGTGGAGACGTGGGCCGCCGGCGACGGCGAGGCCGCGGGCGGGCTCGTGGGGCTGGCGACGATCCGCGAGGGCGCGGCGTTCGAGGCCGACGACGACCACATCGTCGTCGGCACGGCGGGCCACGTCGATCACGGCAAGTCGACGCTCGTGGGCACGCTCGTCACCGGACAGGCCGACGACGGCGAGGGCGGCACCCGCTCGTACCTCGACGTGCAGCCCCACGAGATGGACCGCGGCCTCTCGGCCGACCTCAGCTACGGCGTCTACGGCTTCGACGACGAGGGGCCGGTCCGCATGGACAACCCCGACCGGAAGACCGACCGCGCGCGGGTGGTCGAGGAGGCGGACAGGCTCGTCTCGTTCGTCGACACCGTCGGCCACGAGCCGTGGCTCAGGACGACGATCCGCGGGCTCGTCGGCCAGAAGCTCGATTACGGACTCCTGACGGTCGCCGCCGACGACGGGCCGACGAAGACGACCCGAGAGCACCTCGGCATCCTGCTCGCGATGGAGCTCCCCACGATCGTCGCGGTCACCAAGGTCGACGCGCCCCCCGAGGACCGCGTCCTCGAGGTCGAACGCGAGGTCGAGTCGATGCTCCGGGACGTGGGCAAGACCCCGCTGCTGGTGGAGCGCCACGGCGTCGCGACCGCCGTCGAGGAGATCGGCGACGGGATCGTGCCCGTGTTGCTCACCTCGGCGGTGACGCAGGAGGGACTGGGCGAACTCGACCGGATGCTGGAGCACCTCCCCAAACGCGAGGACGACGCCGACGGCGACTTCCGGATGTACGTCGACCGCTCGTACGACGTGAAGGGCGTCGGCGCGGTCGCCTCCGGCACCATCCGCTCGGGCGAGGTGGAGGCGGGCGACGAGCTCCTGCTGGGACCGATGCCCGACGGCTCCTTCCGCGAGGTCGAGGTGCGCTCCATCGAGATGCACTACCACCGCGTCGACAAGGCGCGCGCGGGCCGCATCGTCGGCATCGCGCTCAAGGGCGTGAAGGAGTCGGCGGTCGAACGCGGGATGGCGCTGGTGCCGCGGGACGCCGATCCGCGACCGGTTCGCTCGTTCGACGCCGAGGTGATGGTGCTCAACCACCCCACCCGGATCCAGGAGGGGTACGAGCCGGTCGTCCACCTAGAGACCGTCAGCGAGGCCGCGGTGTTCCACCCCGAGGGCGGTCGGCTGCTCCCCGGCGACACCGGGGAGACGGAGGTGCGGTTCAAGTTCCAGCCGTATCTCGTCGAGGAGGGCCAACGGTTCGTCTTCCGGGAGGGCCGGAGCAAGGGCGTCGGCACCGTCACGGGCGTGCGGTACGCCGACGAGTGACCGTCGGCTCGACGCCGGAGGATCCGCCGGCGCCTGTGTTCAGTCGCGCACCGTCACGTAGGCGTTCCTGATCAGTTCCGGGAGGTTCCCGAGGATCGCCCGCGGCGCGCCGCGTCTGGCCCCGTCGA
Source organism: Halobaculum roseum (assembly GCF_019880245.1). NCBI lineage: Archaea > Methanobacteriati > Methanobacteriota > Halobacteria > Halobacteriales > Haloferacaceae > Halobaculum > Halobaculum roseum. The sequence continues at coordinate 2,851,223 of NZ_CP082286.1, forward strand.
GCGCCCGCGCCAGCGCGTCCGCGGCGTCCCGATGGACTCCGGGGCCGTGGCCGACGAGAACCCGCTCAACCGGGAGTCCGCCGAGCGAGTCCGTCGGGGGCGACAGTCTGAGGTGCGGCATCACCGCCAACCGCTCCCCCGGGTTCGTGTGTGAGGCCATCGTGGTCAGCGCGTCCCCGACGACGAGCGTCGCCCGGCCGGGGTGGTACAGCGCTATCTCCCGCCAGAGCTTGCTCACGACGGGCACGGTACGGAAGCCCGTATCGGCGGGGTCGCCGGTGAACCCCGTCGCCGTCCCGTCGCCCCCGAGGTCGCCGGGGTCGCCGAGGTGCTCGTGAACGAACACCGGAACGCCGTGGCGATCCGCTATCCGCGCGGCGTGGCGACCGTGGTTGTCGCTGAGTGCGAGGACACCGGCGACGGTTCCGAGCTCGGCGATCTCGTCGTCGAGCCCGTTCGCGTCGACCGGGTCGACCAACCAGACCGCGCGGCCGTCTCTCCTGTCGCCGTCCGCCGCGCCGACGGCGATCGCGTGCCCGGTCCGTTGGAACTCCTCGTCCGGGTGGGCGACCCACGAGAACCCGTGGCTCCACCGGTCGAGGAACGCGAGTCCGTCGCCGACGCCGTCTCGCTTCAGCGGCACGGGCGCGTCGTCGCGGTCGGCGGATAAGTAGTCGACGGCTCCGTGGGCGCCGGACCGAGCGGGCGACGGGTTGGTCGTTAGACGGCGTCCCCGCCGTCGCGGTCGTCGCGTATCAGCTCCGTCAGCGACGCCACCCTCGTCGCCCTGTCAGGAAGCGGGTCACGGTCGCCCACCACGACCGCCCCCATCCCTGCCGCGAGCGCGCCCGCCGCGTCGGACTCGGGCGAGTCGCCGACGTGGACCGCGTCCGCGGCGGCGACGCCGAGCGCCGACACCCCGACCTCGAACGCCTCGACGGCGGGTTTCGCGGGCGCGTCGTGGCCGGCGAACACCACGTCGACGGCGCGGTCCTCCAGGCCGACCGCGCGCGCTTTCTCGGCCTGTGCGTCCGGCGGGCCGTTGGTGACGACGGCGTAGGGAACGCCGCGGGCGTCGAGCGCCTCCAGCAGATCGCGTGCGCCCGGCCGCCACGACACGTTCGCGTGGTCGCGCTCGTCGGCGAACGCCGCCGCCACCGCCCGTCCGAGGTCCGGGTCGCGACCGCGGTCCGCACAGAGCGCCGCGAAGCATTCCGCCCGGAGGTCCGCCATCGTGCCGGTCCGGTCGTTGAACTCGGCGAAGCGGTCGTAGTAGGCCTCGACAGGGAACACAGGGTCGACGCCAATGTCGTCGAAGGCGGCCGCCAGCACCTCCCCCGGCGACCGCCGGTAGGACACGAGCGTGTCGTCGAGGTCGAACGTCACGGCCGCGGCCTCGTCCAACGGGGGCGCGACCTCCGGCGGGTCCGCGTTCTCAGCCATCGGCGTCCTCGCTCGCGCGCTCTCGGAGGTCGCGAAGCCGGTCGGTCGCGACGTACGCGTCGCCGCGTCTTTCGGCGAGGTCGAGCAGGACGAACCACGCGAGGTGACGCTCGACGCGCTCGCGCCACACCGACTCCCAGTCGTCCGTCCGGTACCGCTCCCAGTTCGGGACGCGGTCGACGAACGCCGCGAACGCCTCGTCCGCGGCGAGGCCGTTCGCCTCGTCGGGATCGCTCTCCCTATCGGGATCGCTCTTCCCCTCCGCGTCGGCCGCGAGGAGCGCGTCGGCCACGTCGCCGGCGCCGTACACGCCAGTGAGGAACTGCTCGCGCAGGTACGCCGGCGTCGGGTCCGCCCGGAGTCGCTTGAACCCGTCCTCGGTCTCGTCGGCGAGATCGAGCGCTCGGAGGAACGTGAGCCACGTCCGGGCCACGTCGCGCGAACGGAGGCCCAGCCGTCGCATCAGCCTGGCACAGCAGTCGTCCTCGCTGCCCGGGACGAGCGGCACGGCCGCCTGCGCGTCGGCGACGAACGCGACCGTGTCGGGCGCCTCCGGGACGAGTTTGAACTTCATCGCCGGCGACGGTTCACCGGTAGTCGAACGACTCCGCGAGCAGGTCCTCGCGCGTCTCGCCGAGCGCGTACGTCGGCCCGTCGAGCACGTCGACGGTGACTTCGGCGGGCGCGAACACCGACTCGTCGAGCTCGTAGAAGTCGTAGTCGGCGTCGGCGAACACGTCCGCGAACGGGCGGCCGTGTTCGTCGGCCGCGCTGGAGGGTATCTCGTCGAAGCGGTCGAACTCCTCCGCGACGGTGAGGTGGACCTCGCCGCCGTACGCGAGCGCGTCGTTCGTCCGGCCCATCGCCTCGGTCTCGTCGTAGCTGACTGGCGCCACCGGCGCCGAGCCCGCGACCGACTTGACGTGCTCGGGGTCGTAGCCCAGCTCGAACAGGCGGAAGACGGCGAGTTCGGCCGCGCGCGCCGCCGCCGTCACGCTGCCCGCGGTGGAGCCGAGCGCCGTCGTCGGGAGGAAGACGGCCTGCTCGTTCACGTTCGCCTTCTCCGCGACGTGCTCGACCACCTCGTCGTCGGGGAGCGTCGCGCTCTCGACGCACAGGACGGTGAGGTCGAACTCGTCGTAGTACCCCAGCGCCTGGAACTCGCGCTCCTCGCCCACGAGCGCGCGGGCCGGGCCGGAGCCGAGACCCGAGAAGTGCTCCGTCTCCAGTTCCCAGCCGGCCTTCTGACAGCCGAGCAGCGCGATCCCGGGGTGGTCGGTCGTCAGCTCCACGTACGGCGTCGGCGAGTCGTCGACGCGGCCCATCCGTGTTTGCAGGGTCGCGAGCCCCGCCGTCTGGATCTCGGCGAGGAGGAGGCCGGCCTCGAGGCCGCCGTCGGCCTCGACGCCGAAGTCGACGACGGTCGCGCCGGAATCGAGCTCGTAGCCGGCGATGTTGAGTTCGTCGGCGAAGTCGAGCGCCTCGTCGACCAGCTCCACCGCCATGCGATTGAGGCTGTCCATGGGCGGGCTTGGTCGGCATCCGGGTTAAGTTCGGTCTTGTGCGGATCCGGGGGTGTCGGTACGATCCCTGTGGGTGCGATCGGAACCGTGTCTGGTGGCGTGGAGCCGACCGCGGAAGCCCCCGCCGCTCCCGACTCGGTGCGGGCGCTGTGCTCCTCGGCTCACTCGCTCCGCTCGTTCGCCTGCGGTGCTCGACGCTCCGCGCCTTCGTCGGGAGCGACGGCCCCTTCCATTCCCACCCGTGGTTCGGACGGGCTGAGCGTCGGCGTCGTCCAACCGGTGTGTACGATGGTTGAGGGCTTTCCACGCCAACGGGACGGGACGAGACAGGTAGAACACGTCGGAGGGGACCGTGCGAAAACACCGACAGAGTCCCCGAGTATCGAGCGTCTCGCCACGTTCAGGAGCGGAGCGGCACAGGACCGCTCCGCCGTTTCACCGGGGTCTCCCTGCGGTCGACCCCGCCTCAGTCGTCGCTCGCGACGCCCGCGCCGAACTCCGCGGTCGCGGCGCCGCCCTCGGCGGCGTCGGGGAGCTGTTCGCGCACGTCGTCGCCGCGGCCCTCCGCGATGACCTCCGCGTAGGCATCGGGGAGCACCCGGGTGAACTCGCCGACGACCGACTCCCAGTCGTCGAGGAGTTCGCGCGCGCGGTCGCTGTCGGTGCGCGCGAGGTGGTTCTCGACCAAGCGACGAAGCATCCCCTCGTCCTGGTCGGTCAGCTCCGCCGAGAGGCTCACCATCCCCGTGTTCGTTTTCGCGGCCAGTTCGTCGTCCGGGTCGTGGACGTACGCGACGCCGCCGGACATCCCCGCGGCGAAGTTGCGGCCGACCTCGCCCAGCACCGCGACGACGCCGCCGGTCATGTACTCGCAGCCGTGGTCGCCGACGCCCTCGACGACCGCCTTCACGCCGGAGTTGCGCACGGCGAAGCGCTCGCCGGCGACGCCGTTGACGTACGCCTCGCCGTCGGTGGCGCCGTACAGCGCGACGTTGCCGACGAGGACGTTCTCGTCGGGCTCGAAGGCGGCGTCCTCGGGCGTCTGGACGACGACCGTGCCGCCCGAGAGGCCCTTGCCGACGTAGTCGTTGGCGGCCCCGACGAGGTGGGCGTCCACGCCCGCCGCGAGGAACGCGCCGAACGACTGGCCCGCCTCGCCGCGGAAGTCCAGATCGAGCGTGCCGGCGGGGAGGCCGTCCTCGCCGTGGGCCTGCGAGATGCGGTTCGACAGGGTGGCGCCGACCGCGCGGTCGGTGTTGTCCACGTCCGCGGCGAGCGCGGCCGGCTCGCCCGACTCGACGTTGTCGCCGAGTTCGTCGAGCAGTTCCCAGTCGAGCGCCTCCGCGAGGTCGGGGTGGTCCTGCTCGCGCACCTTGTGGCGCGGGCCGTCGTCGTTCGGCTCGGCGATGAGCGCCGACAGGTCGAGCTTCTTCGCCTTCGGGTGGTCGATCTCCCGCTGGGAGAGGCACTCGACCCGGCCGACCATCTCGTCGACGGTCGCGAACCCGAGGTCGGCCATGATCTCCCGCAGCTCCTGTGCGATGAACTGCATGTAGTTGATGACGTGCTCGGGCTCGCCGGGGAACCGATCCCGCAGGTCCTCGCGCTGGGTGGCGACGCCGACCGGGCAGGTGTTCTGGTGGCACTGCCGGGCCATCACGCAGCCGGAGGAGACGAGCGCGGCGGTCCCGAACGCGAACTCCTCGGCGCCCAGCAGCGCGGCGACGGCCACGTCGCGGCCGGTCTTGAGCCCGCCGTCCGCGGAGACGGTGATCCGGTCGCGCAGGCCGGTCGCCCGGAGCATCTGGTTCGCCTCCGCGACGCCCAGTTCCCACGGGAGCCCGGCGTTCTTGATCGAGGTCTTCGGCGACGCCCCCGTGCCGCCGGAGTGACCCGAGATGTGGACCACATCGGCTTCCGCCTTGGCGACGCCGGCGGCGATGGTGCCGATGCCGGCCTCCGAGACGAGCTTCACGTTGATGTCGGCCTCGGGGTTTGCCGCCTTCAGGTCGTAGATGAGCTGCTTGAGGTCCTCGATGGAGTAGATGTCGTGCAGCGGCGGGGGCGAGATGAGTCCGACGCCGGGCGTCGAGTAGCGCACGTGCGCGATGTACTCGTTCACCTTCGCGCCGGGGAGGTGGCCGCCCTCGCCGGGCTTGGACCCCTGGGCCATCTTGATCTGGATCTCCTCGGCGTTCGCGAGGTAGTTCGAGGTGACGCCGAAGCGACCCGAGGCGACCTGCTTCACGCTGCAGTTGCGTTCCGTGTCGAAGCGCTCGGGCGGCTCGCCCCCCTCGCCGGTGTTCGACTTCGCGCCCAGGCGGTTCATCGCGATCGCGTTGTTCTCGTGTTGCTCGGGCGAGAGGCTCCCGAGGCTCATCGCGGCCGTCGAGAAGCGCTCGGCGATGTCGCCGACGGCCTCGACGTCCTCGACCGGAATGGACTCGCGGTCGTTGTCGATGTCCAGCAGGTTCCGGAGTTCAGCGGGCTCGTCGGGGTCGTTTACCTGGGCGGCGAACTCGTCCCACGCCTCGCGGTCGCCCTCGCGGACGGCGGTGTGGAGCGCGTTCACCGAGTGGGGGTTCCAGCCGTGTTTGATCCCCGACGAGCGGTTCTCGTACTCCCCCTGCGTCTCCAGCTCGGGGTCCTCCCCGAAGCCGACCTCGTAGCGCTCGCGCAGGTCCGACTCGATCTCCGGGAGGCCGATCCCCTCGGTCCGGATCTCGGTGCCCTCGAAGTACTCGCGCACTAGGTCGGAGTCGAGGCCGACCGCCTCGAAGATCTGCGCGCCCTGGTAGGACTCGACCGTCGAGATGCCCATCTTCGCCATCGTCTTCAGCAGCCCCATCTCCAGGGCGTCGCGGTAGGCCGACAGCGACTCCTCCTCGTCGGCGCCGTCGGGGCCCGCGACGATGTCGCGGACGGTGTCGTACGCGAGGTACGGGCACACCGCACCGGCGCCGTAGCCGACGAGACACGCCACGTGGTGAACCTCGCGGGGGTCGCCCGACTCGACGACCAGACCGGCGCGGGCGCGCAGCCCCTCGCGCACGAGGTGGTGGTGGACCGCGCCCGTCGCCAGCAGGCTGGGGACGTGCATCCGGTCGGGGCCCATGTCGCGATCCGACAGGACGACCACGTCGGCGCCGTCGCGGACCGCGTCGGCGGCGGCCGCGCGCAGGTCCTCGACGGCCGTCCGGAGGTCGTCCTCGGGGTCGAACGTCATGTCGAGCGTGACCGACGTGAGGTCGCCGTCGGTCGCCGTCTCCAGGTCCCGCAGCGTCTCGGTCTCCGCCTCGGTCAGGACCGGCGAGTCGTTGACGACCTGCCGGGCGTGTTCGGGCGTCTCCCCGAGGAGGTTGCGCTGGGGGCCCAGCCGCGTCTCCATCGAGGTAACGAGCTCCTCGCGGATGTAGTCGATCGGCGGGTTCGACACCTGCGCGAACAGCTGCTTGAAGTACGTGAACAGCGGGCGGTCGAACTCCGAGAGGACCGACAGCGGCGTGTCGTCGCCCATCGAGCCGACCGGATCCTTCCCCTGCTCGGCCATCGGGCCGATGAGGTGGTTCAGTTGGTCGGTCGTGTAGCCGAAGGCCGCCTGCTTGCTCCGGAGGTGGTCGTCGGGCCCCGTCTCGGGCGACGGGTCCGCGTCGGCGGTCACGTCCGCGAGGTCGCGCTGCTCGGCGTCGACCCACTCGCCGTACTTCTCGTCGGTGAGGTCGGCGAACACCTCCTCGTCGTCGAGGACGCGGCCCTCGGAGCGGTCGGCGACGAACGTCTCGCCCGGGCGGAGGCGGCCGCGCTCGCGGACCTCGTCGGGGTCGTGTTCGAGCGCGCCGACCTCGCTACCCATCACGAGGCGGTTGTCGGTCGTCACGTCGTAACGGCACGGTCGGAGCCCGTTACGGTCGAGCACGCCCGCGACGCGATCGCCGTCGAAGCCGATGACCAGCGCGGGGCCGTCCCACGGCTCGACCAGCGAGGCGTGGTAGTCGTAGAAATCGCGGCGGGACTCGCTCATCGCGTCGTCCTTGCGGTACGCCTCCGGGATCATCATCCGCAGCGCGTGCGGGAGGTCGCGGCCGCCCTGGAGGAGCAGATCGAGCGTCTCGTCGACGGAGGCGGTGTCCGACTGGTTGGGGTCCGAGATGATCGGTCGAACGGCGTCGAGCTCCTCGTCGGTGAAGCCGCCGTCCGCGAGGTCCGACTGCCGGGCGCGCATCCAGTTGACGTTCCCCTGGATTGTGTTGAACTCGCCGTTGTGGACGATGTTGCGGTACGGATGCGCGAGGTGCCACGCGCCGAGCGTGTTCGTCGAGAAGCGCGCGTGCACCAGCGCGACCCCCGACGTGAGCCGGTCGTCGCGCAGGTCGGGGTAGTAGGCGTCGATCTGGTCGGCCTTCAACAGCCCCTTGTAGACGACGCGCCGGCGGTCGAGCGAACAGACGTAGAAGCGCTCGCCGGCGAGGTCATCCGCGGCCGACTCGAGGGCGCGGCGGGCGACGTACAGCCGTCGGTCGAACGTCCCCTCGTCGAGGTCGGCGCCGTCGGCGGGCGCGACGAACGCCTGCCACACGTCCGGCTCCGAGTCGAGCGCCGTCTTCCCCAGATCGGCGCCCGCGGCGTCCGTCGGCACGTCGCGCCACGCGAACACGTCGAGGTCATACTCCGCGAGCGTCGACTCGAACAGCGCCGCCAGGTCCTCGCGAGCGTCGTCGTCGGTCGGCATGAACACCGACCCCACCGCGTACGTCTCGGGGAGGTCGCCGACGACGGCCTCGAAGAACTCGTCGGGCCGTTCGACCATGATGCCGGCGCCGTCGCCGGTGTTCTGTTCCGCGCCCGTCGTGCCCCGGTGTTCCAGGTTCTCCAGCAGGTCGAGTGCGTCCGATACTACTTCGTGTGATCGCCCGCCGTCGAGGTCGACGACGGCTCCCACACCACAGTTCGAGCGCTCGTCACTGGGGTCCGCCAGGCCCCCGACGCGCGCCGACGCGTCCGGCTCAGTCATGGATGCCGGTTCTCGCGTCCCGGGTAAAGGGTTGACCCTAAACGGCTAAGGGTGTGTTATTGGCATATTAGGATGATATAGGATGACAGTATCCTCTCGGACGACCGTGAACGATCCGATCGCGGGACGGCACGCTGTGACTCGAATTCGAGTTGTTGTTCGAAAAACGGATCGTCGGACCGGTCGCGACGAACCGTGGGTCAGTACGACTTCGCGAAGTACGCCGTTCGCGTCGCGTCGTCGTCACAGACCGCGCAGGTGTCGTCGTGGTCGGTTCCGTGGCGGTCGTCGTCCTCCTCGAAGGGGACCATCACGATCTCGGCGGCGATCTGGTCTTTGATCTCGTCCTCGCATTCCTCGTCGCCGCACCAGGGCGCCTTCACGTAGCCGCCGTGCTGGCCGATGGTGCCGAGGATCTCGTCGCGCGAGTCGGCCTCGCGCACCTCGCCCTCCAGGTTCTCCTCTGCGGCGGCGTACAGCTTCGCGTACACCTCGTCGAGGTGCTCGCGGGTCGTCTCCGCGATCCCCTCGCGGTCGACGGTCGACTGTTCGCCGTCGGGACGGTGGACGACCGTGACCTCGTCGTCTTCGACCTCGTAGGGGCCGATCTCGAAGCGGACGGGGATCCCGTTGAGCTCGTGTTCGTTGAACTTGAAGCCGGGGTTGCGCGTGTCGCGGTCGTCGAGTTCGACGCGGATCCCCGCCTCCTCGAGCTCCTCGGCGACGCCCTCGGCGTACCCGAGCACCTCGTCTTTGGTGTCCTCCTGCCAGATGGGCACGATCGCGACCTGGGTGGGCGCGACGGTGGGGGGAAGCACCAGTCCCTGGTCGTCGGAGTGGGTCATGATCAGCGCGCCCAGCGCGCGCCAGGACAGTCCCCACGAGGTCGTGTGCGCGTGGCGTTCGGCCTCGTCCTCGTCGGAGTAGGTGATGTCGAACGCCTCCGCGAAGCTCGTCCCGAGGTAGTGGGAGGTGCCGCCCTGCACGGACTTGCCGTCGGGCATGAGCGCCTCGACGGTCGTCGTCGTGTCCGCGCCGGGGAACTTGTCGTGGTCGGGCTTCTGTCCGCGGAGGACGGGGATCGCGAGGAAGTCCTCGTACACCGACTCGTACTGGTCGAGGCGCGTCATCGTCTCGTCCCAGGCGCCGTCGCGGTCGGCGTGTGCGGTGTGGCCCTCCTGCCAGAGGAACTCCTTCGTGCGGAAGAACGGCTTCGTCTCCGTCGCCTCCCAGCGCACGACCGAGCACCACTGGTTCACGCGGAGGGGCAGGTCGCGGTGGCTCCGCACCCACTGGCTGATGTAGGGCGTGATGATCGACTCGGAGGTGGGCCGGACGGCGAGCCGTTCCTCCAGCTCGTCGTGGCCGCCGTGGGTCACCCACGCGACCTCGGGGTCGAAGCCCTCGACGATGTCCTTCTCGGCCTCGAGGTACGACTCGGGGATGAACAGCGGGAAGTAGGCGTTCTGCACCCCGGTGTCCTTGAACTTCGCGTCGAGAAAGCCCTGCAGGCGCTCCCACAGCGCGTACCCGCGGGGTCGGGTGATGATGAACCCTGACATCCCCTCGGGCGCGTAGTTCGCGAGGCCGGCCTTCTTGACGACCTCGGCGTACCACTCGCCGGTCTCGTACTCCTTCGACTTCGTGATCCCCAACTCCTGGTCGTCGTCGCCGGAGTCGGCGGATTCGTGTTCGCTCATACTCGTGGATATCGGACTGCCGTCTTAAACTCGGTGCGATCGGTCCGCCGGCGTGTGCGGTGGGGAGAAGGATGGATGCGTGGCTACGCGCCACGCGGCGGAACCGGGAGGCGAACGCGCCGCTCGCGGCGACGACGGACTGCGATCGAGGCGCGGCGAGCAGCGCTCATGCCCGAGTCGACCGGCGCCGTGGACAAGAGGGTTCCCCCGCCGTGCGTACCGCTATCACGGACGCTCGAACGCGAGCGCGTCTACGCCGGTCTTCACGTCGACGTACCGCGGTTCCCCGTCGTGGTAGACGAACGTTCCCCGGAACCGGTCCCCGTCGAGCACCGCCGGGAGCCACTCGCGGTCGGTCGACCACATCTCCCCCGTCGGGAGGTCGTCGACTGGCGCCCACACCGGGACGGCCTCCTCGCTCTCGGTCGGCGTGCCGTCGTACGCGGTCCCGCGGAACACGTGGACGACGGCCGACCAGTCGTCGGCCCAGTAGGCGAACGCGCCCGCGGGTTCCGGGTCGCTGACGCGGATGCCGAGCTCCTCGCGCACCTCGCGGACGGCGCACTCGCGGGGCGTCTCCTCGCCCTCCAGTTTGCCGCCCGGGCCGACCAGCTTGCCGGCGCCGACGCCGCGCTGCTTGCGTATCAGGAGCGTCCGGTCGCCGTCGACGACGTGACACAGCGTCGCCTCGGGAAGCGCCCCGCGGGCGGCCGCCGGCGTCAGCGCCGCGGGCGTCGCGCCCCTCACGGCTCCCCTCCGTTGGTATCGTTCGTTCCGCTCGCTTCGTTCTGTCCGTTCCCCCCCGTCCCGTGCGGCGGAACCGCGAACGGGCTGTCGCCCTCGCGCCACGACCACCCCGGAAGTCTGGTCTGAAAGCCCGCCGCAAGCGCCGCGTCGAGGTCGTCGGCGCCGGCGGCCTCGTCGGGCCCGCCGTGCGCGCGCGTGTCCGCGAAGTGGAACGTCGCCTCCGCCAGCAGCGCGAGGGGCTGGCCGCCGGCGATGGTCGACGCCAGCCGGCGCCCGAGCAGTTCGTCGACGACGAACCCCGGATAGTCGCCCTCCACGTCGAGGTCACGCAGGAGGCCGGCGAGGGCGGCGACGTTGACTGCGCGGTCGCCGTCGGCGAACACCCGGTCGACCTCGCGTCGGTACCGCTCGTCGGCGACGGGGTCGACCTCCGTGCCGAACAACTCGCCCAGGGCGACCCGGGTGTCGTTGAGCAGGGGGACGACCGTCGGGGCGCGCTCGCGGAGGCGGTCTCGCTCGGCGGCGACGGAGTCGGGCGTGAGTCGCATACGGGTCGTTCGGACCGGCCCCGGTAGTGGTTTGCGAAGGGTTTTATAACACGCGGGGGATACGGGGAGACAAGCGGGTTTTCCGTCGCCCACGAGGGCAGCTACAACGGAGCGTCCCGTACGCATGCAGTCTTCAACTCACAGTCGACCCGAGGGCGTCGCGTCCGACAGCCGCGCCCTCCGGGACCCGCGACGATCCTCTCACATATGAGTCAAGTCGAGAAGCAGTTAGCCGACACGAAAGCACAGATCGAATCGGAGATCCCCGACGACATCTCCGTCACCGACGTGAAATACGAGGGCCCGGAGCTGGTCATCTACACCCGCCACCCGAAGGAGTTCGCCCAGGACGGCGATCTCGTTCGGCGGCTCGCCTCCAAGCTCCGAAAGCGGATCACCGTTCGCCCGCACCCCGACGTCCTCTCGAAGCCGAAGGAGGCGAGGGCAAAGATCGAGGACATCATCCCCGACGACGCCGGCGTCGCCGACCTCGACTTCCACGAGGACACGGGCGAGGTCGTCATCGAGGCCGAGAAGCCCGGCATGGTCATCGGCCGCCGCGGCTCCACCCTCCGGGAGATCACCCAGGAGGTCGGGTGGACGCCCGAGGTCGTCCGCACGCCGCCGATCGAGTCCTCCACGGTCTCGAACGTCCGGAACTTCCTGAAGCAGGAGCGCGAGGAACGCCGCGACATCCTCGAACGCGTCGGCCGCACCATCCACCGCGAGGAGATGGCCGACGAGCAGTGGGTCCGCATCACCACGCTCGGCTGCTGTCGCGAGGTCGGCCGCGCCTCGTTCATCCTCAACACCGCCGAGACGCGCATCCTCATCGATTGTGGCGACAAGCCCGGCGCCGAGGGCGAGGTGCCGTACCTCCAGGTTCCGGAGGCGTTGGGTGCGGGCGCACAGAACCTCGACGCGGTCGTGCTCACCCACGCCCACCTCGACCACTCGGCGCTCATCCCGCTCCTGTTCAAGTACGGCTACGACGGTCCGATCTACTGCACCGAGCCGACGCGGGACCTGATGGGGTTGCTCACGCTCGATTACCTCGACGTGGCGAGCAAGGAGGGGCGCACCCCGCCGTACGAGTCGGCGCAGGTTCGCGAGGCGATCAAACACACCATCCCGCTGGAGTACGGCGACGTGACCGACATCGCGCCGGACGTGAAGCTCACGTTCCACAACGCGGGCCACATCCTCGGGAGCGCGGTCTCGCACTTCCACATCGGCGACGGGCTCTACAACGTCTGCTTCTCCGGCGACATCCACTACGACGACACCCGCCTGTTCAACGGCGCGGTTAACGACTTCCCGCGCGTGGAGACGCTCGTGATGGAGTCCACCTACGGCGGTCGCAACGACTACCAGACCGACCAGGAGGACTCCGAGCGCAAGCTGATCGAGGTGATCAACGAGACGTACGAGAACGACGGGAAGGTGTTGATCCCGGCGTTCGCGGTCGGGCGCTCCCAGGAGATCATGATGGTACTGGAGGAGGCGATGCGCACCGACAAGATCCCGGAGATGCCCGTCCACCTCGACGGGATGATCTGGGAGGCGACGGCGATCCACACCACCTACCCCGAGTACCTCCGCGACGAGCTGCGTGACCGGATCTTCCACGAGGACGAGAACCCGTTCCTCGCCGACCAGTTCAACCACATCGACGGCGGGGAGGACGAGCGCCAGGAGGTCGCCGACGGCGGTCCCTGCATCGTCCTCTCGACCTCCGGGATGATGACCGGCGGCCCCATCATGTCCTGGTTGCGCCACCTCGGCACCGAGGAGAATTCGACGCTCACGTTCGTCGGCTATCAGGCCCAGGGGACGCTCGGCCGCCGCATCCAGAACGGCTGGGACGAGATCCCGGTGCAGGACCCCCGCGACCGCAGCCGCAAGTCGACCATCTCCCTGCGGATGGGAGTCGAGGTCGTCGATGGCTTCTCCGGGCACGCGGACCGCCAAGGGCTCGAAAACTTCGTGAAAACGATGAACCCGCGCCCAGAGAAGGTGCTGTGTGTCCACGGCGACGAGCGCTCCGTGCAGGACTTCTCGTCGGCGCTGTATCACGACTACAACATGCGGACGTTCGCCCCGAAGAACCTGGAGACGTTCCGTTTCAAATGAACCACTTTTAACGGGGGCCTCGCGCCCTCCGGGCGCTCGACCCCCGCCAAAACCCGTTCATGCGGTCGGATTCTTCGAATCCGACTGCTAATCAGAATCGCTCCGCGATTCTGATGATGATCAAAAGGGCCGCTCGCTTGGCCTTCGGAGGGCTCGCTCCACTCGCCCTCCGTGCTCTCGTTCGCTTCGCTCACGAGAACTTCGGCCTCGCTCGCGGTACAACACGGAGTGGTCCCGCACGTGGACCGATCGTGAGACGCTCACGGTCGGTCGACTGACCGACCATCGCCGGGACTCAAGTTATCTCCCGTCGACGGATACGTATGCGCCTCGCGCTCATCGCCCACGACGAACAGAAGGACACCCTCGTCGAGTTCGCCCGCGAGTACGTCGACACCCTCGCCGCCCACGACCTGCTCGCGACGGGGACGACCGGCAAACGGCTCAACGAGGAAACCGACCTCAGAGTCGAACGCAAGTCGTCGGGTCCCCTCGGCGGCGACATGCAGATCGGCGCCGAGGTCGCCAACGGCGACTGCCACGGGATCGTCTTCCTCCGCGACCCGCTGACGGCACAGCCGCACGAGCCCGACATCTCCGCGCTCCTCCGGATCTGTGACGTGCACGACGTGCCGCTCGCGACCAACCCCGCGAGCGCGGCGTACCTCGTCGAGGGGATCGAACGCGATCCCCCGGAGTATCACGAGGGATAGCCGGCTCGGGTGACTTTTCACCCCGACCGCCGAACCGCCGCCAGTGAGACGCTCGGCTCCCGCACGCGCCGTGCTCGCCCTCATCGTGACGATTGCGGCGGTCGGGGGTCCCGCCGTCGCGCCCGCGGCTGCCACGCCCGAGGACTGCTTCGGCGACGGCCGGGATCTGGACGTCGGGACCGAGGGGCCGACGATCGATCTGTCGATCTACACGTCGCTGTTCACGAACCTCGGCGGGAAGGGCGCGCTCGGAATGTCGGCCGTCGGCCACACCGGCGAATATGAGGTGATCAGCCTCCGCACGGGCGTCGTCTTCGCCGGCGTCAACGACCCCGAGGCGTTCCTCGCGGACCCGTTCTCCCGGTTCGCGCTCGCGTTCGACTACACGCTCTCGCTGCCGATGCTGTCGGCTGCCCCCGGCGACACCACCTACGAGCAGTCGGAGGCGCCGGTCGAGGGCGTCCCCGAGGCCGAGTGCTCGGTGGAGTAGGCAGTCAATCCTCGGCGCCGTCGGCGAGCGCCTCGGCCGGGTCGACCGCCTCGCCGGACAGCTCGTCGATCCCGACGCGATCGCACAGGTCGTACAGCGGGCACGCCTCCGGCCCCTGCAGACACGCCGGCTCGCGGGCGGTGCAGTACTCCCGCCCGAACTGGATCATCGCGGTGTGGCCGAAGCCACATTTCTCGGGCGGCACCGCCTCCTCGAGTGCGGTCCGCACGCCCTCGTGGTCCGCGTCCGCGGGCGCGAGCCCCATCCGGCGAGAGATCCGGTGAACGTGCGTGTCCACCGGAAAGACGCCGTCGCGGCCGCCGGCGAACAGCAGGACGCAGTCGGCGGTCTTCGGCCCCACGCCGTTCATTTCGAGCAGCGTCTCGCGGACCGTGGCCGGGTCTTCCTCGCGAACGAACGCGTCGAAGCCGTCGGCGTCGCCGTACTCCTCGACGACACGCTCGGCGAGCGCGACGATCCGCTCGGACTTCATGTTGTAGAGTCCGGCGCCCGAGATGGTCTCGGCCAACTCGTCCTGTGCCGCGTTCGCAAGCGACGCCGCTAGATCACCTATCCACTCGGACCCATCCGGCCCGTATCGGGCCATCAGCGCGTCGTGTGCCGGCTGGCTCGCCTTGTCGCTGGTGTTCTGCGAGAGGATCGTCCGGACGAGACACTCGAAGGCGTCCTGTCCGCCGTAGGCCTTCTGCCAGTACAGGTCGCCGAGGGCGCCGACGACGGCCTCGGGGTGCGTCGCCGGCTCGTCGGCCGAGTCGAACGCGGCCGGACGGCCGCCGCCCGCGTCGCCGCCGCTGATGTTCTCGGCCGGTTCGTCGTCGGGCATGGTCGGTGCTCGGGCGTCATCGTACAAGAACCGTCGCCCGCGCGGTCCCGAACCGTCGGGGCGATCGACGACGCTCCCGACCGCGGCGCTACGGCTCGACGCGTAGCGTCACTGTCAGCGGGGCGCCCCGCTCCAGCGCCGTCACGAGTCGTCGGCCGAAGTCCGCGGCGGCCTTGTCCGCCTCGATCATGACCGTCCGCTCGTCGACGTAGTCGCTCGTCCGGCCGACCATGCTCCGGTCGCCCTCGTAGGAGAGGTCGGGATGGCCGTGACCCGTCACGGTCTCGGTCGCGTCGGCTGCGCCGAACTCGGCAACGATCGTCGCCTCCCGGGAGCGACACGCCTCGACGAACGAACGCGGCACGTCCGCGGGGGTGGCGTCCGCCTCGACCGCGAGGATGCAGTCGCCCGCGGGCGTGAGCCAATCGTCGCTGGTCACCTCGAAGGTGCTCTCGTGCTCGGCGCTGACGTGCTCGTGGCCCGACGCGCGGACGGTCACCTCGCGAACGGGACCCGCGGTCGTCGTCGCGTCCGACCCGCTCGACGCCTCGTCGGTCATATCGGTGGTGGGTGACGGCGGGACAAAACGACCGCGGTCGAGTCGATCAGTCCAGGTCGACGCCGCCGGCGAGGCGGTCGAGCCCGACGACCAGCACCGCCCCGACCGCGGCCGCGACGACGAACTCGCCGCCGACCGCGGCGGTCCACGCGCCGACCTCCTCGCCGACGCGGACGACCGGCGCCCGGAGCGCCCCGACGATGAGGCCGATCAGGAACGCGAGCGTCGCCTCGCGCCGCGCCGCCAGCGCCGCTCGGACCGCGTGCGCGACGGTGAGCAGTCCGACGACGCCGCCCGCGAGGAACGCGACGACCGGGACGCCGGTCTCGACGACCGCTGCCGTCGGGCCGCCGGTCGCGAGCGCCAACAGCGAATCGACGAACACGGACAGCGCCTCGGTCATGCGGTCGTACTGCCCGAGGATGACGAGCAGGAGCGACCCCGAGATCCCGGGGAGGATCATCGCGCTGACCGCGACCGCCCCCGCGAAGAACGTCGCCAGGGCGGTCTCGCCGAGGGCCGCCGAGGCCTGCCCGGAGGCGACGAACGCCAGCGCCGCCCCCCCGATCGCAGCTGCGGCCCGACCGCCGGTGTCGACGCGGAACTCCCCGCGGAGGACGACAGCCGACGCCCCGATGAGGCCGAAGAAGAAGCCGTACGTGAGCACCGGAACGGTCTCCAGCGCGATGTGCAACGCCCGCGTCACGGTGAGGATCGCGGTGGCGATGCCGGCGCCGAGCGCGAGCAGGAACCAGCCGTCGACCGCCGTCCAGACCGCGCGCAGCTCGTCGCGGTCGCCGAGCAGGCCGTCGAGCGCGCGTCGCGCGAGCGACGGCGACGCGGCCGTCACCGCGGCGATGAGGCGATCGTAGATCCCGGTGATCAACGCGATCGTGCCGCCGGAGACCCCGGGAACGGCGTCGGCGGTCCCCATCGCGACCCCGCGGAGGTACGTGCCGAGCGGTCCCTCGTCGCGCTCGATCAACTGTACGTCGTCTGCAAACGACGGTGACGCGTCGGCGTTCGTCGAGCGACCGGCCTCGGACGGCTCGGCGGCGGTCGCCGATGCATCGGCCGCTGCCGTTCCCGTCACGTCAGCCGACTCGGCACCGTCACCGTCGCCGCCGGCGTCCGTCATCTACGGTGCGACCGTGCTCCGGGTAGGGGCGCGCACGGCCGGCGCGGCCTCACCCGCGGCCGAGCCAGCGAGCGATCCGTCCGTCGACGAGTCGCCGCCCGCCGTCAGCGAGTCCGCTGACGCCGAGTCAAGCCCCTCCAGCGAGTCGAACTCCGCGGGCAGGGAACTCGTGTTGTCGGAGCCGTCGGTCGAGTTGTTCGTCTCCGAGCCGTTCTGGGCGCCCTCGGGCGCGCGGAGGACTTCCTCCGAGAGCGTGACGGTCGCGGTGCCGTCCTCGTCGCCGTTGACCAGTCCCTCACTCACGTTGAACGTCCCCTCGTTGCGGACGATGTACGCAGACTCGTTGCTCTCGACCTCGCCGGTGACCGTGTACGCGCCCGTCGCGCGAACGCTCACGTTGGTGTAGCCGTTCTCCGGGCCGTACTCGTCGTAGCCGGTCGTCGAGTACGGGACCGTGAACTCGAACTCGCCGTCCTCGTTGGCGGTCGCCTGCTGCTCGTAGGTGAACGTCGAGGCGTTGCCGCCGGTGCCGGCGTCGGGGACGCGCATCTCGACGGTCGCGGTGACCGTCTCGTTGGGGTCGGCGCCGTCACCCTCGACGGTCGCGCCGGGCACCTTCTCGAACGTCTTCACCCACTGCGGCTGCGTCTGCTGCAGCAGCGACGGGCGCAGCCCGAGCGACTGGGACTCCTGCAGTACCGTCCGCTGGTACTGACTGGAGGAGTACGCCGAGGTTTCGGACGTACTCACCAGCCGGTAGTGTTCCATCGCCGGCACGGACTCGCGCGGGAACGCCCCGACGCCGCCGATCTGCGCGGTGCCGTCCTCCTCGACGAACTCCTGGGCCGCGCTCTCGTTGGCGAACGTCCGAATCGCGCTCGCGTTCTCGCCCTGCGGCAGCACCTTGTAGGTGGTGCCGTCCTGCGCGGAGACCGTGTCGTAGTCGAACACGATCACGCGGTCGCCGAACGGCGTCTGGACCGCTGGGTCGGCGCGACTCCCGTGGAACAGGTACAGCCGCACCATCTGGCTCTCGTAGTAGCGCTGCGTCTTGTCGCGGAACGCGACGCCGTACTGAGTCCCCCGTTGGGTTTCCTGTGCGCGCAGCGTCGGCGAGTAGTAATCCGAGGCGTTCGTGTCGTCATCGAAGACGACGGGCGCGCCGAACTTCGAGCCGACCGTGACCATCTGCCAGTCGACCATGACGTAGCGCATGTCTTCGGCCTCGCCGTCGTCGTCGATGTTCGAGAGCACCTCGTCCGCGTCCTCTTCGCTGGGCGCGAGGAGGTAGTTCGCCGCGGAGCTGGCGCCCTGCTGGAACGGGTTCGCGTGCGGGATGCGCTCGCCCTGCGTGGTGATCCAGTGGCCGTAGTCCCACCAGGACATCACGCCGTAGGTTCCCTCTGCGTAGTCGTAGTCGTCGTCAGCGGGCCGCTGATAGGTGCCGTAGTAGTCGAGGTCGTCCGCGTTGCCGGCACCTCCGAGGTTCCCCTCGGCGGGCGTGTTGTCGTTCATCCACTCGAGGTTCTCGTCCCAGACGGTCACCGACCCCGGGCCGGTGTTGTTGCCGACGCCGACGGCGGTGTTCGTCCGGTCGATGGACACCTGTCCGGTGTTCCCGAGCGACAGCGGGACGACGAGCACCGGGCCGAGCACGACCAGCACCGTGAGCACCACGGCGATGATCTGGTACGTCTCGACGTCCGGCATCGAGAGGTCCGCCGAGAAGTCGATCCCGATGACCGCGAGGATCTCCCGGAGGAAGTAGGCGTTCAGCCCCGCGACGGCGACCGCGAGGTAGTAGTTGAAGCGGACCTGCGTGAACGCGGCGGCCGTGATGAACGCCGCCCACACGAACACGAACAGGTGTTCGGCGTCGTAGCGAACGCGCGCGGCAGCGCCGAACACGAGCAGGGCGACGAGTGCGAGTCCGAGCACCTGCGGGTTGAACCCGAGGCCGCTCGCGAGGTCGTTGAAGATCGGCGAGCCGACGAAGACGAACAGGACGACCAGCGCCGAGGCAGCGAGGTAGTAGTAGTCGCTCGTGGTGCCGCGCTTCCACAGCGGCTTGACGAGCATCCAGACGGCCGCCGCGAGGGCGGTGATGAACGCGAAGCCGTACTCGGCGATAACGACGCCGAAGCCGCCGTAGTACTGGACGAGCCCTGACTGGAGGAACGGTTGGGCCTCGCCGATGGTGCGGGTGGCCGCGCCCGCGGAGAAGCCGACGAACCGGAGGAGGTTGCTCTCGATCGTCGTGAACGGCGCCGCCTCGACGAAGATGACGAGGAGGACGCCGACCGCGCCGAGGATGCCGACGATCCCCGCGAACGCGTGGTCGTTCAGGCGGTCGTCCGCGAACTCGCGGGAGTCGAGTTGGCGCGCGAGGAACGCGAGGAAGACGGCGCCCGCGGCGGTCGCGAGCGCGAAAGCGGGCTGGATGAGGCTCATCGCGGTCGGAGAGAACGTCGCCTCCTCGAACTTGAGGAGTGCCATCAGGGCGGCGACGACCATCGAGATGACAGCGACGAACGCGACGTGGTCTGGCGAGCGGTCGCCCGCGTAATCGGAGACGGTTTGGAATGCGACGTAGGCAGCAAAGATTCCGAGCAGGAGGACGGCCGGGGGCCAGGTCCAGATGTAGAGGCCGATGGCGACGCCTGCAAGCGCACTCCAGTATAGAGTGGGCTTCAACTCGTCCCACTCGCTCGCCTGCACGAGTTCCCAGATTGGGAGGTCCCGCTGCGCGACAGCGAGCGCGACCATGAGCGCGACGACCGCGAACGCCTGGAAGAACGGTTCCGCGACGTTGTGGTCGGCGAACCCGACGAGGCCCCGACGGAGGAACGTTCCTGGGAGGAGCATGAGGATGACCGCGCCGAAGAGTCCTGCAAGGCGGCCACCGAGGCGCTTCCCGATCAAATAGGTAGGAACCACGACGAGCGCGCCGAAGACGGCGGGCGCAACGAGGAGCGTCTTGGCGACGAGCGCCTCGGAAGGGGAGCCGAGGCCGACGATGAGGGCGGCCGTGGCGATCAGTTGGTCGTATAGGGTACCGAACTGGCCGGAGTTGGTTCCGAACGGGTAGTACGTCCACGGGTCCCATGGCATCGTCGCCGGCCAGTTAGCGACGGTGTACCGGACCTGTCTAAGGTGGTACCACGCGTCGTTACCGTTGAAGTATACCTGGCCGTCGCGAATGAAGTTGCCGTAGGACTGGAGGCGGATCCACAGCATGAACGCGACGATTGCGAGGAGCGCCGGCACATGATAGAAGTCGCGTACGACATCTGCGGCCGACTTCCCTGTAAAGGAGTAGTTTAGGCCTGGGACGGAAGAAGCGGGATTTCCTCCGTCCGGGGTCGTGTCGCTATCGCTTCGACTCATTGCATCGATGGACTTGGAAAACGAGGATAAGCCTTGTGAAGTGGTCCGAAGTCATTTATTCCGATTAGCCAGCGTTCACGGTCACTCCAACGGTTTTCACACTTCTGTTCTGTCAAATACAATTTAATTTGTGAAGTTCTCCGGTAGCTAATCAATATGGATATCGGGATAACGCCGACAGCCCGCGGTAGAGGTAGCACGAGTCTATCGATGGCGTATACTTCAGAGATATCCGAGATCTCTCAGGTGTTCCTCAGGCGTACCTATCCCGGTCGCTCCGCCGTCATCTCCCGTAGCATCGAACAGTTGGGGAGTCAGCCAGTCGCGGACGTCGTACACGGTCTTCGGTAGCCCCTCTACCCCCTGAGCGGAGACCATCGCTCGCATCGAGTGTCGGCCAACTTGGCTATCGTTCGTCTCCTGCGTCTGGATGCCGTGGTCAGACAGGAGGACGAGACGGTCGCAACGCTCTCGCAGGTCTCCGACCATCCTGTCGACTATCGAATAGTACTCAAACAGTATCTCCGGACGGTCCGCGTAGACGTGTCCCGCCGTATCTAGCACGTGAGAGTGAACACCCGCGATTGGAACCTCCAACGTCGCCATCGCAGACAACCATCCAAGTTCCCGGCCCGTGTTCGCGATCAGATCTCGACGGAGGCGCTCGTGCGTTATTTTGTCGTCGGAAGCTTCGCTCATCCATCGCCAGGCCTCCAACAGGTGTGGTGCGTCGACGATCCCGGGCCACAACCACACCTGCCCGGTTTCGAACAGAGTTTCGTTCGCCGAGGTCCTGATTTGGATGCCGTCTTCGCTGCCGTCGCTACTCCTGAACGGTCTCCCGAGAAGACGACGCCACCTGCGAGGAAGATACTGTGTCACTTTACTCGCTGCATCCAATATCGGGTTCCCCCAGTCCTGTGCGTCTCCGGAGATACCGTGATCCTCCGGGCTGACGCCTGTCGCGACAGTAGCCCACACTTCCGGAGTGTACGGGACATCCTTTGTATGTGTAAACGTTTCAAGTTCGGCGTGCTCGTCGAGGAGTAAGTTATCACAGTCCCAGCGTGTCGCGAGTTCGTAGTCTGCTGCGTCCAAGGCGAGTACACAGACTGTTTCTGAAGCGCCCACAGTGGTAGATAGCGATCATGTGTATTGTGTTGTTTGGAATGGCGATGGCGCGGTTGCAGAACCTGATTGATGGTCGAAGAGGCCACAAGTGGGTATCATCGGAGACGCTCGGGAGTGAAGACAGCGTGGAGACATCCTCGTAATGAAGCCGGAATTGACTTGTAGCCAGATGGCCGACGAGATGTCCACTGCGAGTATGAGAGTACTGTGGCTACGGCCTACTACCGGTAAGAACATTAGTGTCGGCCGTGAGCGCATCGCTGAACATTTGGAGCGGAGGGGGGTGACTGTGGATGTCCGGGATGCAACTGGATGGGATGCTGTGGACGCGGCACGCGCGGCCTTCGTTGGTCGATACGATGCGATCGTTGGTACTGCACGCGCTGGACTCTACGTCGGGTACCCGCTCGCCGTTCTGGGTCGATTAGGGTTCGTCGCAGACATCGCGGATCCAATCGACCAGATTAGGGACCTGCCGGACTTACTCTTTCGGACGTTCAACTGGTATGAACTCTCCGTGCTTCGACGGACGTCTCAGCGCGCGGCCGTCTACGAGAGCACACGCAATCGCTTGGCTGCCCACGGGCTCTCTACGACACCCGTCGAAAACGGAGTCGATTTCGACAAGTTCGCTGATCCCGAGGCGAGCGTCGTCCGCCAGACAGAATCGATTCTCACGGAAGCGGGTGTAGACGTCGACAAACCGATCGCGATGTACGTCGGTGGACTATCGACTACGTACTATCTATTTGACATTCTGGGGGCGAGCGAACGCTGTTCCGACTGGCAGTTCGTGTTCCTCGGAGAGGGACCGTTAGCAGAGATGCTTCGAGACGCCAACAACGAACTGGAGAACGTCTTTTATCTCGGTTCGTTCGACTACGACCTTATTCCAGGATTTCTCTCTCACGCGTCGGCAGGGCTCTGCCTTGTTGGGATCGAACAACCGTTGAAAGTACTCGAATACGGTGCAGCCGGGTTGCCCACGATCGGGATGCACGGTGGGTTGTCGGATCGGTTCTCGGAGGACCAACTCCTCTTTGTCGACCCATCACCAGAATCGGTCGCAACCTCACTCGACGACCTCCGAACTGACCCGTCTCTCGCGAAGAAGTACGGTGAAAACCTCCGCGAAGAAGCAAAGCTCCACAGTTGGGCAGATATCGCAGATATCTACTACGAGCTCTTGGAGGCTAGCCTATCGTGAACCCTCTCATCGTCTCGAAGTATACAGACAGAATCCACGGCATCCCCAGATACGCGAGCGAACTGTCCAGACTGATCGGGAACTCCACGCTCCTGAGGTACAACGCTCCGGAAGGGGCACAGCCGACCTGCCAGCACGAGGTCTACCACGAACGTCCGAACACACCGGCACCGGATGCGATAGGGAAGTTCGTGAAACACCCGTTACAACTCACCCGCGCGGACGCCGACATCTACCACGCTGCAGACCCACGGGAGGTACTTCCGCTCAGGATGGCGCGACGTCGCCCTCTGGTGACGACACTCCACGACCTCATCGTGTACGAGTTCTCGAACGCGTTCAAGCGGCGGTGGACTGCCCTCTCGCGGTTCTATCTCCAGTTTCTCGACAGCAGTGATCGGATCATCGCCGTGAGTGAGTCGACGAAGCGGGATGCCGTCGACCGACTCGGAATCTCTCCGGAGAAGATCGACGTCGTGTACCACGGAATCGACGACCGATTCCAACCCCTCTCGTCCGAACGACAGACCTTGGAACTGGAAGACGATGCAGTCCTGATGGTTGGGCGTCCGCAACCCCGAAAGAACCACAGCGGTGTCGCGGCAGCGCTTGAGAGACTGGACGATCGCGGCATCGAGTCGCATTTGTATATCGTAGGAGCGGATAGTGCCGATGTCGAACAGTTGCGGAACTCTGTCAAGTACGACGGGAACCGGATCCACCCTACTGGGTACGTCGACGATCATAGGCTCGTCGAGTACTACAACGCGGCCGATGTCGTCGCCGTTCCGTCGTACTACGAGGGGTTCGGGTTCCCCGTACTGGAGGCGATGGCGTGTGAGACTCCGGTCGTGACGAGTGACCGGTCTTGCCTGCCGGAAATCGCTGGCGATGCGGCGTTATTTGTGGAACCTGACGACCCTGGTGCCATCGCGGATGGGATCGAAGCGGTCCTGAGGGACCGAGTCGTGTCGTCGGAATTACAGCAAGCAGGGCTCGAACGGGCGAAGTCGTTCACCTGGGAGCGAACCGCTGAGCAAACCAGACTCAGCTACCAACGAGCGATCGACACGTACGCTCAGTGAATCGGTCGGAGGCGTCTACCCATCCAAGTAGCCGAGGTCTGACAGGCGCTCTTTGACATCACTGTCATCACGCGATTCTCCGGGCTCTCCCCGCCGCTCGGGTGTTGTCGGCGGTACGTGATCGACCTGTAGCGACTCCCGGAACAGATCATCGAGTACCGACCCATCTATGTTCGATGGAACCCCGATGTCCAGAAGTGCCAACACCGTTGGCGCGATGTCCACGATGTCTGCTGTCCCGCCAGACTCTACAACACCGGGACCGTCGATGGAGTATATGCCCTCGGGGGCGTGTCCATTATGCTCCTGCCTGCGGAAGATGACATCTGACATGACGTTGTCGACTTGGTGGGTGGTCGAGGTCACGACCACGTCTGGTGCCTTGTCCGCTTCCGGCCCGT
Source organism: Halobaculum roseum (assembly GCF_019880245.1). Classification (NCBI taxonomy): domain Archaea; kingdom Methanobacteriati; phylum Methanobacteriota; class Halobacteria; order Halobacteriales; family Haloferacaceae; genus Halobaculum; species Halobaculum roseum. The sequence continues at coordinate 2,875,283 of NZ_CP082286.1, forward strand.
CGTATACTTTTTTGCTCAGCCGGACCTCGTCAAACACCTTCTCACCTGTCTTCGGATCGACGACACTCTTTAACCCTTCGGCAATCTCGCGTGCAACTTCGGGACGGTCTTCCGGGGAAACAATCCCATCCTCAAACCGATCTGTGTCATTGATATAAATCCCTCCCCAGCCCTTCGACTTCGAGTTCGCTGGGTCGATGTCGCCGTACGTAAGATCTGCGTCTACTGGGAGGTACCCGGAGACTCGCTTGTACAACCAGTCGGCGGTGTTGAATATCTTTGGATACCGCGACACCGTTTTTGCAATTCTGGACAGATCGATCTGTCGACTGACATCCTGTTTCTGTTGTTTCTCTTGGGATTTTTTGGTTGGCGCGACAGAGGCGTCGCCGCCTTCGTCCACCGATAGATACCCGTTCTTCTTCAGCCACCCATTCAGGTAGAACATGGAGTGATAATAACGGAATCCGTGGTCGGAGAGTAGTATGAAGTAATCATCTTCCGAGAGCTGTTCCCGGAACCAGCCAATTTGTTCATCGAACATCTCGTAGCCCTCGACGGCTCGTTCGGCCGCAGGAGAGAGGTCTCCAGTGCCGAGATCAGACACTAACTCATCGTACAATTCGTGTTGAATCCAGTCGGTGGCGCTCACCAAGTGGAAGAACAGGTCCCAGTCCTCGGTTTGGAACAGTCGTCGGGACCAGTCAAAGCGGGTCTCCTCGACTTGGATGAGATCCTCGACGTACGGCAGCGAGCCTCCAACATCTTCTGCATCGCCTTTGGGGGAGACTCGAAACTCGCCGAATTCGTCCTCCAGTTCGCGATACTCTTCGGGAAATACTGTCTCGTCCCCTTGGGTCAGCAGTGAAGTCAACACGGGGGAATCTACTTGTGGGGGATAGCTCATCGGGAGATTAACCAGAATTGGAGTCCCACCAGCGTCGACAATGCGCTCGTAGAACGTCTCAACGGAGATGTCGCTCGATGTTGCTGCGCTGACTTCTGTAAGGGATCCCTCGAATTTCGTGAAGTCGAAAATGCCGTGCTTCCCCGGATGGACACCGGTCGCGAATGAAGTCCAGGCAGGACCGGTGAGTGGGGGTGTCGTGCTTCGAAGTGTCCCAGACGCAGTCTCGTTGAGGAGCGACGACAGATTCGGCATAGCTCCAACATCGATGAGCGGGTCGATAAGGTCGAACGTGGCCCCATCGAGCCCGAATATAACAACCGATGGCTGATCTTTCATATCCAAGTCGTGCCGTTAACGCATGGAAAGTTTTGTCATTGGATCTCCCAACGAAATGGGTCGACAGCCATTGGGTCAGGACCGGCGTGGAACCGACGACACAGAAGAGGAACAGTAGCCCGAGTGTGAACGACTGGACATCGGTAGACCGTGGTCGGGTCTCTTCTCGAGACCGACCTATTCGATGTAACCGAAAGCTCGCAGGTTGTCTTTTACCTGTTCCTCGTCTATCTCTGATGTGTCGGAAACTGGGGGCTCAGCGATGATACGGCGGCGACCGTTGGACGGCGCCTCGTACCACGGTACCTCGGTCAGTTCCGGTCTGTGTATCCGGTTGGCATGCCCTCGGATCGGTACGGGCACCGGCCACGCTCGCTCACCGAACACCTCGCCATGGTCGGCCGAAACCACTGTTTTCCCACGAGTCTCCTCGATGAGACGTTTCACGGAGGGCACCGCCACCCGGAGATTGTCCTGATACGCTTCGACGACTTCGGCCCTGGTCACCTCACCCCTCCGGAGTTGGTCGTAGACGCTGTCCGTTTGCTCCCGATTTGTGTCGACGTTCTCTAACGCCTCGGATCGAGCTGGATTGGCGGTCCGGTTTCCGACGGCTGCTTCGCCGATAAACGGGGCGTGAGGCTGCATCAAGTGGACAACAATGCGCTTGTTCGGGTAGCGGTCGGCGGCTTCGATGCCACGTTGGACAACTGTCTCCGGTAGCGTCGTTCGAAGTTCCTCATCGAAGCCGTCCTCCCAGACTCGGTCGACGGCGTGGAAGTCGAGTTCGTCAGCGATCTTCGAGAGGTATACGTTCGCCGTCACGTAGACCGTATCGTGGTGTTCCCGACCAGTCCAGTGTCTCCGCACGAACTCCGGTGTGCCACCGACTCCCGAATCGATCTTCTTCAGTGTTCCACCGTTGAGTTCGCTCCAGAGGACTTCGGCGAACGTGTCGAACCGGCACGCGTCGAGGATAACGAGGATGTCCCAGTCCCGTTCCGGATACCGTTTCGCCGGGGGCCCAGAATCGAGAATTGGCTTGGCAATCTTCTCACGAAGAACCCATTCGACAGTCATTCGTGCGCTATCCATCACCCGTGGATTTCCAGTTCTGGTCATTATAACCTTACCGACTACCGGGCCTATTAACAAACCATTCATCCACAAATAGTCCAACAGGACACTATCTGGTTGACACGACGTACTGGAACTGTTCGGCACTGTATATCTCGAACACAGCTCCGAATGATCGATCTGTGTTCGTTATCGAACCTGGCGTTTTATCCCCGCCTTGTGAGGGGCGATTTGTTGTCGATTGTCTAACTACCCTGTCGATCTTGACGGAAGTGAAGCCTATTTTCCGATCCAAGAGATCGGTTTCGATACCCGAAGCGAACTCCGATGTGGGACTTTCGGTAGGCGATCGCTTCTCCGAGTGGTTCATTTCCCGTTTCGAAACAGAACAGTAGGTCGATGGAGCGTTCGGGTCGACCAAATCAGACGGCGAATAACTGCGATATGATGACGTAACCGATTAACGTGCAGGGGGTCACGTTCGGGTATGGTATCGTCTCGGTCGGCTATCTTCTCCGGCGCCGGGTTTGTTTTCATCGGCATTGTGATCGAGATGGGGCTCTCGTTTTTCGGACAGCTGATCATCGCCCGAGAACTCGGTCGAGTGAGCTACGGCGCCGTTTCGATCGGCACAACAGTTCTCACATTCGGAGTGACGATCACGATCCTGGGACTCAATACGGGCCTCGCCCGGAACATTTCGCGCGCCGGATCGAACATCGAGGAACGGACGATGCTCAACTCGGCACTCGTTATCGCGGGTCTCACTTCTCTAACTGGAGCCGTCGTTCTCTACGCGACATCACCGACGCTCGCCGTGAATGTATTCGGTGACGGCAGCCTAACTCCCATCCTGCGGTTGTTTGCGGTCGTGCTCCCAGTCGCGGTGCTTTTCCGGGTCTCGCTGGGGGGGATCCGAGGATATTCGATGACACGAGGCCGGATCTATGCTCAAAACATCACTCTACCGGTATCCAGGATCGTCGGGATCGCGGTAGCGATCCTCCTGGGTGGCGGGGCGCTTGCAGTCGCTGGTGCGTACACGTTCGCCTACATAATCGCTGCCGCCGTCGCCTTCGGCGTTCTGATCAGACACACGCCGATCGGAACAGGAGCGGTATCCAGTTACCGGGAACAGTCTCACAGTCTCCTCTCGTACTCGTTACCCCTTATTTTGTCGACGTCGATGACGAGGATCTACACGCAAGCAGATGTGCTGTTGTTGGGTGCCTCAAGCGTCGGGACGGGGGGGGTCGGCGTGTACCGTGTGGTCTACCCGCTGGCGGGCCTACTGACGACCTCGTCACTTGCGTTGGGATACATCTATCTCCCTGAAGTCTCGTCGCTACATGACGAGGACAACATCGAAGAGATCAGGAGCCTGTTCAAACTGACGGCAAAGTGGATAACGATAGCCGGACTGCCGATCATTCTCGCGTTCCTTACCATCCCCAGAGAGATCCTAACGCTCCTGTACGGCCAAGAGTACACTTCCGGGGCAGTGACGCTACAAGTGGTCTCGATCGGGTTTTTCCTTTCGATCGCAGCGGGCCCGAACGCGAAAACACTCATGGCGTTCGGAGAGACCCGCTACGTCGCAGTCGTCGATACGATCACGGCTGCCACGAATGTCGTGCTCAATCTGCTACTCATTCCGCAACTCGGGATCCTGGGTGCAGGCATCGCGACGGTGATCTCCTACGTTGTACAGAATATGCTGTACAGCGGTCGAATATACTACAAGAACAAGCTCTCTCCGCTGTCGTGGGGGATGGTCATTCCGACTGGCATCTGTCTCGCGTTCGGCTTCGGTATCCTGTTAGTGGATTCTGTACAAGGGCTCTCGACATCCGTGCGCGTTGGTGGATACCTAATAGCTCTGGGGACAGTCGTTCTAGTGAGCACGTTCGTATCTATTGGAGATCCGGAAAAAGAGATGATATCGGAGGTCTTCAGTCGTATTCGTGGACTCTATTGAGTCGGAGTTTTCTCTGGCGACAGTCTCGCCATAAAATCGTCTTCGAAAGACTCGTAACCTATGTCGTAGAGGAACTGGGTGACCCCGTTCGTGGACGCTCGTGCGAACTTTATTTCGTCGACAGTCCACCCCTTTCGCTCTGCCAACGTCTCTATCGTGTCTGGGCAGAACCACATCGTGTGGTCGTTGATAACCGAGACATTCATCCCGGGGATCAGTTTGCGCGCAATCTGAACAAGTGCAAATGGGTAGGGGGTCGACAGTATTAGTTCCCCTCCCTCGCGAAGGTGACTCTTGCAAGAATCAAAGAATTCGCCGGGAGCAACCATGTGTTCGATGACTTCGCCGGCGACGATCACGTCAAACTCCTGGTTCAAATCGAACGACTCGGCATCGGCGACGTACACATCGTATCCATGCTCGGAAATCCGCTCTATCTTTTCGGCGTCCAGATCGATTCCCACACATTCAGAAGCATTCGAGACCAATTCATCGTGGAACCACAGATCGTCGTCTGGCCAGCGACCGACGCAGCCCACGTCGAGAACACGTTTATTCTGTATCCGTGGAAGGATGTAGTCGATAACTGTCTGTCGAGTCATCTTCGATATATGGCGAGATGGCACTAATTAAAAATAGTGCCGACTCCGGGGGATCTGCATTCGATGTTTTATCAATCTTATAACGTAGTACAGACGATCGATTTAGTTCTTAATCGTTGTAGATATTGGTGAAGTGATGTGTCCGTCGCGACCATATGTGATTAGTCCACTGAACCCATTATGGACTCCGCGGCCGGGTAGCGGTGACTATTCGAACGATTACGCGCCCTCCGGAGACAGTCGCGACTTCACGCAATGAGGACTATAGCCCAGTTTTCGTACTTCACGGCGGTATATCGGCTCCCGACCGCGTTTTGTGTCCCGCGCTCGATCGGTGCCGACCCCACGAACTGTTTTTGTTTTGGTCAAAGTCCGATAACGACCCGGGACCGTTCTCACTACGGCCCGATGCTGTCGTAAATGCCGTCGAGGTCGTTCAACACGCTGTTCCAACTGCGTCTTCGCGCGACTTCGGTGGCGGCGTTCGACCAGCGCCTCCAGATTTCGCTGTCGGTCAACAGTTCCTCGAGCTCGTCCGCGATCCGCTCGCTCTCGTACGGAACCCGAATGACTCCCTCCTCAAGCTCATCAGCCAACGAGAGGGGAACAGACACGACTGGACGACCAGTCGCGGCACCTTCCAACATGCTTGCCGGACCGCCTGATTCGCTCCGGCTTGTGACGAGGAGAGTTCTCGCTTTCGCGTACTCGTGTTTGATCTTATCGTGGGGAACGAGACCGGCAAACGTGACTCGGTCGGAGACTCCGCGATTCTCCGACACCGAGAGAAGTTCTTGGTGATACTCCTCGTCGACGATCGGACCCACTACTCGAAGGTGGAGGTTCTCGTGATCACGGTCGGTGTCGATCAATTCGGCCAGCGCTTCGATGGATAGTTCGATGTTCTTCTCCGGGATAACCTGCGCGACCATCAGGAGTCGACCTGCGATCGGATCAGTCGACTCACCGGCGGCGTCGAACTCGTCGAAATCCACGCCGTGGGGGATCTTGTGTATTATGCCTCGGTCGAACCCCATCCGGTCCAGAAACCCCAACTCCTCGTCGTCGAACCCAGTCACCGCATCGACAAGTTCCCGTTCTACGTACTTCAGCGGGTTCTTATCGGGATACACGGCTCCAACGTCAGCCTTGAGAATAGACGGAGTCCTCGGATTCAGTATGGCGACAATCTCGGGAAACACCTGACCGTAGGAGTGCAGGTGGAGAACATCGGTATCGACCCGGAACCGAACAGGATTGGCAATAGGGAGAATCTGATGTCCAAACGTCCTTGCCGGGAACCGGACAATTTCTATGCCTTGCTCCTCTGTCCTCCCCTTCTCGTGTCCCGCTCCTGATCCGTTCGGTAGGAGCGTCGTCGTCAAAACCGTAACCGAGTGGCCCGCTTGCGCCTGTCGAGTAGCGACTTTCTCGTGCCAATGTGCGAACTCCAGATCGAACGTAGGGCAAATATGGGTCACTCTCATCGTAGATCTCCAGCGTCTGCCAGCTGTGTCGGATTGTAGTAGAACTCTAGTATAAAGGCCCACCGCTGTATGCGACTGAGGCTTACAACGTGACAGAGTATCACTAACGTATTTCACCCGCAGTCATCCTAATTTACGTCGGAGCATGTAACCAAGCGAAGAACCCCAGATTGCCAAGAGAACCTAATCGAGTAATATGTCAAAGAAATATTGAAATCTGTTCAAGGGTGGAGTGATCATATTCGCCGGTTTAGTCTTCCAATTAGTAGTCTCGTTTCTCGCGAAGATTGTAATCGCCAGAACCATCGGTCGAGTAGACTATGGTGCCGTTACTCTCGGATCGACACTTCTCACAATTATCTCGACGTTCGCGATATTGGGGATGAACCACGGTCTAAGCAGATACATCCCACGCAAAGACGATGTTGAGTACAAACGGAGTGTCGTTCTCTCGGCGTATCAGATTGCAATTCCGACAGCAGTTGTGGCGGGCTTAGTGGTAGTCCTCTTCTCAGACGAGATCGCGGTACGTCTGTTTAACGACCCCTCGGTCGGTGACATCCTTTGGATCTTTGGTCTCGCGATCCCCTTCGCTGTCACCGTGCAGGTCGGGATCGGCACGATTCAGGGACTTCAACTGTCAGTTCCAAAAGTCGCCGTACGAAACGTCACCCAGCCGCTCACGAGGTTCTTACTTGTAGGTGCGGTGGTGTTCTACGGCTTCGGGAAGACCGGAATGGCGTGGGCGTACGCAGGTGGCCACATCGCTGCTGCGTTACTTTTGCTCTACTACGTATTCAATCACCTTCCGCTCTTAGAACGGAAGCCATGGACACGGATGCACTCGGAACTACTCACGTTCTCGCTTCCCCTCGTCGTGACATCAGCAATGGTCGTCCTGCTTTCACGAGTTGACTCGTTCATGCTTGGGGTGCTCGCTACAACCGGCGATGTCGGAGTGTACGGAGTCGTCTACCCGATGGCAGAACTGTTGACTGCAGGTCTCGCATCGTTTGGGTTCCTCTTCACCCCAATACTCTCTGAACTGCACGCGGACCAAGAGTTGGAGGAGATGCGTCGTCTCTGCCAAGTTGTGACAAAGTGGATATTCATGGTGACGCTCCACGTTTTCATGATTCTCACGGTGTTTCCCGAAATCACCATCTCCCTCTCCTTTGGGGCGGAGTATGCTGACGGTTCGTTGGCCCTTACGAACCTGGCATTCGGCTTCTTCTCCCATGCTGTGCTCGGTCCGAATGTAAATGCGCTCACGTCTATCGGAAGAACCCGGATGATAATGTATGATAATGTCGTCGTGACAGCCCTTAGTATCGCGCTCAATATTCTCCTGATTCCACAGTTCACCTACATCGGTGCGGCGGTTGCGACTACAGTTTCGTACGTCTTCCTCAACATTCTCTATACGGTTCAAATCCATCGAGTAACCGGGATCCATCCGTTCACGGCGGCGATGGTCCGTCCTGGAATAATCGCAGCGATATCTATTGCGACAATCTATTTGCTAACCAACGAGTACCTCTCTTCGACTCCACTCACGTTGTTCGCGAATTTCTTTGTGTTCATCGTCGTATACACGTTTGGTGTCCTCAGTTTTTGGGGAATCAAGGAGGAGGAGATCGACCTGCTCTTACAGATGGAAGATCGGTTTGGCGTCGATCTCTCGATGCTAAAAAAGGTAGTAGTCAGAGTGATGAAGTGAGATAGATCCCTGTGAAGAAAGTCGAGAACTACTCCATGTATCCCAACTCTCGTAGGGTTTCCTCGTCGGCGTCATAGCGGGTGACCCCGCCCTCGATGTTGAACTCCCTGATGGACGCGATCAGGTCGTCGTCGTCGGCCGCCGGTGAGCCTTCTAGCGTCCGCGTGCGGTACGGTTCCGAGCGCGAGGGATCGTAGGTTGTGATGTGCTGCTGGTTCATCGCCGCGCGCCGGTCACCGTACAGCGCGAACGCGACATCGCGCGACTCCTTTCCCAGTTCGTGCTCTTCGTCCCGCAGTAGCGTCGGCACGTCGATCAAAGACACCACGGCGCCGAGTTCGGCGTCGACGTTGCTCATGCCGAACGGGACGCGGTGTAGAAGCGGGTGGAGCAGCCCCGGATGGCCCCACGTGTCGTCCTCGCCGAGCAGTTCGCCGTGGTCACCCGTGAACACGACGCGGGTGTCGTTCGGAATCTGTTCCCACAGGCGCGCCAACTCGAAGTCGAGTTCCTCGACCTCGCGACGGTAAAGGTCGCGGACTGTGTCTGCCTCCGAGTGGGGGAGGGCCCCCGCGACGGCCCGGCGCGACAGCCGGTTGGCGCGGTCGCGATCGATGGGGGCGCTGTAGGGGTCGTACGGGTGGTGTGGTTCCATGAAGTGAAGCCAACCGAACCACTCGTCGTGTCCCTCGATCTCGTCGAAGAACTCGGCGATTACGTCGTCAGCACGGCGGAACGACTTGTCGAGCCTGACGACCTTCGCTCGTGCGTGCTCGAAGGCGTTCCACATCGTTGAGGCGATCCGGTACGCTTGCGACCCCAGTTCGAGGCGGTCGGAGATTCGCCCGGCGATTCCCTCGCCGCCGGCGCGCGGCGAGGTGAACGAGTCGAACCCCTCGTCGTAGTTGTACTCGGGGGAGAGTAGGTGGTTCGTCGTTACGCCCACGTGCTTGCCCGGGAGGTGCGTCGCGACGCTTGTTTCGCGGTGAAGGCCGCGCTCGGTTGCGTACTTGCCGCCGACGATTGCGGGGAAGCTCCCGAACGTCTCTGGGAACGTAGAGAATGCGAAATTATGCTCAGTGTCAACATACGATCGGGTTCGAGGCATGTACTCGAAATGATCGTAACGGAGGGAGTCGACAGTGACGAGCAGTGTTCGTCCCTCGGTCATACCAAATCGGTGCTGTGCACCATCCATAGACTTTCCCTTTTGAAATGGCCAGGTCGTAAGTGTCAGAGAATAGTTAAACAACTGTCCGGGCACATGGCTACGAAGACAAAATTTATACCTTTGGTGACTCAGATATCGAGTAACCGATGACGATCCTGATCACGGGTGCCGACGGCTACCTCGGCTGGCCCACGTCGCTGCGAATCGCATCCCGAACGGACGACCGCGTCGTCCTTGTCGATAACTTCGGTCGGCGCGAGTGGGTCTCGGAGGTCGGCTCAGTCTCCGCGACGCCCGTCGCGGACATCGACACGCGCCTCGAAGCGGCCGAGGAGGTCCACGGCCTCACCAACCTCTCGTTCGTCGAGGGCGACCTCACCGACCGCGCGTTCGTCGACGAACTCCTTCAGGTGCACGAGCCCGAGACGATCGTCCACACGGCCGCTCAGCCGAGTGCCCCCTACTCACAGATCAACGGCGAGCGCGCCAACTTCACGCAGCACAACAACATGCAGTCCACGCGCAACCTCGCGTGGGGACTGCACGAGAACGACCTCTCGGACACGCACCTCATCGAGACGACCACGACTGGCGTCTACGGCGCTCCCGAGTTCCCCATCCCCGAGGGCGGCGCGACGATGGAGAACCAGGGCGACCGCGACGACGTTCCCTTCCCCGCGATGGCAGGGAGCTGGTACCACCTCACCAAGTCCCACGACGCGGCGAACCTCCGTCTCGCACACAAGCAGTTCGGCATCCCCGTCTCGGACGTGCGCACCGCGATCACCTACGGCGCCGCGACCGAGGAGACCGCGGCCGACGACCGCCTCGCGACCCGCTTCGACTTCGACTACTACTTCGGTGTCGTCGCCCACCGCTTCGCCGCGCAGGCGATCGCGGGCTACCCGATCACCGTGTACGGCAAGGGCGAGCAGCGCAAGCCGTTCGTCTCGCTCGAGGACGCCGTCGAGGGACTCGCTCGGCTCGCGCTGAACGATGTCGACGACCGGCCCGACGACCACGTCGTCTACAATCAGGTCACGCGCCCGATCTCAATCGTCGAGATGGGCACGACGATCGCGAACGTCGCCAACGAGTTCGGCTTCGACACCGCGGTCGAGCACTTCGAGAACCCGCGCGACGAGGACGAGACCCACCAGATGGAGATCGAGAACGACCGCTACATGGACCTGATCGGCACCCGGCGGGTAACCTTCGAGGAGGGTATTCGCGGCGTCTTCGAGCGGCTGGCCGACCACACCGACCGCATCAGTGCCTACGAGGACCGCTTCCTCCCGGGCGTCCTCGAGGACCGTCTCGACGACGATAAGGAGGAGACGCCCGCGGCCGCGGACGACTGAGCGACGCGACCCACCGACACCCTAGTTCACCACGCATGCACGTTCTCGTTACCGGCGGCTGTGGCTACATCGGCAGCGCGCTCGTCCCGATCCTCCGGGACGACGGGCGGGTCGACCGCATCACCGTTCTGGACAACCTGTCGATGTCATCGCCGCGGAACCTCATGGGAAGTGGGCTTGGCAGCGACGACCGTCTGCGCTTCCGGCGTGGCGACATCACCGAGTACGGTGACGTGGAGTCGGCGATGCGCGGGTGCGATACCGTCATCCACCTCGCGGCGATCACGGGCGCCGACAGCACACACGATCGACGCGAGGAGACGTTCCACGTGAACTACGACGCGACGCGGAACGTCCTTCGCGCGGCGGGGAAACTCGACGTCTCGAACGTCGTGTTCGCTTCCTCGTGCAACATCTACGGCCGTGCGGCCTCCCGCGATATCGACGAGACGGTCGAGCCCGACCCGCTGAACCCCTACGCCGAGTCGAAGTACGAGGCCGAGGACCTCCTAGCGGACGCGATCGACGAGTACGGCTACGACGGCACTGCGCTCCGCATGAGCACGAACTACGGCTACTCGCCCGGAATGCGGTTCAACCTCGTCGTCAACCACTTCGTCTTCCGGGCGATCACCGACCGTCCGCTTACAGTGTACGGTGACGGGTCGAACTGGCGGCCGTTCATCCACGTCAAAGACGCCGCTCGCGCGTACGCCCAGGCCGCATTCGAACCAGAGGACTGGCCCGGACGCGTCTACAATGTGGGCGCGAACGAGGCCAACTACCGTGTCGAGGAGATCGCCGAAGCCGTCCGCGATGAACTCGACCGCGACCTCGACATCACGTATCTGGAGGACGAGCACCCGGGGCCCTCGTATCACGTGAACTTCGACCGCGTCGCCGAAACGGGATTCGAGCTCGAACACGGCCTTCGAACGGGAATTGCCGACTTGGCCGAGCGATTCCAGAACGGCACCGGCAGGGGACCCCTCGATGAGTGAGACTGCCACCTCCATCGGATGTGGATCGCGAGATATTTGGATCGACACTGAGGCAGAACGCGCATGAGCACGACAGACGCCTTCCACGTTGCAGTCACGGGTGCGGCCGGATTCATCGGCAGCCGCGTCGTCAAGATCCTCCAGCGTGACCACCCCGAATGGGAGATCACCGCCCTCGATAACTTCTATCTCGGGACTGTCCGCCAGATCGACGATGTCGAGGTCGAACACGTCGATATCCGTGACCGCGACTACCTCGAGGACGCGCTCGCGGGTACCGATATCGTGCTCCATCTCGCGGCGATCAGCGGCGTCGACGACTGCGACACCAACCGCGATCTCGCGTACGACGTGAACGTCACTGGGACGAACAACGTCGCCTGGTTCTGTCGCAAGACCGGCGCTGGACTGGTCTTCCCGTTCAGCATGGCAGTCCTCGGCGACCCGGAATCGTTCCCGATCTCTGTTGACGACTCGCGTGATCCCTTGAACTGGTACGGGCGAACGAAGGTTCTCAATGAAGATGCAATCGAGCACTTCGCGGACGGCGCGTTCCCCGCACACCTGTACCTGAAGTCCAATCTCTATGGCGAACACACGATCGGCGATAGTCGCGTTTCGAAGGGGACCGTCATCAACTTCTTCGCGAACCGGGCCGCTGCCGGTGAGCCGCTCACGGTCTACGAGCCGGGAACGCAGGCACGCAACTTCATTCACGTCAAGGACGTGGCCCGCGCATACGTTCACAGCGCCGAACGACTTCAAGCGCAACTCGATGCCGGGGAGACCGGCGTCGAGAAGTACGAGATCGCCTCCCGTGAGGATCCCGGCGTGATGGAAGTCGCCGAACTCGTCCAACGACATGCCGCGGAGATCCTTGGGACTGAGGTCGACATCGAGTTGGTCGAGAACCCACGAAGCGGGGAGACGCTGGTCGACTCCTTCGAGGTAGACATCTCCGCGGCCGAGGAAACGCTGGGATGGACGCCTCAGGAAACCGTCGAGGGATCGATTCAGGACCTCCTCGCGGCGAAGGCACAAGAGGAGTCTTGATTCACGTCTCGTCGTACGGATCGTCGGCGAGCGTGTCGTGGTCCCACGTCAGCCCGAAGTAGCGACCCAACCCTGCGACGAACGAGTGGTTCTCGGTAACGGCGGCCTGTCGCTTGTGTAGCGGAACGTCCTCCTCTTCGACGAGGAGGACCGCGTCGCCGGAGTCGTAGTCCAGGCTGGGGTCGATGAGCGTCCCACGCCATGGAAGCCGTGTCGCACTAAACCGATACTCGACAGCCGGATACTCTGTACGGATGTACTCCACCATGTCGCGTTGGATCGACCTGTTCGCTGGTTCAAGCAGGTCGGGGTCGAGAAACAGGATTCTGAGTTCGCAGTCCCGCTCGTAGGCCTCCGCGAACGCGGGTTCGATCGCCTCGAAGTACTCGAAGCTCTTCGTTATCACCCGGATCTCGTGTTGCGCATCCGCGTACAGTGTTCGCGTCTCGCGCTCGCTCGGTTCACCGACATCGACCACGTGAAAGAGTTCCTCGGTGGGTGAGATATCCTCACTCGCCTGCTCGTACAACGGACCGAACGCCGCGACGAACTCCTCGCGCGTGTCCTCGATTCGTGCGCGGTCGGTCTCGTAGGACTGTCGTCGGTTCTCGATCGCGCGGTTGAGGATCTCCTCGGGCGGCTTCGGTTGGTACTGCTTCGGCCGCCCGGGGATCTCCTTCAGATATCCCAGATCGGCCAACTCATCGAGGACACCGTAGATGCGTGCCTTCGGAATCCCCGTCGCCTCCGAGAGATCCGGCGCCGTCGTTCTGCCTAACTCGATCAGGCGCTCGAGTGCCTGTTCCTCGTACTCCGTTAATTCGAGCGGATCGAGGAGGTCCCCCGTGTCGTGACTGCTCATAGCGGCCGTATGTACGTCTCGCTGATAAGCCACGGCGGTTCTCCCCGATTCTCACGACACGTGCTGTGTCCGATAGCTTCATATCGGTTGCGTCTGTGGTTACTCACAACATGAGTAACTCAACGCGAGACGACGATCACCTCCATGACCTCGAGGACGGGGCGGGGTGCACGGAAATCTGGGAGAAACTCAGCGAACAGCGAGACGAGGACGCACGGACAGCGGATTCCGGTCAAGACGACTAGGGAAGTCGGTGACTCGGGTGCGAAAGACACAGTAGTCCGCTCTGGTGTTCACGGGTATGTCAATTGATTCCGCAGTCGTCCTCGCGGCCGGCGAGGGCCAACGACTCAGACCGCTTACGAAGTATCGACCGAAGCCGATGCTCCCGGCCGCGAATCGACCGATCCTGGAGTACGTCTTCGACGCACTGATCGACGCCGGGGTCGATGACCTCCACGTCGTCGTCGGCTACGAGGGCGACCGCGTGCAGAACCACTTCGGGCCGACCTACCGGAACCGGACGATCAAGTATCACACCCAACAGAAGCAGCTCGGAAGCGGGCACGCACTTCTCCAGGCCCGGGACGCACTCAATGGAGATTTCCTCGTCGTCAACGGCGACGAGGTCGTCGATACGGAGACGATCGAGGCTGTCGTCGATGCCCACTCGGCGGAGGACATCTGTACGCTCGCGGTCGTCGAGTCGGCCGAGGCGCCGATGTACGGTGCCGTTACGCTCGATGAGTCGACTGTTACCGAACTCATTGAAAAACCCGGAACGGGCTCTTATCGCCTGCTCAACACGGGCGTGTACGCACTCGGTCCCTCGTTCTTTTCGACCGTCGAGAACGTCGAGCGGACGGACGGCGAACTCGCACTCACCGACGGTATCGCTGATGTGATCGACCGCGGCGGCCACGTCCGCGGCGTCATGGCCGATGGCCTTCATTCTGAGGTGACCTACCCGTGGGATCTCACCGCCCTCGCCAGCACGCTACTGGCGGACGGCCGCGTCGACGAACCAGAGGCGGCTCCGGGCGTATACGTAGCCGACTCCGCGTCGATCGCCGAAACCGCCGACCTGTACGGGCCAGTCGTCATCGGCTCCGACACCGTCATCGAACCCGGCGCAGTCGTCGGTCCCGATGCTGCGATCGGGCCCAACACGACTATCGAAGCGGGCGCGGTCGTGCGTCGGTCGGTCCTCGACACGGACACGCGTGTGGGTGCGAACGCGACCCTCGTCGACTCTATCACCGGCCAAGGTGCCGAGATCGGGGCCGGTTCGACTGCGCCAGGTGGCCCCGCAGACGTTCGTGTGGGTGACCGCGTTCACGAAAACGAACGGCTCGGGTGTGTCCTTGCCGACCGGGCACGTCTCGGCGGCGGTGCGACAGTCTCTCCGGGGCTGCTCGTCGGTCCGGGGGCCGATATCGGTGCGGGGGTCACCCTTCGTCGTAACGTCGGCGAGGACACGGAGGTGCAGGGCTGATGTGCGGGATCATCGGCTGCGTCGGCCATGACGACGAGACGCTCGATGTCGTCCTCGACGGACTGGAGACGCTGGAGTACCGTGGCTACGACTCAGCGGGCGTCGCACTCGCTGGCGACGAGATCGATGTGGAGAAGAAGGAAGGACGGCTCGAAGCGCTCCGCGAGGAGATCGCCACACATGAGGTGGATCCCTCCGGCGAAATCGGGATCGGGCATACGCGGTGGAGCACGCACGGCCCGCCGACGGACGAGAACGCCCACCCGCACACCGACGAGTCCGGCAGAGTCGCGGTCGTCCACAACGGCATCATCGAGAACTATCAGTCGCTCCGCGACGAGCTCGAATCCGAGGGCGTCACCTTCACGAGTGAAACGGACACCGAGGTCGTTCCCCACCTGTTCGCCGCGAATCTCGAAACGGATCTGGACGCAGAAGCCGCGTTCCGTCGGACGCTCGACCGAATCGACGGGAGCTACGCGATCGCCGCGGTCGTTGCAGGGGATGACCGCATCTTCGCGACGCGTAACGACTCTCCGCTCGTGCTCGGGGTCGGCGAAGATCGCTACTACCTCGCAAGCGACGTGCCGGCGTTCCTCGAACACACGCGCGATGTGGTCTACCTCGATGACGGCGAGGTCGCGATCATCGACGCCGAGGGCTGGGCCGTCACTAACCGTGACGGAGAGCCCGTCGAAAAGGACGTATCCACGGTTACGTGGAGCGCCGAACAGACGGGGAAAAGCGGCTACGACCACTACATGCTCAAGGAGATACACGAACAACCTACCGCGCTAAGACAGGGGCTGAGTGGCCGTCTCGATGAACTCTCCGGCGAGGTAACCGTCGATGAACTCGACACCGTCGCCACGCCCGAGACGATCCACTTCGTTGCCTGTGGGACCTCCTATCACGCAGCCCTGTACGGCGTCGAACTGTTCCGCGAGGCCGGCGTCCCCGCACAGGCGTTCCTCGCCAGCGAGTACGCGACCGGTCCAGCGCCGGTCCCTGAGAACGGTCTCGTCGTCGGCGTCACACAGAGCGGGGAAACGGCTGACACCCTCTCAGCGTTGCGAGAGGCGCAGGGACGCGGCGCCGTGACGCTCGCGCTCACGAACGTCGTGGGATCGACGGCCGCCCGTGAGTGCGACCACGCGCTGTACATTCGCTCTGGCCCGGAGATCGGCGTCGCTGCAACGAAGACGTTCTCCTCGCAGCTCACCGCGCTGAACCTCCTCGCGGAGACGGTTACGGACGGTGCAACCGGGTCCCGTGATCTGGTCGCCGCGCTCCGCGATATCCCGGGCGACATCCAGCAGGTGCTCGACGAGACGACCGCGGAGGAAATCGTCGACGAGTACCGGGACAACGAGTCGTTCTTCTTCATCGGGCGCGGTCTCCACTTCCCGGTCGCGCTCGAAGGCGCGCTGAAGTTCAAGGAAATAACCTACGAGCACGCCGAAGGCTTCGCGGCGGGCGAGCTGAAACACGGCCCGCTCGCGCTCGTCACGCGCAACACGCCGGTGTTCGCGATCGTTACCGGCGACGGCGAGCGCGCCCGCAAGACCATCGGGAACGTCAAAGAGGTCGAAGCCCGCGACGCCCCGGTGGTCGCGGTCACCGACGGCCAGTCCGATGTCGAGCGGTATGCCGACCACGTGCTGGAGATCCCTGAGACTCACCCGCGGACCGCACCGATGCTCGCGAACGTCCAGCTCCAGCTCGTCGCATACCACATGGCCGACCGACTCGGGCGCTCGATCGACAAGCCGCGCAACCTCGCCAAGAGCGTCACCGTCGAGTAAGGATCGACGGCGAGTCGCAACGACTTACCGTTCTCCGAAATCCCCACCCGATATGCAAACCATTGTTCTCGCCGCCGGCCAGGGGACGAGAATGCGCCCGCTGACGGATCGCCGACCCAAGCCGATGCTGCCGGTCGCCGGGGATCCGTTAGTCGCACACACAGCCGAGGCCGCAGTCGCGGCCGGTGCCAGCGAGCTGGTGATCGTCGTCGGCTACGAGGCGGACGAGGTACGCGACTACTTCGGTGAGGAGTTCGCGGGCGTCCCCGTCACGTTCGCGGAACAGCCTAACCAGCGCGGTACCGCCGACGCCGTCCGCGCGGGCGCGTCACATCTCGACTCGGGTCCGTTCGCCGTGCTCAACGGGGACGCCCTGTACGACCGCGGATCGCTGGCGACGCTGTACGACTCGGCACCGGCCGTCGGGTCGTATCGTGTCGACAACCCCAGCACCTACGGTGTCCTCCACACCGACCGGTCGGGGGATCGACCGCGTGTGACCGGGGTCACCGAGAAACCCGCGGATCCGCCTTCGAACTTGATCAACACTGGCGCGTACGTGTTCCCTGCTCAGGCGCACGACTGGCTCGATGTCGGCGAGAGCGAACGCGGCGAACTCGAACTCACGGACGTTCTCGAACGGGCTTGTGTGGAGGCCCACGTCACTGCGGTTCCGTTTGACCGGTGGCTCGATGTCGGCCGCCCGTGGGAGCTGCTCGAAGCGAACGAGTGGAAGCTCGACGAACTCGATCGGCGGGTCAACGGCGACGTACACGAGGACGCGGATCTTCGTGGCGCGGTCGTCGTCGAGAACGGCGCCGAGATCGATTCGGGTGTGGTGATCGAGGGGCCAACGTTGATCCGGTCAGGCGCGAGCGTGGGTCCCAACGCGTACGTACGCGGACGAACGCTCGTCGGTCGAGACGCGAAGGTAGGCCACAGCGTCGAGGTGAAAAACAGCGTACTGATGGGGGGTGCCACCGTGGGCCACCTCTCGTACGTCGGCGACAGTCTCCTCGGACGCGACGTGAACTTCGGCGCGGGGACGACCGTCGCGAACCTGCGTCACGACGACGAGGACATCCGGACGCTGATCAAGGGCGAGGTCGTCTCGACCGGACGGCGGAAGTTCGGGGTCGTCTGCGGCGACGGCGTGAAGACTGGTATCCAGACGAGTTTGAACGCCGGAGTGAAGCTATCGTCCGGGGCACGAACCGGGCCTGGCGAACGTGTGCTTCGCGAACCGGGATCCGACCACTAACCGTTCTATTCCGCCTGGAACGCCTCCCGCAACTCCGCGTCCACGTCCCACGTTCCGTCCCCCTCCCCACGCAGGAGCTTCACCGCAGCCCGAAACAGCGACACCTGCGTGTCGAACAGCGCGTACGTCGGCTGCAACGATCCCAGCGAGTCCCGAGCCCCGAGCCACACGAACGCCCCCAACGCTACCGGCACCGCGAGCCCGAGCGGCCCGCCCACCGCGACCGCTCCCAGCGACGCCAGTCCCACGCCGGCCATCACCAGCGTCGGCGAGACGCCCATGAACCACCAGTTGAACGGTAACACCACTCGTCCATAGCCATCGTAGCGACCGAGCATGTCCCGCTGTCGCCACAGCAACCGCAGCAGGCCCATCGCCCGACGGTCCTTCTGTGTCCGCCGTTTCCGGAACTCGGAGTGACTCGCCTCCCTGTACCGGATCGCCGGATCGAACACCACCCGACCGCCGTTCTTGCGGATCTTCAGCGCCAGCTCGGTGTCGTCGGCGATGGAGTCCTCGTCGATCGCGACGATCGAGTCGCGCTCGAACGCCGAGAACGGCCCGTGGAAGATGAACGTCGAGTCCACGTGCGACTCCAGCGTCTGTATTCGCGCCTGCACGTCGCGATACCCTCGCTCGACCTCGCTGCCGCCGAGCACCTCCGCGTTTCGGCCGGTCACAGCCTCTATCTCGGGGTCGGCGAGGTTCGCGACCGCCTCCCGCAGCGCGTCCTCTGCGACCTTCGAGTCGCAGTCGGTCTTCACGACGACCTCGTTGCTCGCGGCGGCGTACGCCTCGTTGAGCGCTACGGCGAGCCCGCGCCGTTCCGTCTCCTCGATCAGCCGCAACTCGGGCGCGTCGCGCTCGGCGAAGAACTCCCGAACGATCTCCGGCGTGGCGTCGTCGCTGGAGTCGACGACGACGACCTCCATCTTCTCCGGGGGATAGTCCCACTCGCAGATCCCCGCCAGCTTCGACTCGACGATGCGTTCCTCGTTGTACGTCGGGAGCACGACGCTCACCGTCGGCTCGACTTCATGGTCCTTGTCGGCCGGCGATCCCTCGGGACCGCGGACGACGTACAACAGGCCGTACAGGAGATACGGAAGGCCGGTGAGGCTGATCAGCCCCGCCAACCTGGCGAAGTGGCGACGCGCTCGCATGTCCCGTGGTTGGCCGACTCCCTACAAAACGACGGCGGTCGGGCGGCCCGTGCCGATCTCGGTGACGAGGAACACCCCGGTTCGCTCCCGAAACCCCTAACTCGCCACCCACTCCACCCCACACACATGACCGACGACGTCTGCGTCCTCCTCCCCACGTACGACGAGGCGGCCACGGTCGCGGACGTCGTCACCGACTTTCGCGATCACGGCTTCGAGAACGTCCTCGTCATCGACGGCGGCTCCACCGACGACACCCGCGAGCGTGCCCGCGAGGCGGGCGCCCGGGTCGAGATCCAATCCGGAACCGGGAAGGGCCAGGCGATCCGCGAGGCGGTCCGCGAGCACGTCACCGCCGAGTTCGTCCTCATGGCCGACGCCGACGGAACCTACCGTGCGAGCGACGCGGAAGCGATGCTCGAACCGCTCCGCGAGGGCACCGCCGAACACGTCATCGGCGACCGCTTCGCCGACATGCACGAGGACGCGATGAGCGGCCTGAACCGCGTCGGCAACACGCTCTTCAACGGACTGTTCTCGCTCATCCACCGCGAGGACTACAGCGACATCCTCTCGGGATATCGCGCGTTCACGGTCGACTCCTTCGAACGCCTCCGCCTCTCGGCCGACGGCTTCGGCATCGAGACGGAGCTGGCCGTCGAGTGCGCGCGCCACGGGGTGCGCACGGCGGTCGTCCCGATCACCTACCTCCCGCGACCGGACGGCTCGAACACGAACCTCCATCCCGTCCGGGACGGCGGGATCATCCTGATGGCGATCTACCGGCAGGCGAAGACCTCGAACCCGTTGTTCTACTTCGGGAGTGCGGGCGTGGTCTCGGGGCTCGCGGGAGCCATCGTCGCGGCGTACGTCGGCTACGACTGGTTCGTCAACGGGATCCCGCACAACGTGCTCGCGATCGTCGCGGGCGTCGGGATCATCCTCGGCGTGCAGCTGCTCATCTTCGGCGTGCTCTCGGATCTCCTGGTTACCCTCCACAGCGAGACGCTCGATCGCGTCGAGGCGCTCGAACGGGAGGTCGACGGAGCGGACACGAGTTCCGAGGTCCCCACCGAGGGATCGACGAACCCGACGGAGACAGAAGAGCGCGTGGGTCCACCCGAGCAGTGAGGGACTCACTCGACGGTCGGCCGATCCGTTCTTCTTGGAACTGAGAGGACCCGCAGTGTAACCTGAGTTCGTTTGTACGCAACGGTTGTCGGACAAGGGGCAGGCAGCCTCCGGACAGGACGAAGGAGTTCCTCACTCGGAAGTTCGGACGCGCAGGGTCGAGGGGCGTCGATGGGAGCGCTCGTCCGGAGTGCTGGCGTTCACAATCGGCTCACCATCCCGGTAACTGGTGTTTGAACGGGTGTGTGGGTATTGTGAATGGGCTGTGATGGAATGGTGTCGTCGATCGATGTCGTTCAGAAGCTGCCGTCTAGGGGCTGATGCCGTGGGTTTGGAGCACATACGGGAACTCATACTGACCCATCTGGGGCTAAGATCGCGGCGACGATACGGAAAACACGCAGACTGCGGCCGTGTGTGAACGCGTTCCCGAGTCGATGGTGCAGCCAGTCGTCTTTCTCAACGCCACAGCGTGCACCTGCTCGGCGATTAGAAGGCCGCAGGGTTCCCACACTCCCTCACTCGACTTGTCGATCAGTCTCTTTCCGGGAGTCTCCTGCGGCTGTGACTGCCCTTCCACGCCTGCTGCGGTCTCAACACACGCGTTCGACCGACAAGAACGAGCAAATCCCATCCGGTCGGCTGGTGAAATCACGATCTGCAATGGACGTCGGACGAGAGCGTTCGTCGGACCCTTCAGAAGGGAAGGATCGAGCGGAACCGCCCGAGCAGCGACCCGGCACCGCTACGGCGACGGTCCTCGAAGATCGGATGCAGGCGGTTGAGCAGGTCGCGCTCGGTTTCGAATTCCTCCTCGGGAAGCTCGTGCAGCACCTCGGCGAGATCGAGGGTGTTGCCCGCGGCGTCGTAGGGAACCTGGGTGTTCCCCATCGACGCGACCAGCTCCTCGGTCGTCGCCGGGAACCGAACGCCGGCCCGGTCCAGGCGTTCGTCGAGCGCCGCGATGCCGAACTCGATGGATTCGGGCTCCTCCGTGTCCCCCTGCGGCGGTCTGGCTGCCATTACGCCGCGTTGCCGCCCCGGGGACTAAAACGGACGGGCCCCGGCTCCGTCGCGCTTATCGGTCGCGCGCCCCTCCGTCGAGCCATGACCGACTACACCACCGTCTCCATCCCGAAGGACCTGGCCGAGCGCGTCGAGGAGACCCTCGAAGGGACGAGCTTCTCGTCGACTTCCGACCTCGTTCGGTTCCTGTTGCGAAGTATCGTCATCCAACACCAGAAACGGGGATCGCTTTCGGAGGCCGAGTTCGAGGAGATCACCGACCAGCTTCGGGATCTCGGCTATCTGGAGTAGCGCGGTCGCGACGCCGACCACGCGCGACACACGGGCTCACTCTTCGACCCGCTCCTCGGGCGGCTCGGCGTCGACGACGACGAGCTCGCGCCGGCGTCCCCGGCGGTCGTACGCGATCACGTTCTCCCGTTCGTACGGCGGAACCGCCACCAGCACCGCGGCCGCGAGGTCGTCCTCCTCGGTGAGGTGCCGGTCGCCGCGGGGATGTGAGAGAAAACGCGCGCGACCCGCAGGGCGCCCCAGGTCCATCCCGAACACCGCCGACACGGAGCCGCCGGCCGAGGGGAAGTAGAAGTGCGTGAGCACGGGCGTCGCCGGATCGATGTCTGTGGGTGCGTCGATCAACTCGCCCGCTGGCGTCGCGTCGAGCACCACGTTCTCCGCCTCGGGGTCGGCGTCGGCCGCGCGCTCACACAGCAGCGCGAGCAGGTCGACGGTGATGTGAACGGGCGCTGGATCGTCCCGCGTCGCGTCGTGCTCGGTGTCCACCTCGCCCGCGGTGGCGTCCTTCGTCCCGTTTACCGCGTCGTCGGCGAGGCCGTCCACGGGGCTCACGACGGGACGGTCACCCGAGGAACTCCCGGAGCGTCTTCGCGTACAATCCCGGCGCGTTCCTGCGAGAGCCGTCGAGTGCGGCCGCGAGCGCCCGCCCGCCGTCCTCCATGACGCCGGCGCCGTGACCGCACAGCACTCGCTCGGGATCGATCCCTCCGAGCGCGCGCCGCGGTGGGAACAGCCGTAGCATCGGGTGGACGCCCAGTTGCTCGGACCCTGTCCGCATGTACGAGGAGGTCCCGACCGCTTCCGGGACGTACAGCGTCCCGCCGTCCTCGTCGTACAGCCCGACCTCCTGCCATGGCGGGATCGACGAGTCGCGGACCGTGATCGCCCGGAGCCCGCCCAGCCTGCGCCCGAACCGCTCGACGGGCGCGTCGAGCTTCGTCGCGACGCCGGTCATCCAGTCGGGCACGTACACGGGCACGTCGTGGCGGCGCGCGATCACAGCGGCGTCGCGCTTGTGGCGGTCGAGGCAGACGACCGTCCCCGCGACCTCGCCGTCCAGATCCGCGAGGAGGTCGTCGACGCCGTCGGCGTCCACGGGATCGAGCACCCACAGGTCGCCGTCGACAGATAGTGCGTGGCTCGCCCGCTCCATCGTCTCCCCGGGATAGGCGATCCACCCAACGCCGTCGTCGAACTCGTCGATCACGGCGAGATCGGCGTCGCCGGAACCTTTCATCGCCATCGGGGGACGAAACGGGCGCCGCGGGCTTAAGTGGGGTGCCGCCGGAAGGGCGGACGAGATGACGACGCGACCCGCGACGACGCAGCCGCGCCCGGCCCTGGCGTCGCTGGCGCTGGAGGTGACCGACCTCGGGCGCGCGGCGGCGTGGTACGCCGACACGTTCGGCCTCGTCCCGACCCGGCGAACCGAGACCGAATGCGCCTTCGACGTGGGCGGCACCGAGTTCGTCCTCAGGCGCCCCGACTCGGTCCCGCGCGGCGGCCTCCACACTCACTTCGCGTTCGAGACGCCCGGCCGCGAGTACCCCGCGTGGCGCGCTCGGTTCCTGGAGGCCCCCGAGATGGACTTCGGCTCCTTTCGCTCGCTGTATCTGGAGGACGCCGACGGCCACGCCCCGGAGATCGGCGGCACCGCCCCCGACGGAACCGGCGCGGGATTGGTCGGGATCTTCGAGGTGGTGCTGGAAGTGGCGAACGTCGACCTCGCGAGCGACTGCTGGTCCGCGCTGGGGTTCTCGGCGGTCGACCGCGGCGACGAACGCCGAAGGGTCCGGATGCGCGGGCCATCGGGCGCCGAGCGACAGTTCGACGTGGAGCTGTGGGAGCCGCAGTTGGGGCTCGCGGGCGCGCGGGGCGGCGTCCACGTCGACCTCGCCGTCCGGGTGCGCGAGCCCGCGGCGGTCGCCGACCACGCCTACGGCGACCTCCCCTCGGTGACGGTCCGGGAGTCGCCCGACGGCTCGGTCGAGCTGTACGACCCCGACGGCCATCACCTCGTGTTGCTGCCGGCCGACGGGGCTGCGGCCGCGGAGGACGTGTCGTGAACGAGGAACGCCCCGGCGGCGCTGGCGGCGACGACAACGGCGACAGCAACGAAGACGGCGACGCTTACGACGACACGTACGACGACGAAGCCTCCGAGGCTGCGGACCACGGCTACCGCCACGTCGCGGTCGACGACGTGCCGAACACGCCGAACCCGACGCGCGCGAAACGCGAGTTGGACGAGGCGGTCGGGGCGTCGCTGTTCGGCTGCAACTACTACGAGGCCGATCCCGGCGAGCGGGTGCCGTGGGGGTACCACCGTCACCCCGATCACGAGGAGCTGTTCTACGTGATCGCCGGGGAGCTGGAGATCGAGACGCCCGCCCGCACGTACCGCGTCGGCGCCGACGAGGCGTTCTTCGTCCCCGCTGACGGGCCCAACCGGGCGGTCGCCGTCGGCGACGGGCCGTGCCGGTTCCTCGCGGTCGGCGCGCCCAAGGACGCCGACGGCGCGGTGATCTGCGAGGAGTGTCCCGCCTGCGGCGCCGAGACCGACCGCGAGTACGAAGTCGAGGCCACGGGCGAGGGGGCCGACCCGGCTGCCGAGGTGTACGTCCTCCGGTGTGCGGCGTGCGGTGCGGAGACCGACCGCTTCTCCGGGTAGCGTCGGTGTCCGGGAGCCCGCCCATACCGGGGCGAATAGTGTCCGCGCCGTGCCCGTGTCAGTTCAGTCGGTCGATGTCGATGCCGACGTCCGGCGGCGAGACGATGAGAAACCCGCGGAAGTGTGTGAGTTCGCCGCCCATCTCGTTGATCTGGCGCGCGAACCCGCTGGCGAGCTCGTTCAGGTCCCCCTGGACTGCAAGCACGAGTACGTTGCCGTATTCGACGTTGCGCACCCACTGCTCGGGCTCGGTCTCCCCGTCGAGCACCCCCAGGACCACGTCCCCCACCGTCCCCTCCGACTCGATCATCTCCTCGGCGTCGCGGAGGTCGAGCCCGAAATCGCTCATATCGCCGCTCACGGCGTGTGCTTTCAAAAGGGTTCGGTCCGCGGTCCGACGCCCGTCTGACCCCGAGGGTTCCGGCGAGGACCCCGAACCCGTAATCGACCGGGGCGCCGAATCCCCGTTCGCCAGTCGACGCCGATCACGCATCCGTCAATACCATGCATATAAGGATATACTAAGAGTCGGGGTCGATTCATAGTCGACGCCCTCTTGCGATTATCCCATCGATCGAACGTTCGTGAACGTTCCTCGACGGCGACGCGACCTGTCCGACCACAACGCTTTACAATCAGTTCTGCTCTCCCATGCGATGATGTCCCATAATCAGGACTCGTCGGTAACCAGTCCGGCGGAACGAGTTCTTCCAGGGCACGCTGAGTGCAACTGACGAGTTCGATTCTGTCCGTATCTTCGACACGACGCTTCGCGACGGCGAGCAGTCGCCGCGCACGTCGTTCGACTACGAGGAGAAGCGTGAGATAGCCGCGGCGCTCGACGACCTGGGCGTCTCCGTCATCGAAGCGGGGTTCCCGGTCAACTCCGACGCGGAGTTCGAGGCCGTCAAAGACATCGCGGAGTCGACCGACACGACCGTCTGCGGGCTCGCCCGCGTGGTCGAGAAGGACATCCAGGCCGCCATCGACTCGGGGGTCGGGATGATCCACACGTTCGTCTCCACGAGCGACGTGCAGATCGAGGACTCGATGCACGCCACCCGCGAGGAGGTAAAACAGCGGGCGGTGGAGGCCGTCGAGACGGCGAAGGGATCCGGCGCGGAGGTGATGTTCTCCCCGATGGACGCCACCCGCACCCAGGAGTCGTTCCTGGTCGAAGTGATCGAGGCCGTCGACGAGGTCGGCGTCGACTGGATCAATATCCCCGACACCTGCGGGGTGGCGACGCCGCGGCGCTTCGGCGACCTGATCGAGGTCGTCGCCGAGCACACCGACGCCGGCATCGACGTGCACACCCACGACGACTTCGGGCTGGCTGGCGCGAACGCGCTGGCCGGCGTCGAGGCCGGCGCCGACCAGATGCAGGTGTCGGTCAACGGCATCGGCGAGCGCGCCGGCAACGCCGCCTTAGAGGAGGTCGTCATGGCCGCCGAGTCGCTGTACGACGCAGACACCGGCGTCGACACGACGAAGATCACCGAGGTGTCGCGCATGGTCGAGCAGGCCAGCGACATCGCGGTGCCGCCGAACAAGCCCGTGGTCGGGCGCAACGCCTTCAGCCACGAGTCCGGCATCCACGCAGCCGGCGTCATCGAGAACAGCGACACGTTCGAGCCGGGCGTGATGACCCCCGAGATGGTCGGCGCGACCCGCGAGCTGGTGATGGGGAAACACACCGGCACCCACTCGGTCCGCCAGCGGCTGACCGACGCCGGCTTCGACCCGACGGAGTCGGAGGTCCGCGCCATCACCCGCCGGGTGAAGGACGCCGGCGCGGAGGGCCGCGTGACCATGAGCGACGTGCGCCGGTTCGCCCGCGAGGAGGGCGTCGCGGAGATGGACGAGGACGACGAGGAGGAGCGCGAGCAGGAGGCCCGCGTCTGACCGGCGGGGGTGCAATCGTTGCCACCCGCGTCACGGTTATGAGGCCCGCGCTGATAACCCTCGGTGAGATGACGACGAGATCCGCGCCGACCGCCGTTCGCCCGGCGCCCGCGGAGCGCGTCGTCGCCCTTCTCGCCGGGGTCGCGGGTATCGTAGGGGCGTGACCGCCCCCACAACACCCACCCCGACGCACGTACCGACCGAACCCGACCAGCGACCAGCGATCACCGACCGCGAACGAATGACACACACGGACGGAGGAACACGACGATGAGCGAGCCAGCGACCCCCGACGCCGCGTCGCCCGAGGAGGGCGACGACGAGGGGCGAACCGACCGAGCGGAACAGCCGGAACAGACGGACGAGGAGGCCGCAGCAGCACGCGAGGACGCGGCGACGCGCGCACCGGGCAGCGGCGCGAACGCGGTCGTCGCCGCGCTCGAGGCCGCGGGCGTCGAGACCGCCTTCGGCGTGCAGGGCGGTGCGATCATGCCCGTGTACGACGCGCTCTCGGAGTCGTCCGTCCACCACATCACGATGGCCCACGAGCAGGGGGCCGTCCACGCGGCCGACGCCTACGGCATCGTCCGCGGCGACCCGGGCGTCTGTCTGGCGACCTCGGGGCCGGGCGCGACGAACCTCGTCACGGGCATCGCCGACGCGTCGATGGACTCGGACGCGATGCTCGCGCTGACGGGGCAGGTGCCCTCGGACATGGTCGGCTCGGACGCGTTCCAGGAGACAGACACCGTCGGCGTCACCGCGCCCATCACGAAGCACAACTACTTCGCCAGCGACTCCGACGAGGTCGGCCGCACGGTCGGCGAGGCGTTCGCGCTCGCGAACACCGGCCGCCCGGGACCGACCTTGGTCGACCTCCCGAAGGACGTGAGCTTCGGAGAGACCGACCGCCCGGTCGGCGAGCCGACGGCGCCCGAGCGCGCGGTGCCCGACGACGAGGCCGACGAGGAGCAGGTCGAGGCGGCCGCACGCGCCATCGAGACGGCCGAGCGTCCCCTCTGCCTGTTCGGCGGCGGCGTGATCAAGGGCGACGCGACCGAGCAGGCCCGGGCGTTCGCACGCGAGTTCGGCATCCCGGTCGTGACGACGATGCCGGGCATCGGGAGCTTCCCCGAGGACGACGACCTCTGTCTCTCGTGGGCCGGCATGCACGGCACCGGCTACGCCAACATGGCGATCACCCACACCGACTGCCTGATCGCGGTGGGCACGCGCTTCGACGACCGCCTCACCGGCGGCGTCGACACCTTCGCCCCCGAGGCCGAGGTCGTCCACGTCGACATCGACCCCGCCGAGATCTCGAAGAACGTCCACGCCGACTACCCGGTCGTCGGCGACGCGGGGACGGTGCTCGACCAGCTCGACGCCGCCATCGGCTACGGCGACGCCCCCGACACCGAGGCGTGGCGCGAGCAGTGCGCCGAGTGGCGCGAGGAGTACCCGATGGACTACGCCATCGACCCCGACGAGCCGGTGAAGCCGCAGTTCGTCGTCGAGGCGTTCGACGCCGCCACCGGCGACGACGCGTACGTCACCACCGGCGTCGGCCAACACCAGATGTGGGCCGCCCAGTACTGGACGTACCGCGAGCCGCGCACGTTCGTCTCCAGCCACGGGCTCGGAACGATGGGATACGGCCTGCCCGCCGCAGTCGGCGCGCGCGTCGCGGCCGACGACGACCGCGAGGTGATCAGCTTCGAGGGCGACGGCTCGTTCCTGATGACGATCCAGGAGCTGTCGGTCGCCGTCCGCGAGAACCTCGACATCACGGTCGTCGTGCTCAACAACGAGTACATCGGGATGGTCCGCCAGTGGCAGGACGCCTTCTTCGAGGGCAACCACATGGCCTCCCAGTACGACTGGATGCCGGAGTTCGACACGCTCGCGGAGGCGTTCGGCGCGAAGGGCTTCCGGATCGACGAGTACGACGACGTGGAGGCGGTCGTCGAGGAGGCGCTTGCCTACGACGGCCCCTCGGTCGTCGACGCCCACATCGACCCCGAGGAGAACGTCTACCCGATGGTCGCCAGCGGCGCGGCGAACGGCCAGTTCGCGCTCGCGGAGGACCAACTATGACGGGCGAGGACGAGCACGCCGCCACGGACGGCGGCACCGACCACCCGGCCGACTCCCCGATCGCGGAACACGCCCGCCCCGCCGGCGGCGACGCGCCCGAGACGGGGCTGGCGGGACCGACGCCCGAGGAGCGCCCGCACCCGTCGGGCCGCCGCGACGAACACGGCGTCCGCAAGGAGCCGGACGACGGCGGCGAGCCGACCCGTCGGGCGACCGTCTCGGCGCTCGTCGAGGACGAACCCGGCGTGCTCGCGCGCGCCGCCGGCCTGTTCCGCCGGCGCCAGTTCAACATCGAGAGCCTGACGGTCGGCCCGACGACCGTCGAGGGCCACTCGCGGATCACCCTCGTCGTCGAGGAGACCGAGGCCGGCATCGACCAGGCGAAAAAGCAGCTCGCGAAGCTCACGCCCGTCATCGCGGTGGGCGAGCTGAGCGACGACGCCGTCGCCGCCGAGCTCGTGCTCCTGAAGGTTCGCGGTGAGGAGCCCGACAAGGTCCACGCGATCACCTCGATGTACGACGGCGAGACGCTCGACGCCGGCCCGCGAACCATCACGGTGCAGATCACCGGCGACGAGAACCTCATCGACGACGCGATCGACGCGTTCGACCAGTTCGGCATCATCGAGATCGCCCGGACGGGCCAGACGGCCCTGGAGCGGGGCGACTCCCCGACGACGCCCGGCGAGGAGCCCGGCCACTCGGCGGGCTCGACCGACGACGACGAGTTCACCAACTACGACGACTGAGACCCTTCACACAGACACACACTACAACGATGACAGACTCAGATTCCACCTTCGACACCGAGGTATACTACGACGAGGACGCCGACCGCTCGCAGATCGACGACAAGACCGTGGCCGTGCTCGGCTACGGCAGCCAGGGCCACGCCCACGCGCAGAACCTGCACGACTCCGGCGTCGACGTGATCGTCGGGCTGCGCGAGGATTCCTCCTCGCGGGCGGCCGCCGAGAGCGACGGTCTGCGCGTCGAGACGCCCGCCGACGCCGCCGCCGAGGCGGACATCGTCTCCGTGCTCGTCCCCGACACGGTCCAGCCGGCCGTCTACGAGGAGATCGAGGACGGCATCGAGCCGGGCGACACCCTCCAGTTCGCGCACGGCTTCAACATCCACTACAACCAGATCGTCCCCAAGGACGGCGTCGACGTGACCATGGTCGCGCCGAAGTCGCCGGGCCACCTCGTGCGGCGCAATTACGAGGCCGGCGAGGGGACGCCCGGCCTGCTCGCCGTCTATCAGAACGAGACGGGCGAGGCCCGCGAGGAAGGGCTGGCGTACGCCCACGCCATCGGCTGCACCCGCGCGGGCGTCGTCGAGACGACGTTCCGCGAGGAGACCGAGACCGACCTCTTCGGCGAGCAGGCGGTGCTGTGCGGCGGCGTCACCTCCCTCGTGAAGCAGGGGTACGAGACGCTCGTCGACGCGGGCTACTCCCGCGAGATGGCGTACTTCGAGTGCCTGAACGAGCTGAAGCTCATCGTCGACCTGATGTACGAGGGCGGGCTCGGCGAGATGTGGGACTCCGTCTCCGACACGGCGGAGTACGGCGGACTCGTCAAGGGCGACGAGGTCGTCGACGAGCACGCCCGCGAGAACATGGAGGAGGTGCTGGAGGCGGTGCAGGACGGCACCTTCGCCCGCGAGTGGATCGCCGAGAACCAGGCCGGACGCCCCTCCTACACGCAGCTTCGCGAGGCCGAGAAGAACCACGACATCGAGGACGTCGGCGAGGACCTGCGCGCGCTGTTCGCGTGGGACGCCGACGAGGCGAGCGAGGAGGACGAGGAACCCGAACAGGCCGAGGTGCGCGCCGATGACTGAGGAGCGCGACCGAGTCGCCGCGACCGACGGTGACCGCACAGGCGACGGCCGCGCCGGCGACGGTCGCTCCAGCGACACCATCGCCGACGTGGACCACACCGCGCCCTACCCCGAACCGAACGACGTGTGGTCGCGCGGCTTCGCGCGCGCCAGCGACGACCCGAGGGACGTACGCCGATGAGTCGGGGCACGCTGTACGACAAGGTCTGGGAGCGCCACAAGGTCGCCGACCTGCCGAACGGACAGGACCAGCTGTTCATCGGCCTCCACCTCGTCCACGAGGTGACCAGCCCGCAGGCGTTCGGCATGCTGCGCGAGCGCGACATGGCGGTCGCGTTCCCCGACCGCACCGTCGCCACGACCGACCACATCGTCCCGACCGACCCCGAGGGGCGCGAGCGCCCCCTCGCGGACGAGCGCGCCGAGGAGATGCTCACGCATCTCGAGCACAACACCGAGGAGGCGGGCATCCGCTTTTTCGGCCTCGACGACGACCGGCAGGGCATCGCCCACGTCGTCGGCCCGGAGCTGGGCTTCGTCCAGCCGGGCATGACCGTCGTCTGCGGCGACAGCCACACCTCCACCCACGGCGCCTTCGGCGCCATCGGGATGGGGATCGGCACCAGCCAGATCCGCGACGTGTTCGCCACCGGCTCCATCTCCGCGGACAAGAAGGCCGTCCGCCGCGTCGAGGTCACCGGCGAACTCGGCGACGGCGTCGGCGCGAAGGACGTCATCCTCCACGTGATCCGTGAACTCGGCGTCGACGGCGGCGTCGGCCACGTGTACGAGTACGGCGGGGAAGCCATCCGGAGCCTCGACATGGAGGGACGGCTCGCGGTGTGCAACATGTCCATCGAGGGCGGCGCCCGCGCGGGCTACATCAACCCCGACGAGACGACTTACGAGTACCTCCGGGGCCGCGAGTTCGCGCCCGAGGGTGACGAGTTCGAGGAGCGCAAGGAGTACTGGGAGTCGATCCGCTCGGACGAGGACGCCCAGTACGACGACTGGGTCGAGGTCGACGCCGACGACCTCGCGCCGCAGGTGTCCTGGGGCACCAACCCAGAGCAGGTCGTGGGCGTCGACGAGCCCGTCCCGGCCCCCGACGAGACGCGCGATCCCGAGGCCGCCGAATCGGCACAGGATCACACCGAGGTCACGCCGGGAGAGACGATGGAGGGACACGAGGTCGACGTGGCGTTCCTCGGCACGTGCACGAACGGCCGCGTCGCGGACTTCCGCGAGGCCGCCCGCGTCCTGAAGGGCCGCGAGGTCGCCGACGACGTGCGCGCGCTCGCCGTTCCCGGTTCGGGTACCGTCAAGCGCAAACTGGAGGCCGAGGGCATCGATCAGGTGTTCAAGGACGCCGGCTTCCAGTGGCGCGAGGCCGGCTGTTCGATGTGTCTGGCGATGAACGACGACGCGCTGGAGGGCGACGAGGTCTGTGCGTCCTCCTCGAACCGCAACTACGTTGGCCGCCAGGGGAGCACCGAGGGGCGCACCCACCTGATGTCGCCGGCGATGGTCGCGGCCGCGGCCGTCGAGGGCGCCGTCACCGACGTGCGCGAGTTCGACGTGGCCGAGTCCGTCGGGGACCCCGATGCCGACGCCGACGCGGAGGTGGACGCATGAGCGACGACGGGGACGGCGCCGCAGTGCCCGCGATCCGTCGGGTCGCCGGCACCGGCGTGCCGCTCCGCGGCGACGACATCGACACCGACCAGATCCTCCCCGCGCGGTTCCTGAAGGCGGTCACGTTCGACGACATGGGCGAGTACGCCTTCTACGACCAGCGTCGCGACGCCGACGGCGAGTTGAACGACCACCCGTTCAACGAGTACCAGGGCGCGAACGTCCTCGCGGTCAACGACAACTTCGGCTGCGGCTCCTCCCGGGAGCACGCACCGCAGGGACTGATGCGCTGGGGCGTCGAGGCCATCGTCGGCGAGTCGTTCGCGGAGATCTTCCAGGACAACTGCAAGTCGCTGGGGATCGCGACGCTCGCCGTCGACCACGAGGACGCCGTCGACCTCCAGGACTTCATCGAGGCGAATCCCGACGCCGGCATCGAGGTCGACGTGCGCGCGGAGACCGTCCGCTACGACGGGAAGACCGTCGATGGCGACGTGCCCGACGCGATGCGCGAGGCGCTCTTGGAGGGTATCTGGGACACGACCGCCGTGATGCGGACGAACCTCGACCGCGCGAAGGAAGTCAACGACAGCCTCCCGTACACCGATGACTGAGGTCCCCGAGATCGCGGTGATCGAGGGCGACGGCATCGGCCGCGAGGTCGTCCCCGCGGCCGTCGAGGTGCTGGACGCCGTCGGCGACTACGCGTTCGCCGAGGCCGAGGCGGGCGACGCGACGCTCGACGAGACGGGCGAGGCGCTGCCCGCGGAGACGTACGAACTCGCCGCCAGCGCGGATGCGACGCTGTTCGGTGCCGCGGGCGAGTCCGCCGCGGACGTGATCCTCCCGCTTCGCGAGGCCGTCGGCTCGTTCGTCAACGTCCGTCCCGCGCGGGCGTATCCCGGCGTCGACGCGCTGCGGCCGGAGACGGATCTGGTCTTCCTCCGGGAGAACACCGAGGGCGTGTACGCCGGTCACGAGGACCGCCTCACCGACGACGTGTCGACGCTGACGCGCGTCGTCACCGAGACCGCCTCACGGCGCCTCGGCGAATTCGCCTGCGAGTACGTCGGAGAGCGCGGGAAGGACGGCTTCACCGTCGCGCACAAGGCGAACGTGATGCGCGAGACCGACGGGCTGTTCCGCGACACGGTGCTCGCGGAGGCGGAGGCCGCGGGCGTCGACGCCGACACCGTCCTCATGGACGCGTTCGCGACGCGGGT
Organism: Halobaculum roseum; assembly: GCF_019880245.1. NCBI lineage: Archaea > Methanobacteriati > Methanobacteriota > Halobacteria > Halobacteriales > Haloferacaceae > Halobaculum > Halobaculum roseum. The sequence continues at coordinate 2,908,393 of NZ_CP082286.1, forward strand.
GTGTCTCGACCCCGAGCAGTTCGACGTGATCGTCTGCCCCAACCTCGCGGGCGACGTGCTCTCGGATCTCGCGGCCGGTCTCGTTGGTGGACTCGGGCTGCTCCCCTCCGCGAACGTCGGCCCCGAGCGCGGACTGTTCGAGCCGGTCCACGGCACCGCGCCCGACATCGCGGGCGAGGGGGTCGCGAACCCGTCGGCGACGATCCTCTCGGCGGCGATGCTCGTCGAGTCGCTCGGCGACGACGACGCCGGCGCGCAGATTCGGTCGGCCGTCGAGAGCGTCCTCTCGGACGGGCCACGAACGCCCGATCTGGGCGGCGAGGCGACGACCCGCGAGGTGACCGACGCGGTGCTGGCCCGGCTCTGAGCGGGCGGACGACGGCGCGACCGGGGAGGACGCGACCGGGGAGGACGCGACCGGGACTGGCCTTCCGACCGACCCCGGGCAACAGGTTCACTTCTCTCGACGGCGTAGGTCCGTGCGGCCATGTCCGAGGCAGCACTCGACCCCGAGGAGTGCCCGCACGACCTCGACGCCGAGTACCTCTACCAGTCGGACGCCGAGGTGTTGCGGATCGAGTCGACCGACCCCGGGATCGCGTTCGTCGTCGCGGTCCCGTGCCCCGACTGTGACGCCTCGCTGGAGGTGACGACGAGCGCCGAGTCCGTCGAGGAGTCGGCGCTGTCGCTCCCGCTCGACGACGCCGAGGACGTGTACGACTGACGCGACGCGCCCGGGTTCCCTCCGTGGGCGTCGCCGCTGTTTACTCCTGATACGCCAGCCGGACCTGCTCGAACTTCCCCTTCGATTCGAGGTGTCGCTGGAGCTCGTCGGCGTACTCCTGCGTGAGGCGCTCGGCGGCCTCGAGCTTCTGTTTGTCGACCCCCCCGCCGCCGCCGGCGCCCAGGAGCGCGTCCTTGATGTCGGAGACGATGTCGCCGAACGGGCCGCCCGAGGAGTCCCCGTCCGGGTCGGGTCCGCCCATCGCGCCCATCTGCTTCGAGACGTTGTCGAGCTCGGGCATGATCTGTGGCAGCTTCGACGTGTCGGCGACGATCCGGGCGTCTTCGGGGTCTTCGGCGTCCTCGATCTCGAACTCGACGGCCGTCATGATCAGCCCCCACTCCTGGTTCGAGAACTCCGACTGGCGGATCCGGTCGTTGAACTCGCGGTCGACGGTCATCCGCTCGCCGACGATGGCGTCGGTCCAGTTGCTCATGCCCGTACGATCGCGGGGGGCGGGTATGTCGGTTTCCCTCCCCGACGTCCGCGGCGGCCCTCGGGGCCGTCGCTCCCCGCCGATCCCGTGAACTCGTCCGCCGGGTCTACTGGTACTCCGTGATCGTCAGCGTGTAGCTGCCCGACCCGCTGTAGGAGTCGACGTCGACCTGCATTTCGGTGGACGTGTCGGGGTCGTCGACGGTGATCGACTCCTGGCTGTCCGTCGAGCGCGACGCGTAGTCGTAGTCGCCGGGCGAGGCGTTCCGTGTCGTGCCGGTGTTGACGTAGAGGTCGAAGTCGGCGTCCGCGGGTCCGTCGAGTTCGACCACGACACGGCTCGGCGGGGAGTAGTTCCACGACCACGTGTAGTCGTCGTAGTCCCAGTAGCCCGAGAGGCTCCCGTCGACCGATCCGGTCGTCGAGTCGCCGCTTCCCCCGTCACCGCCGTCGTCGCCTCCATCGTCGCCGCCGCCCGAGTCGGCCGGGTCGGTCGTGACGGCCGCGAGGGCGTCGACCTGGCCGCTGCCCTGCTCGTCCGCGGAGAGGCCGATGTCGGCCGCGGTCGCCTTCAGGTGATCGCGCAACTGGAGGTTCGTCAGGTCCGGCCACGCCGCGAGCGTGAGCCCGGCGACGCCGGAGGTTACGGGCGTCGCCATCGAGGTGCCCGACAGCTCCTCGTAGGAGCCGCGCGCCTCCGTCGTCGTCGAGAGGACGTTCACGCCCGGCGCACAGAGCTCGACGCTGTCGCCGTACTGCGAGAACGACGCGAGGTTCTCGTTCGAGTCGACCGCCGAAACGGCCACGCACTCGCTGTAGGCCGCGGGGTAGCTCACCGACGACGTCCCGCTGTTGCCGGCGGCGGCGATCACGAGCACGCCGTTGTCGTCGGCGTAGCTGACGGCGTTCTTCATCGTGTCCGTGTAGCCCCCGCCGCCGAGGCTGAGGTTGATCACGTCCGCGCCCTGGTCGGCCGCCCACTGGATCGCGTCGGCGATGTCGGCGGTCGAGCCGGAGCCGGACTCGTCGAGCGAGCGCCCGTTGATCAGGGTGGAGTTCCCCTGCCCGGCGACACCCGTGCCGTTGTCGACGACAGCGGCCGCACAGCCGGAGACGTGCGTGCCGTGGTACTCGTCGCTCGGCGCGTCGGGAGCCGGGTCCGAGTCGCCGTCGGCGAAGTCGTAGCCGGGGTTCGACGCGTAGTTGCCCGCGAGGTCCGGGTGGTCGTACTGCGCGCCGGTGTCGACGACGGCGACGGTGACCGACGAGTCGCCGAGCGTCGTGTCCCACGCGTCGTCGGAGTTCACCTGCTGGGGCGCGTACTGGCTGGAGAACTGCGGGTCGTTCGGCGACAGCTGCGTCTCCAGCGTCGCGTTTCGCTCCGCGTACTTGATTTTCTCCTTCTTCGTGATCGCCTCGATGAAGTTCTCCCGGGCCACGTCGGCGGCCTCCTCGGGGAACTTCACGGCTACGTAGCTGAGCGTCTCGTTGCTGTGGACGACCTCGGCGTTGCCGGGCACGTACTGGGCGACCTCGCCCTCGATGTCGTCGGCCGTGACGGAGACGCCGACGAGGATCTCGTCCTCCTTCGGACCGGGCGAACGACCCTTCCGGGCGGAGGCGACCCCTCCGAAGGCGGCCGCGCCGGCCGCCGCGCCGGCCAGCTTCAGGAACCCACGACGCATCGTGTCGACACGTTCGGTGTTGTCTGTCATGCGACGACACCACAGGCGGAGGTCCACCACTTAATTCTACTGTAGTCTATCCAAATATAATATATAGAATCGGGAATTTTAACTCGAATAAACGACACGTGAGTGGCTTCTCACGGTCGGCTGGGGCGGGCAGGAGAGCCCGTCTCGCGGCCGAACCCGACAACGAACCGGCCGGATTAGAATTACTTCTATCCCGCGTGAAGAAAAGGCTCAAATAGGGGGTGACGAACCGGAACGCGTATCGGCCGGCACCCGCACCCGCGAGCATGGGACTGATCGAACGGCTCCTGGGGAGACGCGGGGGGCCGTCAACGGGGGACGGGACCCCCGACCCGCGGGACGGCGACGCCGGACGCGACCGTGACGGCGGCCGCGACGGGGCGACATCGGGGCCGCACGGGCCGTGGCGCGACGCCGGCGGGGGGCTCGCGAGACCCCGCGGGGTCGCGCTGTTCGTCGACGGGCCGAACGTGTTCCGCGAGGAGTTCGACGTGGACCTGGCGGACCTGCGCGCGGCCGCGGAGGCCGACGGCGACCTCGTCACGGCGCGGCTGTACCTCGACGAGCACGCGACCCCGGGGCTGATCCAGGCCGCCGAAGCCAACGGGTTTCAGGTGGTCACCACCAGCGGCGACGTGGACGTGAAGCTCGCCGTCGACGTGGCGTCGTTCGCCGCCGAGCGGCGCGCGGCCACGGTCGCGGTCGCCTCCCGCGACACCGACTTCAAGCCGGCGCTGGAGGTCGCCAACGAGTACGGCCTGCGGACGCTCGCGATCGCGCCGGGGAGCTACGGACGGTCGGACGCGCTCCGCCGGAGCGCCGACGAGGCGGTGACGCTCGGGGAGTAGGGACCCGACTAGCGGTAGCGACGGCGCGCGTGCTGCCCCCCGGAACCACCCATACGCATTTGTTCTTTCACTATCAATTGGTACGTATGAACCACGTCCTCCTCGCCATCGACGAGAACGACGACCGCGCGGTCGCCCAGGCGGAGACGGTTCGGGACCTGTTCGACGCGGAGGACACGACCGCGCACCTGCTACACGACTTCACTGATAACGTCGAGGGCGCGTCGGTCGGGCAGATCGGCGCCGTCCGACACGCGGCTACGATCCTCGAGGACGCCGGGATCGCCGTCGAGTACCACGAGACGAGCGGAACCCCCTCGCGATCGATCATCGAGGCCGCCGACGAACTGGACGTGGACGTGATCAGTATCGCCGGACGCAAGCGCTCGAAGGCCGGGAAGGCGCTCTTCGGGAGCGTCTCCCAGGAGGTCGTCCTCGGAACGGACCGTCCGGTCCTCTTTTGCACCCGGAAAGACGGGGTGTGACCGGCGGACGTTCCCTACGGGACGGTTGTCCACCTGAAGGTTCGTCCCGCCGCTTCAACCGCCACCCGTCGACCTGCGGCTCGTCGCGCTCACCCGGACGACGGAGCGGTCACGCCAGCGGCGTTCGCTCGACGACCGTGCCGTCGTAGGTGGGGTACTGCTCGACGACCTCGCCCTCGTCGAGGTCGCCCTCCTCGATCATCTCCTCCAAAAGCCACCACGCAACCTCGACGTGATCGCTTTTGACGGTGTAGAACTCCTCGGGGACCTCCAGCGACTCGAACCGCTCGGGGTCGGCATACGTCTTCCCGTACACGAGCGTGCCGTCGTCCGTCACCTCGTCGAACGGGCGGCGGAGGTTGCGCGCCATCCGCTTGAGGCGGTTGCGGTGCTGTGCGGCGTCCTTGAACACGGACGTGCAGAAGTACACCTTCTCGTGGTCGCCCATCACGTCGAGGATCTCCTCCTTCGAGCCGTCGACGGCGGACATGTGACCCTCCTGTAGCTCGAAGCCCTGCTCCTGCATCCGGCGGTAGTTTCCGTCGGACATCTCGAACTCGTTGACGTTACAGAAGTCCGCGGCCCCCTCGTCGAGGAACTCCAGGAACTCCTCCTCGGCGCGGATGCCGGGGATCTCGAACGCCGGCGTCAGCCCCTCCTCGCGGGCGACGTAGAGGATGTCCTCCCACTCGGTGCCGTGGAGGTCGCCCCACTGCTGAACGGGCGGGTGAAAGCGGATCTCGTCGAGGCCGGCCTCCGAGAGCCGGCGCATGTTCTCGCGACCGCCGGGGATCCCCGTGTAGAGGTGGGTGTGGTGATCCTCGCCGAACTCCTCCTTGAGCAGGCGGAGATAGCGCGTCGTCTTCCCCATCGCCTCCTGCGGTTCGCCGCCGGTGATGGAGGTGCCCAGCGCCGACATCCGCTTGGCCTCCTCGATCACGTCCTCGTCGGACTCGACGAGGCGCTCGTTGGCGTACACGTCGGTGACGTTCTTGCGGTTCTCCCCCAGCGGGCAGTAGAAACAGTCGCGCTGGTCGCAGTAGCCGTAGACGAACAGCACCATCTTCCCCCCTTTGGCGCACTGTTCACAGCCCTTCGAGATCATTCAGTAAGTGTCCTTTTCGCCCGAGCGGCAAAAGCGGTGCGATACCGCGTCGTTCGTCCGTGTGGGGCTGTGACGCGGCCGTCCTCGTGGGCCGGGCCACCGCCGTGCGGCAACCACGAAACTGATACCGTTAGCCGTCCACGTGGCGGGCATGTCACGAGAGGTACGCAGACGGGAGTTCCTTCGCGCGACCGGCGGAGCGCTCGCGGCGGGGACCGCGATCGCGACCAGCGGCTGTCTCGGCGTCATCACCGGCTCCGAGCCCGCCGAGTTCTCCGCGAGCGTCGCCTCCGTCCCGGACGCGACGCTGGAGTCGACCGGGTTCGAGGAGCACCGGATCGAGCCCATGGAGATCACCCGCGAGTTCACCGTCGCCGGCCAGACCCGAGAGGTCGTCGTGACGAACCAGGTCGCGCAGTACGACAAGGCCGCCGAGGTGCTCGGCGAACGCATCCGCGCGTCGCTGTTCACCGCGTTCTCGACGCCGGCGGTGGACATCGCCGGGCGGACCCTCAACCCCATCGCCGAGTTGAGCACGCGCGAGCTCGCCCGGCGGATGCTCACCCAGTACGAGGGGATCGACGACCTCCAGTCCGACGGCGAGGAGACGGTGGAGGTGCTCGGAACCGACACGACCGTCGGGCTGTTCACCGCCGACGCGACGATCGCGGAGGGAGTCACGACGGAGGTCCGGCTCCACGTCTCGGAGGCCGTCCGCGCGGGAGAGGACTTCGTCGTCACCGTCGGCGCGTACCCGACGCGGCTGTCGGGACAGGCCGAGGACGTTCGTGCGATGATGCGTGGCGTGACCCACGGCGGGGAGTGACCCGGTGATGCGGGGACCCGACAACGACGCCCACGGCGGGATCGATCCCACGCGGCGGGACGTGATCGCCGCCGTCGGCGCCGGCGGCGCCGCGACGCTGGCGGGCTGTTCGGGCGTTCTCGGCGGCGACGACGCCCCCGAGAGCGAGCCCGTCGAGGGCGACCGCGCGCGGGCGCTCGCGGAGGCACACGCCCCGGACCTGTACTTCGGCGTCGGCGAGCGCTGGTTCCCGACGGACCCCCGCGAGTACCTCGAGGGCGACGGCTCCACGCTGGACGGCTTCGCGGCGTTCGACGGCTACGCCGGCGAGTACGACCCGGGCGGCGAGCCGCCGAACCGCACGGCCTTCTACAACGCCGTTCGCTACCCCGACACCGACCTGACCGTCGTCCAGTACTGGTTCTACTCGGCGTTCGACCAGTTCTCGGTCAACTTCCACTGGCACGACTGGGAGGTGCTGCACGTGTTCCTCGACGTGGGGGAGGAGTCGGGCGACCCCGACACCGGCGACCCGACGCTGTTCGTCGCGTCCTCACACTCCCGAAAGGTGCCGAACAACGAGTTCCTCGACCCCGAAACCGAGCGCGCGAGCGTCATCGCCGAGGTGGGGAGCCACTCCTCGGCGTTGGGGGTCAACGAGACGCCCGCGGAGTTCGAGCGGTTGCCGATCTCGACGGACATCCCCGACATCTCCAACGGGCCGCTGGCGCCCTCGGACATCCCCGCGGCCTACGGGCTGCCCCGCGGGGAGGGATATCGACTCCCGTTCGCGGTGCCGGAACTCGACGACGCGCCGGTGTACGAGCACCCCGAGCTGCCGAACGTCACTCGGGAGCACCTCGTGCCCGAGGGGATGACCGTCGGATCGTTCTCGGGGATCCCCTCCCCGCCCGACGACCTCCCACTCCGGGAGACGGGGCTCATGTTCGCGTTCGAGGACGCCGAGGGCGTCGCGGAGGCGGACTACGACTACGCGCTCGAACCGATGGCCGACCTCGACATCGAGACCTACGACGGCCCGCAGTTGAGCTTCGAGTTCTCCGTCCCCTCCTTCGCGGAGGACGCGATCGCCTCCCACCTCACGACGGTGGGAACGCCCCGGGAACAGCCCCGGTTCGCCGACCCGATCGCCGACGTGACCGACCCCCGTCACCGGTCGGCGCTCTCGGAGCGCTTCGACGTGGACGTGACGGGTCTCGCGGGCGACGTGGTCGGTCTGCTGCGGGAGGCGACCGCCAGCGACGACGCGCCGGGAAGCAACGGCGTCGACACGACGGAGCCGACCGTCGAGGGGGTCGCGCTCCTCGAATCCGATCCGGAGGCGGTGCCGACGTTCAACGGCGTCGTGGCCCTCCGGGACGTGCCCGAGGGCGAGCACACCCTCACCGTCAACGGCGCGGGCGTCGCGCCGTTCAGTCAGGGCCTCGCACACGAGGAGGACGGCGAGCCGACGACCGCCGGCGTCGACGGCGACGTGGTCGTCGCGCCCAACGAGGACGCGGTGAAGGTGCGGGCGGCCCCGCCCGCGGACGCTCCCGGCGTCAGCCGCGTCGCCGTCGAGGACGACTTCGCCGGGTCGGTGTACGAGGGGCTTCCGCCGAGCGCCGCGGGCGGCGGCGAGGGCGGCGAGGCCGGGAGCACCGAGACGGGAACGCCCACCGGCAGCGCGGACGCGGCCGAGGGAGGCGACCGCGGCGTCGCGGTGTACGCCCACCGCGCGGGCGCCTACACCGCCGAGGTCGAAGACGAGGAGGGTGCGGTCGGCGCCTTTCGGGTGAACCCCGCGGCCGACCAGTCGACGGCGACGATCCGGGAGGCGCGGACCGGGAAGGCGTCGCTCACGTCGTTCCTGCTCACCGTCCTCACGGAAACCACGGCACAGGCGGCGGTCTTCGAGGACGGCGACGCCGAGGGCATCGACGAGGTCGGCGTGCCCGACAGCACCGCCGAGCAGGCGGGGGACGCCGCCGATGTCGTCGACGACGTGCTGGCGGCAGCAGCGGAGGCGGCCGGCGGAGACGACGACGATGACGACGACGGCACCGGAAACGGCAACGGGGGCGGAAACGGCGGGGGCGCCGGCGGCGGTCCCGGCGGCCTCACCGGCCTCCTGCGGGCGCTGGAGGCGACGACGACGGCCGCGAAGCGCGCGAACGAGGCGGCACGGGCCGGGAACGCCGAAGGCGCCGACAACCGCCTGCGCGGGCTCAGACAGCGGACCGAGGCGCTGACCGACGCGCTCGAACGGAACCGCGACGACCTTCCCGGACGACTCCCGGCGCTCGTTGAGCGGCGCTTGCCGCAGGTAGAACGACGGATCGACCAGGCGCTCGACGCCGACGCCTGAGTGGTCACGACTTCCCCGTCCCGCCGTTCCCACCGCGCTCCGGTACACGATGCCCGGCGACCACGGAGGCGACGCCGTCGGGCGCCCCTCGTCCCGGGAAGGACAACCGTTACGTACGCACACCCGAATGAGGATACATGACCGAGGAGACCGATCTGGAGGAACTCAAGCGCGGGACCGACCTGGTCAAGCGCGGGTTCGCGCGGATGCAGAAGGGCGGCGTGATCATGGACGTGGTCAGCCGCGAGCAGGCCCGCATCGCCGAGGACGCCGGCGCGGTCGCCGTGATGCACCTCGAATCCGTCCCCGCCGACATCCGCAAGCGCGGCGGCGTCGCGCGGATGGCCGACCCGGGCAAACTGGAGGAGGTGATCGACGAGGTGTCGATCCCCGTGATGGGCAAGTGCCGCATCGGTCACACCGCCGAGGCGCAGATCCTCGAGGCCGCCGGCGCCGACATGCTCGACGAGTCCGAGGTGCTCACCACGGCCGACGAGCGCTACCACATCGACAAGCGCGAGTTCACCGCGCCGTTCGTCTGCGGCGCCCGAAACCTGGGGGAGGCGCTGCGCCGTATCGACGAGGGCGCGGCGATGATCCGCACGAAGGGCGAAGCCGGCACCGGCGACGTGAACCAGGCGGTCACCCACCAGCGCTCCATCCAGCGTTCGATCCGCAAGCTCTCGGGCATGAACTACGAGGAGCGCGACGAGTGGGCCCGGGAGAACGAGGCGCCCCGCGAACTCGTCCACGAGACGGCCGACATGGGTCGCCTTCCGGTCGTCAACTTCGCCGCCGGCGGCATCGCGACGCCGGCCGACGCCGCGCTCATGATGCAGCACGGCTGCGACGGCATCTTCGTCGGCTCGGGCATTTTCGGCGCAGAGGACCCCAGCAAGATGGGCGAGGCGATCGTCCAGGCCGTCAACAACTACGACGACCCCGAGACGCTCACGGAGATCGCGAAGGGCATCGGCGCCGGCATGAAGGGTCAGGCCAACGAGACGATGCCCGAGGAGGAGAAGCTCCAGGGCCGCGGCGTCTGACTCCGAGCCGATCCCACCGTCCCTCCGCTCGCACGAACGTTTTTATCCGATACCGGAACCAGAGCCGCGCGACCGTCGTGACCTGAAGCCGGCCGCGGGGCGCACGCGGGTGCGCGACACGCCGTCCCGCGGAGCGCGCGGGCCGTGTCGCCTGTCAGCCACAGTCACACTCGTGTCGCCGCCGCGACGTTGAAACCGGCGGGCACCGTAGCGACCGCCATGTCCGATGCGCACGCGGGTCCGGGCCCCGGCGAAGACGCGGACACCGATGCCGACGCGAACGCGGACGCCGACGCGGATCCCCTCGCGGACGTGGACCCCGATCGTCACCCCGTGGTCCTCTTCGACGGCGTCTGCAACCTCTGTCACGGGGCGATCCGGTTTCTCGTGCGCCACGACGACGCCGGCGTCTTCCGGTTCGCGCCGCTGGACTCGTCGGTCGGGCAGGCACTTCTGGAGCGCCACGGCCTGCCGACGACCGACCACGATTCGATCGTCCTCGTCGACGCCGACGGTACGCACCGGAAATCGGCCGCGGCGTTGCGAATCGCACGGCGGCTCGACCCGCCGTGGCACCTGCTGTGGGCGCTTCGGGTCGTACCGCGTCGGCTTCGGGATGCCGCCTACGATCTGATCGCCGAGTACCGATACGACGTGTTCGGGAGGAGGGACGCCTGTGAGATCCCGGAGCCGGAGATCAGGGAGCGGTTCGCCGAACGCGCACTGGAGTGACCACCGGGGCGGCGAGTACAGCGTGGGCATCGAGCGACCGCGAGCGCCACGAGTGACCGCGGTAGCTACAGCACCGTCGCGCCGTCGCCGACGGCGGTCTGGTAGGCGCGCGCGCCGACGCCGGCGTCGGCGAACCCCTCGACCATCGCCGCCGCGACCGACCGACGGTCATCCGGCCGACACACCGCGAGCACGCTCGGGCCGGCGCCGCTGACGGTGACGCCCGTCGCGCCGGCAGCCAGTGCGGCTTCCCTGACGTCCGCGTAGCCGGTGATCAGCTTCGCGCGCGCCGGGGTCACCACGGGGTCGTCGAGCCCGCGGCCGACCAACTCGGGGTCCGACCGGCACATCCCGGCCGTCAGCGTCGCGGCGTTGCCGACCGTCTCGACGTGATCGGCCATCGACACGGAGTCGGGGACGACCTCGCGGGCGTCGCGCGTGGAGACCACCACCTCCGGGAGACACGCGACCAGCGACAGGTCCGCGTCGACGCTCGTCGCGCCGTCGTCGCTGCGGACGATGGTGAACCCCCCGAGCAGCGCCGGAGCGACGTTGTCGGCGTGTGCCTCCCCGGAGACGACTGCCTCGCCCTCGGCGGCGACGGAAACCAGGTCGTGACGGCTGTAGCCCCGGTCATACAGCTCGTTGAGCGCGACCGCGGCGGCGGCGGCCGACGCGGCGGAGGACCCCAGCCCCGAGGATGGACGCACGCCCTTGTCGATGTGGATGTGGGCGGGCGCCTCGAGCGCGTCGGCGACGGCGCCGACGACGTTTTTCTCCGGGTCCGTCGGAATGAACTCCGCGCCCGCGCCGGTCACCTCGATGGTCGTCTCGGCGGCGCGTTCCACCGAGACGGTGTCTGCGGGGTGCGAGAGCGCGACGCCGAAGGTGTCGAAGCCGCTCCCGAGGTTCGCGCTGGTTGCCGGCGCGCGCGCGGTTACCATGCCGCGTCGGTCCGGCGCGGCGGGCAAAAGGATGACGTTCGGGGCGAGCGTCTGCCGCTCCGTTTCGGTCGCGAGCGAGACGTGACGCGAGAGCCGGCCGCAGGCGCGGGGTTACCGACGCGCGGTGACGAACACGAGCGGTCCGACGACGACCAGCACGATGCCGAGGAAGAGGTAGTGGACCGGAACGAGCGACTGCGGCGTGAGCAGGAATATGACGCCGAACAGCATCGTGTTGAGCGCCATCGCTTTCCGCGAGACCGGCAGCGTGGCGAGCGTCGTCAGCACGAACCCGAGCAGCAGCGCCTGTCCGACGTTGTACGGGAGCAGGAAGCTGTCGACGATCTGGAGCGGGATCATCTCTTGTCTCCAGTTCGCCCGGGGCGCCGCATTAACGTTCCGTTCTCGCTCGTTTACCTTCGCCCGGTACGGTGACGGGTCGCGATCGAGGGGGTTCCTCCTCCGGGATCGACGATCCCGTCAGTTCGGCCGGTCGTTCGCCGGCGTCGTCGGGTCCCCCCGTGAGCCGTCCGTCGCGTCCTCGGACCCGTCCCCGTCGGATCCCTCGACCGACGAACCCGACGGCGGAACCTCGCGCTCGGCGTCCGGCCCGGTGATGTCGAGCGGCCGGATCCAGCCGTACCAGACGGCGAACACGGTGAGCCCGTAGCCGAAGATGAACACCAACCGGCCGAGGTCGTTGAACCCGAGGACGCCAAGCTGACGGCGGACGATCCCCGTCCCGGCGATACCGACGACCAGCACCACCGCGAGCAGGAGTCGGTCGCGGGTGATCCGGTCGCGAAACCGCGTGTCGTCGCCCATACTCACGCTGGGTGTTCCAGCACCGAGAACCCCGCGATCCGGCGTGGGTGTCGGTCCCAAGGCGTCACAAACGCTTTCCCCGACGGCGAACCCCTCGTCACATGCACTACAGCGCGGTCCCCGACGCACACGAGAACGTCTTCGACGGGCACCTCGTGTACGCCTTCTCGCCGGAACGCGGACCTGATCACGAGCCGGAGGGTCCCGACCGTCCGGCGTCGTTTCACGCCAGGGGGCTCTACGACACCGAGGACATCGAGAACGCGGTGGACCCGGAGGACCCGAGGGATCCCGAGGATCTCGACGCCGCCGACCTCGCGGTCGTGTGCGGCTACTACGACTTCGCCGCCCGCATCCGCGGCGGCGTCCGCGACGTGGCCGGCGTCTCGGCGGTCGCGTCGCCGCCGGAGGCGCGCCGACGCGGACTCGTTCGGGACCTCCTCGGTCACGTGCACCGCGAACTCCGCGACGACGGGGTCGCCTTCGCCGCGCTGTGGCCCTTCGAGTACCCGTTCTATCGACGGCTCGGGTACGAACGGATCTGTGACTACGCGCGGATCGAGGTCGCCCCCGACGCGCTGTCGAGCGCGTGCCCGGATCCGGCGGGGTCGTACGAGCAGCTCGACGCCGACGACTGGCCCCGTCTGGACGCGGTGTACGACGAGTGGGCGACCGCCGAGTTCCGGCTGAACCGCAGTGAGGATTGGTGGCGCAATCGGGTCTTCGAGTCGTGGGGAACCGACCCGTACGTGTACGGGTGGACCGACGGCGACCCCGGCGACGCGCTCCGTGGCTACGTGGTCTACACGATCACGGACGAGGACGATGCCGAGGGGAAGACGATGGCCGTGAGCGAGTTCGCCCACGTCGACCGCGAGGCGTGCGGTCACCTCCTGCGCTTCTGTCGCAACCACGACTCGCAGGTCGAGCGCGTCCGATTCACCGGGCCGGCAAACACTCGCCTGTTCGACGACCTCGACGACCCGCGAGCCGCGGAGACGGAGATACGGCCGGGACCGATGGCCCGTGTCGTCGACGTGGGGCGAGCGTTGGAGGAGATCGCGTACCCGGAGGACTTCGATGTGACTCTCGTGCTCGACGTGCGCGACGACGCCTGCGAGTGGAACGACGACGCCTTCCGTCTCCACGTCGCCGACGGCCGAGGAGCCGTCGAACGCGTCGGCGACGACGCCGAGGCCGACGCGTCGCTCGACATCGGCGCGCTCTCGCGACTTGTCGTCGGCTCGCACGGGGTGGACAGGCTGGTCGAACTCGGCACCGTCGAGGTCGCTTCCGAGTCTGATCGCGAGACGCTGGCGACGCTCTTCCCCGAGACGGATCCGTTCCTTCGGGAGGGGTTCTGAGTCGCGACAGGGGACGTTCGAACCCTTCGGCTACCGTTACCGCTGGACGGCGGCGGGGTGCGGGTGCTAACCAACCGAGACAAGACGCGAGACTACCGTCTCAGTTTCGTTAGAACGCGGAAATTGGGTGGCTGGGGAGCCAGTGGCCCAATTCTCACCGGCCAAGGGCCGGTGATACCTTGGATGGGCCAACACGGATTTGAACCGTGGACCTCCCGGTTATCAGCCGAGCGCTCAACCTGACTGAGCTATTGGCCCAGGCGAGCGCATCTTCGAGTAGTGGGAGGGATTGGTTAAGCGTTTCCGTTCGGCACCGGCGTCACGTCATGCGGTTGCACGGCTCGCGACGACGGGCTTACCGCGGGCGGTCCTCGCGTTCGTCCCCGTCGTCGACCTCCTCGAAGTCGACGTCGACGACGTCGTCGTCCGCGGCGTCGGTCGCGTCGCGCTCGTCCGCGGTCGCCCCGCCACCGAAGCCCGCGGTTCCGGCCGGTCCGGTCCCACCGGTCGCGTCGCCGCCGGCGGCACCGTCCGGGTTCGGGAACCCGCCCGTCCAGACCGCGCCCGTCGCGAAGCCGTCCATCCGCGCGTCGACGTACGGCACGACGACGTAGCGGCGCAGCAGCTCGCGGATCGGGTACCGTGTCGGCGGGATCGCGAGCAGGAACCCGATCACGTCGGTCACCAGCCCCGGCGTGAGCAGGAACGCGCCCGCGGCGATCAACAGCCCGCCGTCGAGTACCTCGCCGGTCGGCACCTCGCCGGTCGCGAGCTTTCGTTGGACGGCACGAAGCGTGTGGCGCCCCTCGGCGCGCACGAGCAGCATCCCGAGCAGGCCGGTGAGGACGACCAGCGCGACCGTCTGCACCGCCGTCAGGAGGTTCGTCGCCACCCACAGCAGGAACGCCGCGTCCGCCAGCGGGATCGCGAGCAGGGCCACGAGCAGGTAGCGAACCCGAATGCGCATACTCGGGCTATCCGATCGCGGTGTATAGCCCTTTTGGAGGGTCTCCGGTCGCGGCTCGCGCCCCCTCCGCGTCCCGGTCGACGACCGCGAACGCCGACTTTACCCTCGGGCGCCTCCGAACGCGAGTATGACCGACGACACGCGCGTCCAGTGGCGCGACTGGGGCGCCGACGCGTTCGCGGAGGCCGAACGAACGGGGCGACCCGTGCTGCTGTTTCTGACGGCGACGTGGTGTGACGACTGCCACCGGATGCTCGTCGAGACGTTCGGCGAGCCGCGCATCGCGGCCAACGTCAACGACGGCTTCGTCCCGGTGAAGGTCGACGTGGACCGAGAGCCGCGCGTCCGCGAGCGATACAACATGGGCGGGTTCCCCTCGACGGTGTTCACCACGCCCACGGGTGAGCTACTCACCGGCGCGACGTACCTCGGCCCCGACGGCTTCCGAACGGTGCTCGATCGCGTCCGCGAGACGTGGGACGAAAGCGGCGAGGAGGCCGGGCGCGTGCCGCGCGCCCTCGCGGGCAACGAGACGCCGGAAGGGTCCGTCACGACCGCCATCGAGGAGCACCTCGCGGGGCAACTCGACTCGCAGTGGGACCCCGAGTTCGCCGGCTGGGGCGACGACGCGAAGTTCCCCATGCCGCGGACGATCGAGTTCGCGCTCAAGCGCGACCGGTACAAGGCGACGCAGACGCTCGATGCGATCGAGCGCAACCTCCTCGACGACGACGGCGGCGTGTTCCGCTACGCCGGCGCGCGCGACTGGTCGGACCCCGCCCGGGAGAAGCTGCTCGCCGACGACGCGGGCGTCCTGCGCGCGTTCGCCAACGGCTATCTCTACACCGGCGACGAGTCGTACCGCGAGACCGCCGAGTCGGTCCGCGCGTTCCTCGACGCCGACCTCTGGTCGGGGTTCGCCTACGGCGCGAGCGTCGGGCCCGACGGCGAACGCACCGACATCACCGCCTACGCCGGCGGTAACGCGCTCGCCGCCGACGCCATGCTCACCCTCGCGGCGTACACCGACGACGAGCGCGCCCGGGAGTCCGCCGAGAAGGCGCTCGCGTACCTCCGCGAGACGCTCGTCGACGCCGACGGAACCGTCCGCCATCTCGACGCCGACGACGCCGAGACCGACCTCCTGGAGGACGTGGCCCGCGTGGCGGCCGCGTTCTGCACCGCCGAGTCGGTCCTCGGCGACGGCGTCGGCGTCGCCCGCGCGGTCGCCGACCGGGGACTCGACGTCCTCGGCGACGCCGACGCGTTCCGGGACGGCCCCGCCTCGGGGCCCGGGATGCTCGATCGACCGCTGCGCCCCATCGACGGCGTCGTCGAGTTCGCCGACGCGCTCCTGGATCTCGCGGCGCTCACCGGCGAGGACGCCTACCGCGAGCGCGCCGAGGTCGCCGTCGGCGCCTTCGCCGGCGCGGCCGAACGAATGGGCGCGCAGGTGGCCGGCTACGGCTCCGTCGCCGGTCGCCTCACGCGCGACCCGCTCGTCGTCGACGTGGGCGCGCCCGTCGGGGCCGACCTCCACCGCGCCGCGTTGCGGATCGCGGATCACGAGGCGGTCGTCGTCCCCGACAGCGACTGCGCCCCCGAGGGAACGGCCTCCCTCCGCGGCCGCGAGGACGGGCGCGCCGAGTCGCCCGACGCGTTGATGCGGCTGGTCGCCGACGCCGCCGAGTGACCGACGGGCCGGGCGATCGCTCGGGCGGGTAAACCCGGAGTGTGTTTTTTCATCCCCCATCCCGTGGAGGTGGTATGGCTGACCTTCGCGACCTGGGGCTCTCCGAGTACGAGTCTCGCGCGTACCGCGCCCTCCTCGACGCCGGGCCGGCAACCGCCAAGGAGTTGTCCGACGCCAGCGGCGTGCCGATGGGCCGGGTGTACGACGTGCTCAACAGCCTCGAACGGCATCGGCTCGCCCGGAGTCAGGCCGCGAGCAGACCGAAGAAGTACCTCGCGGTCGAGCCGGACGCGGCCCTCGACCGACTGCTGGAGGAGAAGAAGCGCGAACTCGACGAGCAGGCCGAGCAGTACGAGACCGTCGTCGACGAGCTCTCGACGGAATTGGAGGCGGGTGACCCGCCCGACGAGCAGTTCTGGACCGCCGCGCTCGGACCGGAGGACACCGCGGACCTGCTGCTCGAACGGCTGTCGGCGGCCGACGAGCGCGTCGTGATGATCGCCGCCGCGCCGGCGTCCGGACTGGACATCGGCGCCGTCGGCGAGTCGATAACCGAGGAACTGGAGGCGGCGCTCGAACGCGGCGTCGACGTGTCGCTGCTGCTGTCGGAGGAACTGCCGGCGCAGCTCCCCGAGAGCGTCGGGCAGCGCTACTTCGATCGGATGGCGGACCACCCGAACTTCACTGTGCGGACGGCGCCGGGGTTGCGCGGGACGTTCACGCTTGTCGACGACGCGGAGGTGTGCATGGAGGTACCGAGCCCGGTCGACCCAGACGAGTCGTTCGCGATGATCGACCTGAAGGACCCCGAGTTCGCGGGCGACGTTCGGCGGGCGTTCCGCGAGCGGTGGGAGGAGGCGGCGCCGCTGGGACTGTAGCGTCGCCGTCGGCAGTGTCGTGTCGGCCGATGTGCGACCGGTTCACGGGCGGTCGGAAAGGAGGCGATCCGAGGCCGCCAGCGGCGGTTACTTCCGGAGTTCCTCGCGCAACGTGCCCATGGTGATCTCGCGCTCGGCGTGGGCGTTGTGCTGGTGGATGGACTCGTCGTTCGACTGCTTCATGTGGACGACCACGTCGTCGTCGAGGTTGTCGTAGCGCTCGACCACGTCCTCGGCCATCGTCCGGACGCAGTCCTCGACGAACTTGGCGTCCATGTGGGCTTGGTACGTCATGTGGTCCTCGTCGGGACGCTTGGCGTAGTTGTAGATCCGCGCGCTCATCGCGTCGCGGGCCGTGTCTATCACGTCGAGCAGATCGACGTCGGGCGATCCCTCGGCGGTGAACGAGAGCGTGGCGTGCCCGCGCTGGGAGTGTCCCGGCTGGGGGACCTCGTCGAGGAACTCATCGGCGACCTCGTCGTCGACGCCCAGGTCGTCGAGCTTCTCGCGGGCGCGCGACTCGGACATGCCCTGCGAGCACGGACAGACGGTCATGCCGGTCACCTCGGCGCCGATCTCCTCGCGCGTGCCGTCCTCGTCGGCGACCGCGCTGGCGATGACGGAGAACGTCGACTGCGTCTCGCGGCCGGAGGCGGGGGTGTCCTCGCGGGCCGCAAGCTCCGCGGTCATCTCGATCTCCGCGGTCGTCGTGTAGTCGTGTTTCGCGAGCAGCCGCTCGGCGGCGTCGCCGCAGACGTCCTCGATGCGGTACGCCTCGTCGCGCGTCGCCGCCTCCAGCACCTCGTCGATGACCTCCATGTTCCGGCTCATGTCGATCCCCTTGCGCTCGCTCGGGAGGTCGACGAACACCGAGAACTCGGCCATGAACACCCACGGTCGCTGGTCGCCCCGATCGATCTTCACGAGCTTGTCGACGCCGGTCACCCCGACCTGACTCAGTCCGACGGAGACGTCAGGCCGACTGGCCTGCACGTCCGGCAACTGGTGACTCATTGAGTGGATACTCCCAAGGGTCGGCGCTGATTAGTGGTTTCGAAAGCTGAAGGTCGCCGTCGGACGCGCCGAACGCGCGCTTCGTCGGTTCGGGTCGGGGGGGTCGTCGCGCGCTCAGGGCCAGTCGTCGCGCGTGTCCTCGTCGAAGTGCGCCGACTCCTCCTCGGGGTCGGTCAGCGTCCAGCCGGCCGCCTCGGCCGCCTGCGACAGCGGGAGGTACTCCCAGCCGGTCTCCTCGGCGACCGCGCGGTCCTCGTCGGTCGTCCCGACGAACACGTGTCGGTCCGTGTCGAACTGGCGTTTCACGTTCTCCAGCGACTCCGTCACGCCCCGCGGCCCCGAGAAGAAGTCCTGGCGGACGCGGTGCTTTCGGGTGAAGTTGGTGACCACGTACGTGGGCTTCTCGGAGACCACGCCGACGTACTCGGTCCACCCGCGCGCGTCGTTGAACACCGTGTTCGGGTCGGCCAACGACTTCAGCGCGTCCAACTCGAAGGCGAGCGTCATGTCGCTCGAACCGCCGCCATCCATGGGCGTACTCCGGGGGTGGCGCCGAAAACGGTGTCGGTCCGGGGCTTCCGCTATCCGGCAGTCACACATCCCGTCAGCCGGTCGCACATCCCGGCTGTCGGTCGCTCGCTCCGCGTCTACCGACCGATCAGCGCGTGTCGGTCGCCCGCTCCCCGCCGTCCGACGCGACCGTCACCCCGTCGTCCGACGCCGCGGCGTCGGCGGTCCACCTCGTCCGTCCCGCTCCGACGACCCGGTAGTACGACGTGTGCACCACGACCTCCCCGGCGTCGAGATCGGGGACGGACCGCCGTTCGCCGGCGATCAGCGCGAGGAAGTCGGCTAACGCGCGCTCGCTCAACTGATCGACGTGCCGGACCGTCGCCTCCTCGGCGACGGACTCGGCGTGACGCACCGTCAGTTTCGGGCCGTTTCGTGTCACGTGGTACCAATACACATGATTATTACTTAACGTTGTGGGTGCGAACGAACAGGCGGCGGTGGGGCATCGACAGTGGATCCGGGAGAACGAGAACCCGAAGGAGAAACGGAACGAGAAACGAACACGAACGCGACGGTCGCCGGACCGGTGGGTTACTCGGCGGTCGCGCCCTCGGTCTCGAGATCGTCGACGGAGAAGCCTTCGGTCATGAGGAGGTCCGTCTGGCCGCTCACGTCGACCTGCTCGCGCATGAGCTGCTTGTACGCCGACTGGGGCGCGAGGTTGCCGATGAGGACCCCGCCGACGATCTTGCCGTCCTTCAGCGCGAGGCGGCGCCACTCGTCGTCGCCGAACGAGCGCATGACCTCGTCGTCGCCGAGCGTGGGGTGACCGAAGGAGAGGAACGGGAAGTCGAAGTGCGTGATGGAGTACGAGGAGACCCAGCGGAACTCCGCGGACTCGTACTCGAGCATGTTCTTCGCGGCGATGGTGCCCTGCTCCTTCGCGCTGCCCCACGCGCCGTTTTGCGCCCGTTCGCCGAGGATCACGTCGTGGAAGCGGGTGATGTCGCCGGCAGCGAACACGTCCTCGTCGTTCGTCCGCATGTACTGGTCGACGACGATGCCGTCGTCCGTCTCGATGGGCGTGTCCTCGACGAGTTCGGTGTTGAGGTTCAGCCCGATGGCGACGCCCGCGAAGTCTGCGTCGAAGCGCTCGCCGTTGGGGTCGACCGCGGCGGCGACGTGGCCGTCGTCGTCCGTCTCGAAGTGTTCGACGCCGGACTGGAAGACGGGCTCGACGCCGCGCTCGCGCATCGCCTCGTGCATGATCTCGGCGCCCTCCTCGTTGAGCGCGTAGCGCCACCAGGAGTCCCCGCGCATGAGGTACTTGCCCTCGACGCCCTGGGCGCCGCAGATGGCGGCCAGGTCGATGCCGAGCAGGCCCGCGCCGACGATGACGGCGTCCTCGGCGTCCTCGGCGGACTCGCGGATCCGACGGGCGTCCTGGAACGTCCAGAAGTGGTGGACGCCGTCGGCGTCGCTCCCCTCGACGGGGAGCTGTTGGGGGGTGCCGCCGACCGCGAGAAGTAGCTTGTCGTACTCCAACACGTCGCCCTCGTGGGTCTCGACCTCGTGGGCGTCGGTGCGGATGTCGGTGACGAGGGTGTTCAACGCGAGGTCGATGTCGCGCTCCTCGTACCACCCCTCCTCGTGGATGGAGATGGGCGCCTCGGGAAGCTTCCCCTTGGCGAACTCCTTGATGAGGATGCGATTGTAGAGGGCCTCCCCCTCGTCTGTGATCACGGTAATGTCGGCGTCGGGTGCCTCCTCCCGGAGGGTCTCGGCGGCGGAACTGCCGGCGATCCCGTCACCGATGATGACGAACGACTCGCTCATACCGGCGATTCGGATTCGGGGTTAATGTGGGTTGCTATCGACGTGAGGATTCACGAGGGTACGTACCAGGGGAATTCACCCGATCCTCTAGGGGGGTTCACCAGACCCTCTAGGAGTAGAAGGGACTTCCCGGCCGACGGGGATGGTGACCCGCGATGCCGGTTCGCCGCACATTCAAGAGTACTCGATCCCAACGATGGAGCATGAAGCTCCGGCAGAACGTCCGCCACTGGGCCGCGAAACGCGCGCTCACCACGCCGGTCGTCGGCGGCTACGTCAACGACAAGCTCGTCGGCATGCACACGGACATCTTCCTGAACAAGGCCGACGAGGACCGTCGCGAGGAGCGTCGCGACCACCTCGACGACTTCTTCGACGCGACGATGGACACCTACGTCGCCGCGCTGGACGCCGGCTACCCCGAGGCGGAGGCACGCGAGATCACCCACGTGCAGGCCAACTTCGACTTCTTCAATCACGGCTGGGCGGAGATGATGGAGATCCCCAGCGACGAACTGGAGGAGCACTACCGCCGCTACGAGGAGTTCTTCGAGCGTTACGACATCACCATCGACGACCCGCTGGGCGAGTTCCGCCCCGCCGACGGCGTCGCCGACCCCCCTGCAACTCCGGAGCGGATGGCCAAGGGGGAGTTCGAGAACGCCGTCGCCGGCTTCGCCGACGACGCGTACGTCGAGGACGCCGACGGCGAACTCCACGTCGGGGGCACCGACGAGCCCGAGGAGGTCGACGTGAGCGCCGCTCCGGGAGTCGACGGAGACGAAATCGACGGGTCCGATCTCGACGACGACGATGCCGACGACGAGGCGAAGGCGGACTGAGCGACGACCTACTCCTGCCAGTCGGGGTTCGGCCGCGGCGGGCTGAAGACGTCGATCCCCTCGACGCGCTCGTCGCCCCTGTTCTCGGCGCCGTGAACCTCCTCGCCCGCGAGGACGTACGAGTCGCCCGCCTCGCAGACGACCTCCTCGCCGTCTGCCAGGACGAACGTCAGGGCACCTGCGGTGATGAATCCCGCCTGCTCGTGGTGGTGGCTGTGCGACGGCACCTCCGCGCCCGGCTCGATCGAGAAGTGCTGGACGCTCATGTTCTCGCCCGCCGCGAGTTGCGCGAGGTGGACGCCGTCGACCGCCTCCGTGTCGCCGCTCGGGTCGTGGGGTACGTGGTCCATACAGTGGTCGGCGACGGCGCACCTCTTAGTTCCGCCGCCGCAGGGGGCGCGACCGCCCCGCCGACGGTGACAAGGTTCAATTCCGATGACGGGCAACCCATCGGTATGTACGCGGTCGTCGGCTGTCGCTCCTGTGGCACCTACTGGCTCGTCTCGGACCCGGACGCTCAAGACTCGGCGACGTGCCCGCGTTGCGACACGCGACACCCGACAGACCGGCTCAAGCGTTTCTACGAGTCCGAGAACCGCGCGGCCGCCGCGCAGGCGCGGGCGAAGCTGCTCGCCGACAAGCGCGGGCAGTCGGGGGCGTTCGAGCGCGCCGGATCGGTCGCCGAGCTGGAACGCGAACTGGAGGGGTTCGAGGGCGCCGTCGACGACCGCGAGTACCTGGCGCGGTCCGGGCTGGACCCCGACGAGGTCGAGTCCGCCGGCAGCGACGACGCCGGCGGGTCGCGCTCGCGCGACGAGATCGTCCGCGACGCCATCCGCGAGGGCGACGCGACCGAGGAGGCCGTCGTCGCGTACGCGACCGACCGCGGCGTCCCCGCCGAGGCCGCCCGCGACATCCTCGACCGGCTGGCGCGCCGCGGCGAGGCGACCGAGTCGGGCGGCGAGTATCGACTCCTGTAACCGCGACGGAGCGTTTATACGGGATCGCGGACCAGTCCGAGCATGTCGATCACCGCGGGGGAGGCGCTCGCCGGCGTCGCGACCGCGGCCGCGGCGGCGGAGACGTTCCACGCCACGCTCGCCTGGCCCCTCCAGGCCGGAGCTACGGCGGCCGACGCGCCCCCGTATGCCGGCCTCCTGTTCCTCGCGACGTTCGTCTCGCTGCTGGGCGTCTTCCTGACGATGCACGGCGCGGCGGCGTACGCGCTGCTCGTGTGGGAGGTGACGACCGGGATCGCGGCGTGGGTGTACGTCCACCCCGCAGTCGGCGGGTTCTTGATCGCGGCGGCCGCGGTTCAGACGCCGATGGCGGCGCACCTGTGGGGCGACCCGCTGCAGGTCCGGCGGCGGACGGTGTGGGCGATCCGGGCGCTCGCGACCCACCTCGACGAGCGGTAGCGACCCTCCTGCGCCGGCGGTAGAGCCGGGGCCGGAAGAACGGTTCTCGTCGCCGTCGCGTCTATCGGCCGAGACTCGCGTGCGCCGACGAGAGGTTTCGCGAGGCGAGCGCCGACAGCAGCGAGAGTTCGCCCGCCAGGGCCGCGACCGCGACGGCCTCCGCGAGCGCGTCGGCGTTGCTGCCGGCGGGATCGCCGCCGCCGGCGATGCCGAGCACGTCCAGCGCCTCCGACTGCGTGGGGAGCTTGGTGCCGCCGCCGACCGTCCCGACCTCCAGCGACGCGATGGTGACGCTGACGTACAGGTCACCGTCCCCGTCGACCTCGGCGGTCGTGATGGCGTTGGCGCCCTCGACGACCTGCGCGGCGTCCTGCCCGGTCGCGAGGAACATCGCCGCAACCGAGTTGGCGACGTGGGCGTTGAACCCGAGGCTGCCCGCCTTCGCGGAGCCCACGAGGTTCTTGCGGGTGTTCACCTCCGCGACCGCCTCGGGGGTCGTCTTCAGCGTCTCCCGGACGGTCTCGCGGGGGATCGTCACGTCGGCGGCGACCGTCCGCCCGCGTCCCTCGACGGCGTTGATCGCGGCGGGCTTCTTGTCGGTGCAGAGGTTCCCCGACAGCGCCACGAGCGAGGCGCTCGTCTCCGATTCGATCACGTCGCAGGCCTCCTCGGTCGCGATGGTCGCCATGTTCATCCCCATCGCGTCCTTCGTGTCGTACGCGAAGCGCACGAAGACGGTGTTGCCGACGACGTACGGCGTCGCCTCCTTCAACTCGCCGTGGCTCGTCGTCGACTCGGCGGCCTCCCGCAGCGCCTCGGTGTTGTCGCGCACCCACGAGGAGAGCGCCTCGGCCTCGGCCACGTCGGCGACGCGGAAGGCGGGCGCGCGGGTCATTCGGTTCTTCAGGACGCGGGCGCCGGCGCCGCCGGCGGTGTTCAGCGCGGCACAGCCGCGGTTCACCGACGCGAGCAGCGCGCCCTCGGTCGTCGCCATCGGGAGGTAGTGCTCGCCGGAGATGGCGCCGCCGTCGATCGCGACGGGGCCGACGACGCCAAGCGGGATCTGGATCGCACCGAGCATGTTCTCGATGTTCGCGTCGGCGGCCTCGGCGGGGAAGCCGTAGTCGCCGCTGGTGGAGAGATCGGCGCCGGAGTGGTCCTCGACGAGCAGCCGTCGCGCCGCCGCGGCGGTGTCGGCGTCGGCGTGCTCCTCCAGTTCGTACAGCCGGAGGTCGCCGTCGCGCACGCGCTCGGCGAGTTCCTCGGCGTCCGTGTCGGTCATGGATCGGTGTGGTCGGGGGTGTCGCTAAGTCGTGTCGATTCTGGCGATCACTCGGTTGTGGGAGCGGTGGCGCGACAGCGACGTTCGGTTCCGCTATCGCGGAGTCGCAGTTCCCCGAAAGCCCCACCCGTGGTTCGGACGGGCCGAGCGTCGAACTCGTTCGTTGGGTGTGCACGTACCGCGGTCGGCGCGCGCCGGCCGGCCTCTGTGCCGGCCGGACGCGTGCGAGGGATGAGTGACCGAGCGGAGCGAGGGAGCGAATCGGCTGGGGAGGACGTGGTCGCGGTTCGGTTGCGGTGGGCGAGACTGAAAGGGGCCGGTTCGCTCGTGAGCCGAGGCGACGCAAGCACCGGAGGCCGAAGGCCGAGGAGCACAGCGAGACGCAGGCCACGAGCGAACCGGGGGCTTTCGCGGTCGTCGTGTTCGCGGTCGTCGTGTTCGCGGTCGTCGTGTTCGCGGTCGTCGTGTTCGCGGTCGTCGTGTTCGCGGTCGTCGTGTTCGCGGTCGTCGTGTTCGCGGTCGTCGTGTTCGCGGTCGTCGTGTTCGCGGTCGTCGTGTTCGCGGTCGTCGTGTTCGCGGTCGTCGTGTTCGCGGTCGTCGTGTTCGCGGTCGTTCCGACTCCCCACAAACCAACAAGCCAACCGAGATCCGATCGTTCCCGAACCGTTACCACCCCGCCGACCACACCCCAGATCGATGACCGAACCCGCCGACCTCGTCGTCACGAACGCCGAGGTACACACGCTCGCCGACCCCGACGAGACGCACGAAGCGTTCGCCGTCCGCGACGGCCGCGTCGTCCGCCTCGGCTCCACCTACGACGTGGAGTTCCTCGCCGGCGCCGACACGACCACGATCGACGCCGGGGGGCGCGTCGCGATCCCGGGGCTGATCGACGCGCACACGCACCTCCTCAACGCCGGACGAACGCTCGTCCACGCCGACCTCTCGGCGGCCGACTCCCCCGACGAGGCCGTCGAGTTGCTCCGCGAGCGCGCCGCCGAGGTCGACACAGACGCCGGCGAGTGGGTGCTCGGTTTCGGCTACGACGAGTCGACGTGGGACGAGTCGCGCCCGCTAACGCGCCAGGATCTCCACGCAGTCTCCGAGACGACGCCCGTCGTCGCCGTCCGCGAGGACATGCACGTCGCGAGCGTCAACGACCCGGTGTTCGAGCGCCTCCGCGACGAGATGCCCGACGACGACGTGCGAACGGAGGGCGGCGATCCGACCGGCGTGATCGTCGAGGAGGCCGTCGACCCCGTCTACGAGGCGATCGAACCCGACGCCGCCGAGGCCGAGGAGCTGATCCGGGCCGTCCAGTCGACCGCCAACGAGCGCGGCGTCACCGCGGTCCACGACATGGTCAGGCAGTCGAGGGCGCCGGAGGTGTACCGCGACCTGGACCTCGCGGACGAGCTCACCCTCCGTGTTCGGATCAACTACTGGGCCGACCACCTCGACTCGCTGATCGACGCCGGGCTCCGCACGAACCACGGCAGCGACATGGTGCAGACCGGCGCGGTGAAGTCCTACACCGACGGCACGTTCGGCGGTCGAACCGCGAAGCTCCACGAACCGTACGCAGACGATCCCGAGGAGACGGGGACGTGGGTGCTCGACCCAGACGGGATCCGCGACCTCGTCGCCCGCGCCGACGACCACGGCTTCCAGGTGACGCTGCACGCTATCGGCGACGCAGCGGTCGACGCGGTGCTCGACGCCTACGAGGACACCGACGACCCGGGCGACTCCCGCCACCGGATCGAGCACTCGGAACTCGCGAGCGACGAGGCGATCGAACGGATGGCCGACCTGGGCGTCGTCGCGTCGATGCAGCCCAACTTCCACAAGTGGGGCTTCGAGGGCGGGCTGTACGACGACCGCCTCGGCGACCGGCGAACCGACGCGAACCGCCTGCCGGCCTACCTCGACGCCGGCGCGCCGCTGGCGTTCGGCAGCGACTGCATGCCGCTGGACCCCCTCCTCGGGGTTCACTACGCGGTCAACGCCCCCAGCGAGGGCCAGTCGCTCGGCGTCACCGAGGCGCTTCGGGCGTATACCGGCGGCGCGGCCTATGCCGGCTTCGACGAGGACCGACTCGGGACACTGGAACCGGGCAAGCGAGCCGACTTCGTCCTGCTCGACGACTCCCCCTGGGAGCAGTCCGACCGGATCGACGAGGTCGAGGCGGCGCTGACGGCCGTCGACGGCCACGTGGTGTACGACGGGCGCTGAGTCGTCGGCCGAGTCGCCCCCGCCGCGGTCGGCCGACGCTCGGCTAGTCCTCGGCGGCGGCGTCGACCGCGGTCGTTTCCGTTTCCGCCTCGGTCTCGGTTTCCGCCTCGACCTCGGTCGCGAGCACCTCCAGCGTCTCGTCGACGGTGACGCGGATCGTGTCGCCGTCGCACGGCAGGTCGAGGCGGACGCGCAGCGGCTCCTCGCTGACGAGGGTCGTGTGCACGTCGCTGACGGTCCACGGGTGCGTCCAGAACGGCTCGGTGGTGAGGTCGACGCCGCGGTCGGAGAAGAACGTGAGCACGGGCGCCGTGTCGAGGAGGTTCACCCCGACCGCCGAGGTGAGGCGGTTGTCACAGCGGCCGCAGGTGTGGCGCACCGCGACCTCCTGGCCGGGGACGGCGATGTCGTCGACCAGCTCGGTCTCCATCCGGCCCATGCACTCCGGGCAGACGCCGTCGGCCGCGAGACAGTAGTGGTGACGGACGTGGTGGTGGAACGCGTCGAGGAACTCATCGGGGGTGCGGTCGGCGAGCCCGCCCGGCGGGAACGAGTAGTTCACCGGCGTGCGCCCACAGTCCGTGCAGGCGATGGTGAGGAGTTCGTTCGCGTACCGCGCCTCCAGGTCGCCGTCGCACTCGTAGCAGGCGCCCGGCGCGTCGAACGGACCGACCTCCCCGCGGCCGGTGAACGTCCCCGCGAACACCGAGCGCACGACCTTCCATCCCGGCGTCCGGAATTCGTACCCCTCCACGCAATCTCCTGCGGCCACGGCGTCGTCGCCGGCGGCGGTGCCTGCGTCGCCGGCGGCTGTGCCCGCGCCGTCGGCACCGTCGGGGTCGTCGTCGACAGCGTCGTCGCCGCACTCGACCTTGCGGACGAAGTGATCGAGCAACTGCTTCAGGTGGTAGTTGAAGTGGGCGCTGTCGTCCAGGTCGGTGCGCTCGTACAGCTCCGAGAACGCGACCGGTCGGTCGTCCTCGCGCTCGATCGTCGCCTCGTGCAGCGACTGGAGGATGTCGATGCGCGTCTCGTTGCCGAGGAGGGCGAACGCCTCCGCCGGGTCGAGGTCCGCCTCGCCCGCGTGGTCGACGGCCTCCTCCGCGGATCTGCTCATACGTTGTCGTGCGTCATCGTTCGATAAAATCGTTGGGTCGCCTCCGGCCGGCGCGCCGGCTCACTCGAACGCGATCCGCACCGCCTCGTCGTCGTCGCCGACGCGGGCGCCCTCCTGCCCGGCGAAGGCGTCGCGGAGGCGCTCCCACGTGTCCTCCAGCGCCTCGACGATCACCTTCGTGTCCGAGATGACGGGCATGAAGTTCGTGTCGCCCTCCCATCGCGGGACGATGTGGGTGTGGAGGTGGTCGTCGATGGAGCCGCCGGCGGCGCTCCCCCCGAGGTTCATCCCGGCGTTGAGGCCGTTCGGGTCGAGCGCCTCGTCTAACGCGTGCATCGTCCGCTGTTTCATCCTGGCGTGGTCCAGCAGCGTCGCGTCGTCGAGGGCGGGGAACTCCCCCTCGTGGACCCGCGGGATCACCATGACGTGACCGGGGTTGTACGGGTAGTTGTTGAGCAGGACGAACGCGCGCTCGCTGCGGGCGACGATCCGGGAGGCGCGGTCGTCGTCGCGCTCGGGCAACACGCAGAACGGGCAGCCGTCGATCGCGTCCTCCTCGGGGTCGCGTTCGACCCACTCGATCCGCCACGGCGCGAACACCTGATCCATACCCGGCGGTCGCCCGCGCGGCTCTTAGAACCCCGTGAGCGCGGGTCGGGGCTGGTCGACGGGAACACGACACATCGGTCGCCGGGCGAACGACACAAAGAGTTATTACACACGTGGTATCTTTATCCGGGTTAGCGTCGTATGCGAACGCGCATGGCGACCCAACCCTCCGAGCCCGACCACGTCACCGAGCGCTGTTCGAACTGTGGCGGGGACACGACGCACGACGTGCGGGTGGAGATCCGCACCGAGAGCCAGAAGGAGGAAAACGCGGAGTTCTCCCGCGAACCGTACCGGATCACGACCTGCAGCGAGTGCGGGGCCGAGACGGCGACCCGGATGAACAACGCGTAACACCTGCCCGCACCGGCCGTCCCGCCGGGCCGAACCGGAGCGGCCCCGGGACCGCACTACCGCACCGCGCGTTCCGTTCGCCCGCCAGCGACTGTTTCCCGACCGACGGCACCGGCGCCCCCGTACACCCTCGGCGACGGCGGTGCCACCGACCGTCGACGCGCGCCGACTCAGGCGAACAGCCCCTCGGTCGTCACCTCGATCCCGTCCTCGGTGACGACGATGGTGTGCTCCGCCTGGCTGACCAGCTCGCCGTCCTGCTCTTTCAGCACGGGGTACCCTTTGACCGCGCCCTGTCGGGCGAGTCGCCGCAGCGCCATCTCGTCGCGCGAGGAGTCGAGCCACCGCGCGGCGAAGGGGAGCCCGTCGAACTCGCGCACCTGTTCGAGCGCCTGCCGTGCCGCGCGGTTGCGGACGGATACGTCCTCTGTCAGCTCGAAGATCTCCTCCTCGTTGCCTTCGCCGACCTTCCCGCGCCCCGTCGTCGCGAACGGCTCGATGGCGACGACCTGCCCGGGCTCCAGCTCGACGGAGCGGTCGACCCCGCGGTTCGGGACGCTCGGCCCCGTGTGGGCGTCGAACCGCTCGACGCCGTGGCCCGAGAGGTTGTACACCGGGGTGTAGTCGTACGCCTCGATCACGTCCTCGATCTCGGCGCCGATCTCGCCGACCGGGACGCCCGGCCCCGCGGCGTCGACGGCTGCCTCCAGCGCCTGTTCGGCGGCCTCGACCAGCTCCGTCTCGCCGGCCAGATCGATCGTCACCGCCGCGTCGGCGATGTAGCCGTCGACGTGGACGCCGATGTCGAGACAGACAACGTCCTCGCCGAACTCGGTCTCGTCGTCGCGCTCGGGCGTCGCGTGGCTCGCCTCCTCGTCGATCGAGACGTTCACCGGGAACGCGAGCCCCGCGCCCTCCTCGCGGATGCGCTCCTCGGCGTACTCGGCGACCTCCAGGTGGGTCGCGCCCGGCTCGACCAGCTCGCGCGTCTCGCCCATCACCGTCGTCAGGATCTCGCCCGCCTCGCGGTACTTCGCCAGCACGTCCTCGTCGAGGGCACTCATACGCGGGCGTTCGACTGAACGGGGGAAAGGGGTTGCGCTACTCGCGCGGACGGGGTCGCCGTCGGTCCCGCCGCGGCCGACCCTTCCCGCCGTCGGCTCCGCTGCGGCCGACGCTTCCGCGGGGTTTTTGCTGAGCGCGCGGCGAGCGAGCGTATGGCAAACCAGCCCCACCTGCTCGTCGACGAGGGCGACGTTCACGAGATCGCGCTCATCCCGGGCAACCCGGACCGCGTCGACCGAATCGCCGACCACTGCGACGGGTCGGAGCTCGTCGCCGAGAACCGCGAGTACCGGATCGTGAACGCCACCTACGACGGCGTCGACCTCACGATCTGCTCGACGGGGATCGGCTGCCCCTCCGCGGCGATCGCGATCGAGGAACTGCACAACGTCGGCGTCGAGACCGTGATCCGCGTCGGCACCTGCGGCGGCCTCCAGACCGACGTGGAGATCGGCGACATGGTCGTCGCCACCGGTTCCGCGAAGGAGGAGGGGACGAGCAAGCGCTACGAGTCCGAGACGTACCCCGCGGTCCCGGACTACGACACGCTCACCGCGCTCGTCGACGCCGCGGAGGCCAATGACGAGGAGGTACACGTCGGTCCGATCGTCTCCGACGACGCGTTCTACAACGAGTCCGACGAGTACGTCGACGACTGGGAGGCGGCGGGCCTGCTCGCCATCGAGATGGAGGCCTCTGCCGTCTTCTCGCTGGCGCGCCGCCGCGGGATGAACGCCGGCGCCATCTGCACCGCCGACGGCAACCTCGTCGCCGGCACCCAGAAGGGCGCCGACTCCGAGGACGAACTGCCCGAGAAGGCGAAGAACAACGTCGGCCGGGCCATCGACATCGCGCTCGACGCCGTCGCGTCGCTGTAGGCGGTCGGTCGTGTTGTCGGTCCTCGAAGTGTCGGGGGCGGTCCGCACTGTCGACGGTCGGTGGCGCGATCGGCGGCCGAACCCGACGGTGCGGCGTTCCTCGGGCGCACCCCTCGTTCGTGAGGGGCAGAGCACGCCAACATGACGAATTTCTTGCGAAGACCCTTTGTTCGACGACCGGCAATATTTGTGAGTGTATGACGAACGAATCGGTCGACCAACGAAAGGGGGGACAGGTCGAGAGCACCGTGACGCTGGCCGACGACGCGCTGTATCGGGGACTCGCGTCGACACAGCGGCGACGGGTGCTGGCGATACTGCAAGACGAGGGGCCGGACGGAACGTCGGTCGACGAGCTCGCGACGCTGCTGTGCGGGTGGGAGGCGACCGAAACCGGGACGATGGCGACACCGCGCGAGCGGGATCGACTGCTCGTCGCACTGACGCACGTCCATCTCCCGCAGCTCGACACGATCGGGTTGGTGGAGTACGACCCGGCGTCCGGAACCGTCAGACCGCGGCCGCTCGACCCGGAGGTCGAGGAGCTCGTCGGTCGAAGCGCCGCCGCCGAGTCGTCTCGGCAGGCGTGAGCGTGCTCGATTCGCTGCTCGCGAGGGCGGGAAACCGGGACCACGCCGTCACCGTCTACCGTCGCGAGGACCCGGTCGAAGTGGAGTCGCTGTTCGCCGCACACGGCATCGAGTTCGAGGTTCGAACGCTCGGACCGACCGGACCCGACCCGTTCGTGCTCATCGAGACGGACGGCGAGTTCGTCGGGGTGATCGCCGCAGCCGAGCTGGACCACCTGTTCGATCCTCCGATCGGTCGGCCCGGCGAACGCGAGGACGTTCCAGCGGGGTACCGCGCGCTCTTCGAGCTGTTCGACGACACGCTGTTCGCGTCGATGCGCCGCCGGACGCTGCTCGCGGTGAGTCGCGAGATCGAGGAGCGGGCGTACCGCGTCGGGTCCGGGACGCTCCGAGCGAGCTTTCAGCGGTTCTCGGCGTTCCGGCCGCAAGTCGACGTGTACCGCCACCTCGCGGCCGAGACCGACCTCGACATCCACGTCCACGGCGCCGACGACTGGGACGCGCCGACGATATCGGGAGTCACGTACCACACGATCGACGACGGCGATCTCGGACGCTTCTGGGTCGTCGCGTTCGACGGGGGCGACGACGGGCACGCGTGCGGGCTCGTCGCCCGGGAGGAGTCGGACGGCTACACCGGCGTGTGGACCGACGACGAGCCCGTCGTCGACGAGATCCTGAGCACGGTCGCCGCGGCGTGAGCCGCGCGGGAGCATCGGACGGACGCCCGTGTCCGGTGGGCCGACCCGCCGAAGTCGTCACTCCTCGTCGAGGAGCCGTCGGGCGACCGCCTCGGAGTCCCCGCCCTCCAGCGCGGACTCGACGAGGAGGTGGCCGCCGATCGTCGCCGGCGAGATGACCGTGTCGGCGCCCGCGCGCTTCAGTTTGTTCACGTTCTCGCGCCCGGTCGCCGCCGCGACGATCGTCACGTCGGGGTTGAGCTGTCGGGCGGTGAGGATGGCGAGCGCGTCCTCGGCGTCGTTGTTCGTCGCGGCGACGACCGCGCGGGCGTCGGCGACGTTCGCTCGTTCGAGCGGCTCCTCGTCGGAGGGGTCGGCGGTGAGCACGCGGACCCCGTCGCGTTCGGTGAGAACCCGCGCGACCGCCTCGTCGGGGGTGATGACGAGAAACGGCGCGTCGGCCTCGATCAGTTCGTCGATGAGCGGTTCGGTGAGTTCGCCGTGGCCGAGCACGAGCACGTGATCGGCGAGCAGGTCGATGTCTGTGTCTGTCATGCGTCCGAGTGCGGTGGTGAGGCGGGCTTCGATCGCGGGGGTGAACAGGACGCCGAGCGCGACCGCGAAGGCCGCGACGTTGAGGACGAGCGCCGACATGGCGAACCACTTCGCCAGCGGCGAGGTCGGCGTCACGTCGCCGTAGCCGACGGTGGAGGCGGTGACGACCGAGAAGTACACCGCGTCGGTGACCGTCGCGAGGTTGGTGAACTCCTCGTTGAGCGCGTACGCGCCCGCCGTCGAGTACCCCAGCGACCCGACGAGCCCGGCGAGCGCGGCCCACTGGGTCGCCGTGAGGTCGATCTCTTCGGAGAACGGGCGGCGGTTCGCCGCGAGCACGAGCACCGAGACGACCGACAGCAGCGCCAGCAGGAGGCCGACCCGAGTGGACCCGACGAGCCCCTGCAGCGCCGTCAGCGGGAGCAACACGAGCGCGGCGTACCAGCCGGCGCGGAGCTGCCGCCGGAGGCCGTACGCCGCGATCAACAGGAGAAAGCCGGTGATCGCGCCGGTGAACCCCGCGAGCAGCGTCGCCTCCTCCGGCAACAGCGCCAGGAACGGCAGGCGGCTTCCCGGCGGCGCGACGATACGGTTGATCCCCGTGACTATCGACAGCAACGCGGCGGCGCCGACGAGTCCCACGGCCGGCCGACCCCCGAGTCGCTCCCGCAGCCTTCCCATTACCCGATTCCTCCAGCCGGGCGTTGATAAACGGTGCGGCACGTGGCGGCCGCGGCGGCGACGGCGATCGCGCCCCGGTACGAATTAGTGTACCCGCCGTCACCGGCCGGCATGGTCGATTCCTCGCTCCCGGTGCAGGTGTTGCTCGGGGTCTATCTGGGCCTGCTCACCGGGATCGTCCCCGCGCTCGTCGCGTGGACGCTCGGGTTCACGTTCAAGTACGTCACCGGCGTCTCGATCCCCGGGTTCGGTGTCGTCGTCCTCTCGCTCGCGATCGCCGGGGTCAACGGCGGGCTGCTCGCACTCAACGACGAGACGATCTCGGAGGCGACCAACGGCACCGCGTTCCTGGTCGCGATCGTCGTCATCCTGATGATCTCGATGTACGCCCACGCGAAGGGCGACGCCATGGGGGCGGCGTTGCCGAAGCGGATCAGCCTCAGCCGACTCACAGAGCGGACACTCTCGTCGGAGGTGGTCGACCTCGCGAGCGGCCGGGGGCGCGTTCGCGTCACCGTCGCCGGCGACGTGGCCGACATCGAGGGGTATCCCCCGCTCCCGCCGGAACTGCGCGCGGAGCTTCGGTCCTTCGAGGAGGAGTTCGACGCGGACCTCCCGCTGTCGGAGCTTGAGGCGGCCGTCGCCGACCGCCTCCGGACGGACCACGACCTCGCCGAGGTGACCGTCCGGCTCGACGAGCGCGGGCGCGCCGCCGTCGCCGCCGCGCCCCCGCTGGCGGGCGTCTCCAAGCGCGTCCCGGCCGGCAAGCAGGCGGTGTCGGTGTCCGCGCTGCTCCCGACGGGGCTCGCCCGCGGCGACGAGGTCACCGTCGTGACCGCCGACCACGCCGTCGACGGCACGGTCGTCGCCGCCAAGACCGACGGCGGCGGGGCCGCGAAGGCGTCGAAGCCCGCCGCGACCGACGGCGGGGAGGACGCCCCCCGACCGCCCGCGTCGCCGACGACGGCCGGCGGCGACGGGCGGCTCACGGTCGCCGTCGACAGGGGGGCCGCGACGCGGCTGCTCGACGCCGACGTGGAGCGCGTCGTCGTGCGCTCGCGGGGCACGAGACGCGAGTTCGAACTGCTGTCGCTGCTGCGCCGGGCCGGCAAGCGGTTCCGCCGGCTCTCGGTCCGCGCCGGCGGTCCCCTCGACGGGACGAGCCTGCGGGGGGCCGCGGTCCGCGACGAGTACGGCGTCGCCGTGCTCGCTATCAACGACGGCGGCCGGTGGCGGTTGGCGCCCGGCGGCGACACGGTCCCCGCCGCCGGGGCGGACCTCCTCGCCGTCGGGACGCGTCGCGACCTCGACCGGTTCGAACGCGAGGTGGGAGCATGATTCCCGGCCCGTCCGGCGTTCCGCCGGCGGCCGCCGCGACCGCGGTACCCATCCAATCGTTCGTCGACGTGTTCGGCGGGCTGAACGCCCCGCGGCTCGTCGGCTTCGCGGTCGCGTCGTTCCTCGTCGCCGCCGCGGGCGCCGCCGCCTACCGCTGGTTCGTGAACGATGCGGTCCCGCGGGGACTGACGACGTTGCTCGGGACGGCCGTCGTCGCCGTGTACCTCAACACCGTCGGCCTGTTCGAGACGGTGATCCCCGTCGGCGGCGCGGTCGCGGCCGATCCTTTCGCGCCGGCGACCGTCCTCCGAAACGTCGTCAGCCTCCTCGTGGCCGCCGCCGCGGCCCCGGTCGGCAGGCGGGCTGGCGACCGGTTCGCGACGAGCGTGACCGCCGTCACCGGCGCGGACGCGGTCGAGGGCGAACTCAGCCGTTTCGCCAGAACCGTGGGACGGATCCGGCCGCTCACGCTCCCGGAGACGGTCGCCGACATCGACGGCTACGACCCCGTCGACGACGCGACCAAGGAACGCCTCGCCGGGGAGACGCTGTTGTTCCCCCGCCGCCTCTCCGACGAGGAGCTCCGGGAGCGCTTCGTCGCCCGGCTGAAGACGGAGTACGAGGTCGGTCACGTGGACGCCGAGTTCGACGGCGACCGGATCGTCCACCTCGGCGTCGGTCGCCGCGTCGCGGGGATCGGCCCGACGCTCGACCCGAGCGCCTGTGCCGTCGCCGTCAGGGCCGACCCGCCGAACGGCGCCGGCCCCGGCGACGTGGTGCAGGTGTGGCGTCGTCCCGAACCGACGCCGGAGCCGACGACCCCCGAGTCGGTCACGGAACCGGTCCCGGAGACGGACGCGGCCGACAACTCCGGGCCACCCATCGACTCCGATTCCGCGGCCTCCACGGAGGCCGGCTCCGCCGAAACGTCCGCCGCCTCCGCTGACGCGTCCACCGGCGCGTCCGCGGCTACCCCCGCCGACGAATCCGTCGACGCCGATCCCGCGTCGCCCGCGACGGCCGCGTCGGCCGCCCCGCCCGAGTTCGAACGGGTCTCCACGGCGGAGCTGCGAAGCGCAGCGGGCGACGTGGTGACGCTGGCGGTCGACGAGTCCGACGCCGCCCGGTTCGACGCCGACGGCGAGTACCGCCTCGTCACGCTCCCCGCGAGCCCCCGGGCGGACCGCGAGTTCGCCTCGGTGTTGCGAGCGGCCGACGAAACCATGGGCGTGGTCAGGATCGAGACGGGCAGCGATCTCGCCGACGACACGGTCGAGCGCGTCGCCGGCGCGGTCGTCGCCGTCGAGACCGTCGACGGTGAAGTCGAGCCGATCCCCCGGCGCGGGCGGACGCTGTCGGCCGGCGAGACTCTCTATCTCGTCGCCCGACCCGAGGCGATCCGGGAGGTCGAACGCCGGGCGAGCGCCCCGGAGCCGTAGCACGGTCGCCGGCGAGGGGGGTCGCCCCGGCGGCGCAACGCTCTTGGCCGCCCGAGGGGGACGGATACGTATGAACTGGAAGCTGTTCGCCGATCTCGCCGAGGCGGCCGGCGAGCCGGAGCCCGAGGTGGAGGCCTCCGACGCCGCCACGGTCGGGGAGGCGCTTGACGCGCTGGTGGACGCCTACCCCGCGCTCGCTGCCCGGGTGCTCGACGAGGACGGCGACCTGCGGGGGCACGTCAACCTCCTCCGGAACGGTCGGGACGTCCGGGAGGCGGAGGGACTCGACACCTCGGTCGACGACGACGACGAGCTCGCGCTGTTCCCGCCGGTCAGCGGCGGGTGACCCGCGAAACCGTGGGACGGCGCCTCGGGGACGGGGGCTTTCGGAAGCCTTAATTATATCCCTGCGAATTCGATAAATGCAGAGAACGACCGGTCGGGTTGGTAGTCTAGTCCGGTTATGACACCTCCTTGACATGGAGGAGGCCGGCGGTTCAAATCCGCCCCAACCCACTTTTCGGCGGCACACTGTTACGACGAGCCACGAGCGTAGCGAGCGGCTCGAGGAACCGTGCCGCCGTAACTGCGTTCACGGCGGATTTCAAGCAGGGAGTAGAGCGAGCACCGCGAGCGGAACGACCGTGGTTCATAATCCGGCCCAACCCACTTCTGACCCTCTCACGAATCGTCAGCCGGTAGCTTCCTTCACTCGATCGGTTAGTGTGAAAGAGCCGGGCGGACGACACTCACCGACCGCACGGCCGAAGCGGCGGCGGAGACCGGGATGACCTGGTACGAGCAGGACGTGAGCGCACAGGACTACAACGGGAGGGTTCGCACCGTGTGGCCCCAACCGTGGGCGCGAGCGGCTAATGTCGGGCACAAGACCGATGTGACGGCAGTGGTGCACGTGCCTACGGGGGCGATGGTGTCTCTGCCGCCGGGGCTGTCGCTAGAGGAATTCCTCGAAGAGATGTGAAACACCGTCCAACAAAAATGCTGGTCAGAAACGTGCTATTTGTTCATTGGTGCTCGTTCTCTAGGTGTTCGTAATGGCGGATTGTCAGCGCTAAGGCCTGACCGAGGGCCTTCTGAAATTCTTTCTCAAGCGGGTCTACATCGCTCCATGTGTTGTGACCCGGCTTATGGCGCTGTTCATTAAGTCGAGACAATACATCGAAAATTGTATCGCCTAACAGGCCATACGAATTAGCTTGATTCAACCGCGATCCATACTTTTCGTTGACCTCTTTATTCAGCGAATTGGCCTTGATGTGAGATTCAACAGCTGCAGATGTCCAGTCGTCCCAAAATGAATTCAGTCTCATTGCAGCCACGCGTTTGTCCCCGTTTTTGGCCTCGTCCTCTACTTGGGCGATCTCTTCACCCAAGGTTTGAATTTCCGCTTTGGTCAGATCCTTATTGGAAACAGAGCCAAATTTCGTCCCCAACTCTGACATCTTATGATCGGACTTGCCAGTCCATGTTGGGTTGGAGTTTGTTTTTGAGCTGTGTTGGACTGCATCCGCGTGGGTGTCGGAGTTGTGGTTAGCCATGAACCAGCGAAGTAGCTGTCAAAATATAAGACTCATGTGAAGATTCGAACAAATCTGAATTTTACAGAGATACAAGCCTGTCAAATTCGCGTCCTCTAACTCGTGTTCTTGGCAGCATTTCACGCCTCTGCTGTCAAACAGTTTAACACAGAGTTATGGCTTGGAAACAGGAGATACGTTGTGCACATTAGCGTACGGGACCATAGCATCCACACCCCGTGGGTCCATCCGTAGGGTGGGAGATGCTGTGCAGGCCTCAATCGGTGCATGATGTCTCTGCCGCAGGGACTTTCGTTAGAGTTGTTCCATATTGTATGTATATCTAATATCTATTAGGGCCCTTGCTCGGATTGAGTAGATTCTTGCTCAGATTGGGACTTGAGATAATACAACCTACCAAGAGCGTCCACTCCAATCTCTAAGATCTTATTTGCTTCATCTCTTGGCACATTCTTTTCATGGATAGCTTTGTTAGCTAATCCACGGACGTCGTCAACGGCAGCTACTGTGTTGTTATCAATATATTGTGCATTGTTGGCCTTCTTTGTTAGCTGACCGAGCGACATAGGTCTGTTTAGATTCAAATTCGAATGGCCAATTACGTCTCTGAGAACGTCTTCTAATTCCGTTCTAAGAAGTGCGAGAGCAGCAATGTGTGACTCGGAATGTACAGCATATATCTTTTCAACGATACCTTCCGGGACGTGCTCACCAATTTCAACGTCATCGGGGACAGGAATACCTTCCTCAACGCTCTCTTCAGTTTCAACAATTTCCCTCCCCAGTTCTGCTTCCCAATCTCCGTAGGAAATTCGCTGAATGAATGGAATATATGGTAGAATCACAACCATCCCGAGAAGAGCAACCAGCTGCCAGCTTAGTGCAAGCGTATCCGGGAACACAAGCTCACGCATGATTATTCCGAAGATGAACAGTACCTGGGCTAGTGGTATGTATTTTTGATATACTTCGCTATTCATAATTAGAATTTGCTCTTAATGAGAAGACAAATTGGACTGTTTTAGTTTTAACTAACTCCTCAAGCACCAAACGCACGGATCACGACCAAATGCTATAGAGTTCAGATCGTTCGTTAACAGCCCATCTGATTGTCTTCAGTCCAGTATCGAGTTCCTGAGCCGCCGCCTGCTGACTCATTTCACCCGCGGCGGTCTGCTCCAGCACGGTAACGACGCGGTGGTAGTCGCCACCCTCGACGAGCCGACCGTCGCCCTTCGTGAAGCCGAGCGGTGCCGGCCCGTGCCGGTACTCCTCGGAGTCCTGGCGCGCGGCGATCCCTTCGCGGATGTTCTGCCGCTTGATCCGCGCCTCCAACTCGCCGAACACGCCGAGCATCTGAAACAGCGCGCGCTGATAGGGATCTTCCTCGTCGGGCTTCATCACGAGCGACTCGGAGACGATATGCAGCTCGACGCCGGCCTCGCGGAGTCGGTCGGCCGTGCGTTCGAGGTCGGAGATCGAGCGGGCGACTCGCGACACCTCGTGGGCGACGACGGCATCGATCTCGCCGGCCTCGGCGTCGGTCATGAGTCGCTGGTAGGCGTCGCGGGCGGTGTTGGTCCCGCTTGACTTGTCGCGGTACACCTCGATGTCGGCCAACGACGCCCCGAGGGAGTCCTCGGCGTACTGCTGGGTCGAGGTGAGTTGGCGATCGAGGTTCTGCTTCGCGGTGGAAACACGGGTGTAACAGGCGACGGTCATGCCCACCGCTACGCTGTCTTAATGTCTAGTCTTTACGCCCAGTCTGGGCAGGTACTGTAGTACTCAGCCCTACGGGCGCGAGGAATTAGCACAGTCGGAAGTGTCTGATAGGGGTCGTGCAAATTAAACTCAGGCCCGATGGATCCCCATGTTTTAAATGTCTAATTATCAGAGTTGGGCGAGATGTCTGCTAACAATCGAGGCGGGTCGCTCCGTCAAATCGTCGCAACGTTCTGTGTTGTGATGCTACTATTGCTCGCCGGTTGTGTAGGGTCGTCAGGATCCGGAACTGTGGTCGAGTCAACTGAAGAGAATGACACAGAGGTACTGGATACCGACTCAGATGTAACTTCAATATCAGAGTCAACTCCTGAGTCACGAACAAGCGATCATACACCAACTGCCAAACCAAGCGATAGTACTGATTTCGGTGAAATATATGTAAATTCTAATGGCGTGTTGGAAGAGAGGCCGCAGAACGAGGGCTATTTCCGGCTTTCACAGTACCACCGCGCTGAGGATGGCGTGACTGGGACCACGAAAACAACCTACTTTGGTCCTGAGCGTGAATCTACCTCGAAAATCACAGTTACGGACTCGAAATACCGCATGATTCAGCAGAGTACTACCAACTACACTCATCAAGATCCACGTACAACCGAGATTGTACTTTTCTCGGTGTTTAGTGACGGAGAGTACGTTGGCAAACAAACAGACCCCAACGGCGAGACGATCTACCGAGAGAATCGGTTCAACAGACATACTGCCTCTTTCATTGGATACACCGACGGTGTCATCTCGGATATTGAGTGGACACTTCAACAGCACACAAATGTTGACGGCATCGATGCGGCCGAGTTTACTGCAACAGCAGCTCCGGGTATTGATGGTGCCGCAACTACCACAGGAAGCTTATATATTGATGACACGTTCAGAGTTCTTGGCTACGATGTCCTCGTCGAAAACGAAGATGGCGAGCGACTGCTTGAGGCAAGTTTTGAATTTGTGACTCGCGATCCCGACCCGCTCACAACCCCTGACTGGTACGAAAACAAACCCGAGTGACTGTTCGTACTCGGTAGACTACCACCTCGGAGGTTTGTGCTTGCGTGATGTAATTTTCGAATGTTGAGCGAAAGTAGATCCACTTTCACTCCGCCCTTGGCTCGCGTTCATACCCCTCCCGCCCACTCGTTCATTCGATGTCGAAGACAAGCGACGGGGCGTTCACACACGTCCGCGGGGAACTGGCTTGGACGATCGCGATGAACCGGAAGCCGAGCGAGGCGGTCGCGATGGTCGAGCACCTGCACGCTGCCGACGAGGGCCGCTTCGAGCTGCTCGGGCTCACCGACGACTGCGAGATCGCGCTGTTCTGGGATCACGTGTTCAGGCGGGTCGTCGAGGCCGAGTTCGACGCCGACGGCGTCGACAACCTACGAGACCCCGAGAGCGACGAGTTCGATCGGTACGAAGGACGGCGCGACTACCTCCGGCAGGCGGATTTTGAATCGTGGGATCTGGTCCATCCGCGGCATCAGTGGTTACTGCGGCACGCCAAGCGGGATGGGGTCCGCTGATAACTAAGGGCGGGGAAACTGACATCGAAACGTCCCACTAACACTACAAGGACCCGTACTTGCCGGCTGCGAAACAGCGGGCGCGTGATAAGGTCGAGCGGTTGTGAGCAGTCCCTCGTACGGTAAGTCCTCGGGATTAATAATTTGAAAGATGACTTTTTCAACTAACACTCTATTTGCAAAATGATGTTTAAAACTCGGCGGCGGCAGGTCCTCGGAGCCTCCAGCAGTATGCTCCTAGCAGGTTGTCTCGGGTCTGAGGACTCCACCAACGACAATTCAAATAGTGGCGCGTCGAATGAAGCGGGCGACTCCGGAAGCGACCCAGTCGATGAAAGTACGCCGACACCGCGTCCCGATCGGGATGGCGACGGGATCCCTGATGCAGAGGATGACTTCCCAGATGACCCGTCGTACAGTGTGCTGTTAGACGAAACATCAGATACACGCCAAATTCCTGAAGACGAGTGGTATCAGTGGAATTTCGAGCTTAACGAACAGGC
This sequence comes from Halobaculum roseum, assembly GCF_019880245.1. NCBI lineage: Archaea > Methanobacteriati > Methanobacteriota > Halobacteria > Halobacteriales > Haloferacaceae > Halobaculum > Halobaculum roseum. The sequence goes on from NZ_CP082286.1 coordinate 2,949,200, forward strand.
GGTATTGTCGTATGATTTCGTTGTCCGGAGCGGTCCTGCCATAGACGCAATCCTGACTGATGATACCGAATACGATCAACTCCAAGAAGGGAACCGATTCCGCTACTATTCTGAGGGGAGCGTAATGGATGACGAAGGAGGCCAAGTTACTACGACTCTCGCCCCCGGTACCTACCATCTCGTGCTTGACAACAGTGACGCTGGAGAGGCACAACCGCCAACCAATTTCGACGACGATATCGCCGAGGTCGAGATAGAAATTCAGATCTTGCAGTAAGCCCGATCAGTTCTACCCTCGTGCACTTTCGAACCCCGCGTACCACCCGGGCCGCACCGTATCTGGCGGCCGCGGCGACGGACTCGGCCGTCGAAGATCGGAGTCGATCTCCCCATCGAGAGACAGCCGACCCCAGTCAGTGATCAAACATTTGTCGTCCACGTGGGCACGAGGGATCCACTCGACGAACCCCGCGTGAGCGAGCACGCGACACCGCTCGGCGACGCGTCCTCAATTCCGACAGTTTACGGACGCGACCGTCCTTGCTATCTCCGCAGGTCATAGACACCGCTCTGCAGAAGTCATCCAAGATGTCACGGACGGCCGAAACGTCGAAACGGGGATCGTTCCGAAAATGCGAACGACGGGGACCAACCGCCGACCGACTTACCGCGAGCCGTAGCCGTGGCCGAGCACCAGCGCCGCCGCGTTCGCGAGCAGCAGGCCCACGAGGACGGTGAGCTGTTCGACCGTGACGCCGTTCGCCAGCAGCGGCAGGTAGACGAACGGGAGGGCGATCGCCGCGTAGAACGCGACCGCACGCGCCGGTTCGACCGCGGCCGTCCGGCCGGCGCCGGTGAACTGGGTAAGGGTGTCCTTCAGTGTTGACGGCGCCGGCATCACGTCCCGGAACCCGGCCAGCGTTCGGAGGGGATTGGAGGGAGTCATTGCACACTCTACCGGTACAGCCCCGACCACATATAGTATGAAGAGCCTTCGGTCGGATTCGAATCGTTCACCGAGCGACGGCGCGACCCCGGGGACGTTTCACGAGCGCCTGAGGATCGACGAAACCATTCATACTGCTCGCTGAATCTTTTTCTCGCCCCGCGTCGCCGGGACTGAGAAGCCGACACACGTGCACGTATCCGGCGTCGATCCGGGGTCGATCGTGACACTGTGCGAGACCGATCGCGACACGGCGCGGTGGTGGCCGCGTCGGCGGCGACCGATGCGTCGGCGATCGTGTCGGGTAAGCTCCTCGTAACGGATGACCACCAACCGGCCAGTCGACCGACGCGCTGTGAGGGCCACGGACGCGACGGCGCGAGCCCACGGCTCGGGAGGTGCGTTCGAAACGTCACGGAACGGGAACGACCCGACGAGGCTACCGGTCGTCGTCCGAGCCGACGGCGTCGTCGATGTCGTCGATGTCGTCCGGGTCGAGTTCGGCGTCGTCGGGAACCGCCGACGGCTCCGGCGGCGCCATTCCGCCCATCGCGGTCCCGACCTCGTCGGGGTCGAGGTCGCGGTCGAACTCCTCGTCGGCGAAGAGGTGGCAAGCCGCGGCGTGCTCGCCGCCGATCAGGGCCGGATCCTCCTCCTCACACGGCGAGGCAAACGACGAGCGCAGGCGATCGGCGGCCTCCTCCTCGCGGCCGTTCGCGAGGATCTCGAGGGCGTCCTCGACGGTGTCCATCGTCGCGCCCGAGAGGCCCGCGAGGTCGAACTCCTCGCGCATCGCCTCCTTGAACGCGACGGTGTCGCGCTCGAAGTCGTCGCCGTCGTGCTCGCTTTCCAGGGTGTCCCAGACGGAGTCGGCGGTGAACCCCTGGCGTTCGAGCCGGTCGCGGAGGTTCATCACCCCGCGGTACTGCTCCTGCGGGATGTCGACGGTCGCCGGCTGGATCACCTTCGGACAGCGCGTCCGGAAGTGACACCCCGACGGCGGGTCCCGCGGCGAGGGCACGTCGCCCGAGAGCGCGTCGACGCGCCGCCCCTGCTCCTCGACGGACGCGCGGGGAACCGACTCCAACAGCGCCTCCGTGTAGGGGTGTTTCGGCGACTCGAAGATGGCATCGGTCGGGCCCGTCTCGACCACCTCGCCGAGATACATCACGGCGACGCGGTCGCAGATGTGCCGGACGACCGAGAGGTCGTGCGCGATGAACAGGTACGTGAGCCCGAAGTCCTCCTGGAGGTCCTCAAGGAGGTTCAGGATCTGCGCCTGGACGGACACGTCCAGCGCCGAGACCGGCTCGTCGAGGACGATGAACTCCGGATCGAGCGCGAGCGCGCGGGCGATCCCGACGCGCTGTCGCTGCCCGCCGGAGAACTCGTGCGGGTAGCGGTCGATCTGGTCGGCCGAGAGGCCGACGCGCTCGAGCAGTTCCTTCGCGCGCTCGCGGCGCCACTCCCGCTTCGAGCGCCCGTCGTCGGGCGACTCCTCGGGCAGGTTGTGGATCTTCAGCCCCTCGCTCACGATGTCGCCGACGGTCATGCGCGGGTCGAGGCTGGAGAACGGGTCCTGGAAGACGATGCCCGCGCGCTTGCGGAAGCGCGTCAACTCGTCGTCGGCCATCTCCATGACGTTCTCGCCGTCGAAGCGCACGGTGCCGTCGGTGGCCTCGCGCAGGCGGAGGAGCGTCTCGCCGGTCGTGGACTTCCCGCAGCCGGACTCGCCGACGACGCCGAGCGTCTCCCCCTGATACACCTCGAGGTCGACGCCGTCGACCGCCTTCACGCTGGTCGGCTCCCGGCCGAGCAGCCGGTCGAACAGCGAGTCGTTCTCGTAGTAGTACTTCCGGAGGCCGCGAACCTCCAGCAGCGGGTCTTCCCCGTCGCGTCCGGCGGTGACGGCGTCGGCGGAGTCGTCGCCGTCGCGGGCGTCTGTCCCGGCGGGCGTCGACTCACTCATCGCCGCGCACCTCCTCGTTGCGGTCGAAGTGGTCCGGCGGAAGCGCGTCCGCCTCGCTGTACTCCCGCTCGGCGAGCACGCAGCGGACGGCGTGCTCGTCGGTGCCGGGCTCGGCGTCGTACTCCGGGATCTCCTGCAGGCAGTCGGTCATCGCCTTCGGGCAGCGGTCGGCGAAGAAACACCGGCCGCCCATCTCCTCGTCGACCAGCGAGGGGACGTTCCCCTCGATCGGCTGGAGACGCGGGGCGGGGTCGTCGAGGTCCGGGATCGAGCCGATGAGTCCCTCCGTGTACGGGTGGACGGGCGACTCGAACACGTCCGCGAGCGTCCCGCGCTCGACGATCTGACCCGCGTACATCACGCCCACGCGGTTGCACATCCGGGCGATGACGCCCAGGTCGTGGGTGATCATCACGACGGAGGTGTCCTGCTCCTCCTGCAGGTCGCGCAGGAGGTTGAGGATCTGCGCCTGGATCGTCACGTCGAGGGCGGTCGTCGGCTCGTCGGCGATCAGCACGTCCGGCTCCCCGGCCAGCGCCTGCGCGATCATCGCGCGCTGGAGCATCCCGCCGGAGAACTGGTGGGGATACTCGTGGGCGCGCTGGGCGGGGTCGGGGATGCCGACCTGTTCGAGCAGCTCGATCGCGCGGTTCATGCTCGACTCGGAGGTGTACCCCTTGTTGGGGAGCAACGCGTCGGTGATGAGCTTCCCCATCCCGTAGCCCTGGGTCCGCGAGCGGGTGCTGCGCGGGTTCGAGCGGGCGCGGCGCTGCACCTCGACGGCCTCGGCGATCTGCTCGCCGACGGTGATCGACGGGTTCAGCGAGGACATCGGGTCCTGGAACACCGTCGAGAACGCCGGCCCGCGCAGCGCGCGCCGGACGTCCTCGGGGAGTCGTCGGGTGTCGACGAAGTCGCCGTCGACGGCCTCGGGCAGGTCGTCGCGGAACTCCTCGGCGAGGTCGGCGTCGCGGTACCACACCTCGCCGCTCGTGATCCGGCCGGGCGAGTCGACGAGGTCGATGAGCGACAGCGCCGTCACCGACTTCCCGGAGCCGGACTCGCCGACGATGCCGAACACCTCGCCGTCGCGGACGGCGAAGTCGACCGACTCGACGGCGTTGATCTGCCCCTCCTCGGTGAAGAAGCGCGTCGAGAGGTTCCGGACGCGAAGCACGTCGTCCGAGTGGCCCTCAGGGGCACCGTTGCCCTCGGGGGCACCGTGGCCCTCGGAGGCACCGGCGTGCTCGGTTGCGGGGGCGGGTTCGCTCATCTACATCCCCCCCTCGCCCTCGATACCGGGATCGAGCGCGTCGCGGAGCCAGTCGCCCACGAGGTTGATGCCGATGACCGCGAGCACGATGGCGAGCCCGGGCACGGTTGCGATCCACCACGACGACGAGAGGTAGCCACGTCCTTGCGCAATGTCGAAGCCCCACGAGAGCGTCGTTCCGGAGAAGCCGAGGAACGACAGCGACGATTCCAACAGGATGATCGCGGCGACCTGGATGGTCGCCAACACGAGGATCGGCGTGATCGCGTTCGGCAGGACGTGCCGGAAGATGATCCGGGCGTCGCTGCCCCCCAGCGCGCGGGCCGCCTTCACGTACTCCTCCTCGCGGATCGAGAGCGCCTCGCCGCGCGCGATGCGGGCGAACCACACCCAGTTCACGAAGCCGACGACCAGGATGACGACCGTCGGCAACACGAACACCTCGGGCATCGGCGTCGGCAGTCCCACGGCCTCGCGGAACGAGCCCGCGACGCCGGTGGTCACCAACGGATCGGTGACCGCGTAGGCGACGTCCGCCTGGAAGCGGCTGAACAGCCCGATCAACGCGATCGCGAGCACGAGCGACGGGAACGCCAGCGACACGTCGGCGGTGCGCATCAGCGCGTCGTCGATCCGGCCGCGGTAGTACCCGGCGGTCAGGCCGACGGTGACTCCCAACACGGCCGCCAGCACGGTGCCGAACAGCCCGACCAGCAGCGACGTTCGGGCGCCGTAGATCGCCCGGGAGAGGATGTCCTGTCCGAGCGAGTTCGTCCCGAGCGGGTGCTGGGCGGTCGCGTTCACCGTGACGTTCTCGCTCACGGTCTGAACGCTGCCGTTGACCATCTCGGTGGTGGTCTGCTCCTCGGTGTCGGTGAACCCCAGCGGGGGAAGCTGCGCCCGGTCGAGGTTCTGCGTGCGGGGGTTGTGCGGGGCGATCATCGGAGCGAGCGCCGCCGCGAGTATGATCACCACGACGAGCACCACGCCGATGCGCGCGAGTCCCGACGACCGGAACTCCTTGCGCAGGTTGCGAACGGTTCGCGGCGAGATCGAGATCGGTCCGATCTTCATTCGGCGATCACCCGCGGGTCGAGGTACGCGTACAGCGCGTCGACGGCGATGTTCAGCAGGACGAACCCGGTCCCGATGACGATGAGGCTCCCCTGGAGGATCGGCCAGTCGCGCGCGTTGATCGCGCGGATGATCTCCGTTCCGAGGCCGGGCCACGCGAAGACGGCCTCCGTGATCACCGCGCCGCCGATGAGCGTCCCGAGCTGGAGCCCGAGGACGGTCACCACCGGCACGAGCGTGTTACGGAGCACGTGCTTGTAGCGGACCAGCGTCTCGGGTAACCCCTTCGCGCGCGTCGCACGGACGTATCCCTGCGAAAGCTCGTCGAGCATCCCCGAGCGCACGAGCCGCGTGATGAGCGCGGTGAAGTAGGTCCCCAGCGTGATCGCCGGCAACACCAACGAGGCGAGCCACGCGGTCACGACCGTGAAGAACGGCTCCGGGCCGGTGATCGCCGCCATCGAGTCCATGAAGCCGTACGCGCGACCGCTGGTCGGGAACACGTCCAGTTCCACCGCGAACACGAGCACGAGCATGATGCCGAGCCAGAAGTTCGGCGTCGAGATGCCCAGAAGCGAGAACGACGTGGCGGCGTAGTCGGCCGGCTCGTGGCGCCGCGTCGCCGAGATGACCCCCAAGGGGATCGAGAGGACGATGGCGACGACGCTCGCGGCGATCGCGAGCTCCAGCGTCGCCGGCAGCTTCTGGAACACCTGCACCGAGGCGGGGATGCTCGAGATGTACGAGTACCCCATGTTGCCGTGGAGCAGCTCCCAGAGGTAATCGAGGTACTGGATGTACAGCGGCTCGTTCAAGCCGAGCTCCTCGGCGATCCGTCGGCGCGTCTCCTGGCTGGCGTCCAGCGGCGCTACCGTGTCGATCGGCGACCCCGGCGTGATGAATCGCAGGACGAACACGACGGTCACGACTCCCCAGACGACCCCCACCCCCTGCACGCCGCGTTTCAGAAGAAATCGACCGTAGCCCATGACGGCCTAGTTGCTCTCGCTTGGGAGGCTCTGCGCCTCGTCGAGCAGGCTGTCCAGTTCGTCGTTCTTGTACGAGGTCAACGCCCCGTCGCTCGCGAGGAGCGGCTGGATCGTCTGGATCGCGTCGAACGTGGCGTTCCCCCACCCGAGCAGGTACCACGGGGGCTTGTCCTCGATGTTGCCCGTGGTGACCTGGCTGACGAGCGTCGAGAACTCGACCTGGCGCGCGCTCGCGGAGACGTTGGAAAGCTCGTCGACCTGCGCGGCGACCGCCTGGGCGATCTCCACGTCACGCAGGTACCGACCGATCGGCGTCACGAGCTCGATCTCCGCGCCGGCGTAGCCGGACTCCTCGACGAGCTGTTCGGCCCGTTCGAGGTCCTGCGGGTACGGGTCGATGTCCCCGTTGTGGCCGAAGAAGCCCTCGAGCGTCGGCTGACCGGTCGGCGAGCCGAACGTCTGGAGGACGTTCTCGACGATGGAATCGAGGTCGATGGCGTAGTTGATCGCCTGACGGAACTCCGGCGAATCGAACGGCTCGACGTCGTACCGCATCGCGTTGAACAGCACGCGGGTGGACGGCACCGCCGAGATGCTGGAGCCGTCGTTCTCCTCGATCCGGGAGACCTCCTGCGGGGGAACGTTGACCGCGATGTCCGTCTCGCCGCTGAGGAGTCGGTTCACGCGGGTCGACGACTCGGAGGCGGAGTTGATCGTGAACGTAGAGATCGCCGCCTCGTCGTCCCAGTAGTCGTTGTTGCGCTGGAACTCCACCTCGACGCCCTGCTCGTAGTTCGAGAGGACGAACGGCCCCGTCCCCTCCATGTTCTGGTTGATGTAGGCGTCGTCGTTGCTCTCGACCCACGACTTGTTCATGACGTCGCAGTAGGTCGCGAACGACGCGAACACGATCGGGTTGAGGCCGGCGAGGTTCACGTTCACCGTGCGGTCGTCGGTGGAGGCGACCTCGGCGCCCTCGACGCCGATGAGCTGGTCGACCTGCGGGGATTCGATACCCACGTCGGGGTCGACGATCCGGTTGATCGAGTAGGCAACGTCTTCCGGGGTCAGCGAGTCACCCGAATGGAACGAGACGTTGTCGCGGACGGTGAACTGCACCGTCGTTTCGTCGAGGCGCTCGTAGTCGGTGGCGAGCGTCTCGACGATGGCGCCCTCCCGGTCGCGTTCGAGCAGCCCCTCGTACGCCTGCAGGACGATGTTGTCCGTCGGCGTCTCGCGGTGGTCCTGCGGGTCGAGCCCGGAGTCCATCTGTGACTGGGTCATCACCACGTCGTCGCCGTCGTCGGTCGCCGGCTCGATGGCGTACGCGCTCACGCGCTCGTCGGTCCGGGGCTCCCACTCGATGTCGGAGGACCGCCCGTACACGGAGTACTGGCGGTTGAGGAACACCCACGGCGCCTGCTCGTGGCAGTGGAGGTTCGCGCGCTGAAGGTAGCCGTCGCGGGTCTCCGGCTCCGGCCGCTCGGTCGTCTCCTCGGGCGATGTCGTCGTCTGCGTCTCGTCGCCTCCGGCGCTGGTGGTCTGCGTGCCGTCCGTCGGCTCGCCGCCGTTGCCGGAACAACCGGCGAGCGCGACCGCCGCGGTCGCGGAGCCCGCCGCCTGGAGGAACCGCCGCCTGCTCGTGTCTTTCTCAGACATGCCCGGAACGATGTGAGACGACCTCTTATATGCTGGGGTACGGTATCGCACACCGTCAGATCCCCGAAACGACGCGGGGGCGGCGGCCGTCCCGACGGCTCACCGGCCCGGTCGACTCACTCGCCCTCGTCCTGTGCGTCGACGACGGCGACGCCGGCGAGGTTGACGATGTCCTTGACCTCGTCGCCGCGCTGCATCACGTGCACGGGCTGGTCCATCCCGACGAGCATCGGTCCGATGGCCTCGGCGCCGCCGAGGCGCTGGAGCAGCTTGTAGCCGATGTTCCCGGCCTCCAGGTTCGGGAAGACGAGCACGTTCGCGGGGCCGTCCAGCGTCGAGAAGTCGTAGGTGTCCTCGAGGATGTCCTCGACGACGGCGGTGTCGGCCTGCATCTCCCCGTCGACGGGGAAGTCGACCTCGGGGTCGTCGTGGAGCAGGTCGACGGCCTCGCGGGGCTTGCGGGTGCCCTCGTTGTCGACGGAGCCGAAGTTGGAGTACGACAGCATCGCCGCGCGCGGCTCGATGTTGAACCGTCGGGCCAGCTTCGCGGTGTGTTTCGTCACCTCCGCGAGCACCTCCGCGTCGGGCGCCTGGTTCACCGTGGTGTCGGCGCAGAACACGACGCGGTTCTTGAACGTGAGCATGTACACGCCGGCGACGTACTCGGCGTCCTCGGCGGTGCCGATGACCTGCAGCGGCGGCCGGAGCGCGCTCGGGTAGTGGTGGGTCAGCCCCGTGAGCAGCGCGTCGGCGTCGCCGCGTTCGACCATCACGCTGCCGAAGTAGTTCGTGTCGCGACGGACCAACTCGCCCGCCTCCGACCGGGTGACGCCCTTTCGCTTCCGGAGCTCGTGGAGACGGTCGGCGTACACGTCGGCCTTGCCGTCGGCGTCGGGGTCGACGACCTCCGGGTCGAACTCCAGCCCGAGGTGGGCGGTGGTCGACTCGATCGTCTCGCGGTCGCCCAGCAGGACGGGGTCGGCGATGCCCTGCTCGGCCATCTGGTAGGCCGCGCGGATCATCTTCTCGTCGGTCCCCTCCGCGAGCGCGACGCGCTTGGGCTGGGAGCGTGCCTTGTTGAGGACGACCCGCATCATCTCGCGGCTCTTGCCCAGCCGGGCCTCCAGCCGCTCGGCGTACTCGTCGGTGTCCACCCCGGTGCGGGCGACGCCCGACTCCATGGCCGCCTCCGCGACCGCGGGGGCGACCTCGAACAGGACCCGTGGGTCCAGCGGCTTCGGGATGACGTACTCGGGACCGAACTTCAGCGGCTGGTCGCCGTACGCCTTGACGACCGCGTCGGGCACGTCCTGGCGGGCCAGCTCCGCGAGCGCCTCGGCGGCCGCGCGCTTCATGTCCTCGTTGATGTCGGTCGCGCGAACGTCGAGGGCGCCGCGGAACAGGAACGGGAACCCGAGGACGTTGTTCACCTGGTTCGGATAATCCGAGCGCCCGGTGCCCATGATGACGGTGTCCTCGCGGGCCTCCTTCGCGTCCTCGTAGGTGATCTCGGGGTCGGGGTTCGCCATCGCGAAGATGACCGGGTCCGACGCCATCGACCGGACCATCTCCTGGCTGACGATCCCCCCGACCGACAGCCCGACGAACACGTCGGCGCCCTCCATCGCGTCGGCGAGGTCGCCGCCCGCGCCCTCGCTGGCGAACTGCGCCTTGTAATCGTTCACGTCGCCGGCGGCGGCGCGCTCCTCGGTGATGATCCCCGAGGAGTCACACATCGTGATGTTGCTCGCCTCGGCCCCGAGCGAGACGTAGAACTTCGCGGTCGCGATCGCGGAGGCGCCGGCCCCGGAGAAGACGATGTCGAGGTCGGCGAGGTCCTTGTCGACGATGTCGGCGGCGTTGAGCAGCCCGGCCCCGGAGATGATCGCCGTCCCGTGCTGGTCGTCGTGGAACACGGGGATGTCCATCTCCTCGCGGAGCCGCTCCTCGATCTCGAAGCACTCGGGCGCCTTGATGTCCTCGAGGTTGATCCCGCCGAAGGTCGGCTCCATGGCCGCGACCGAGCGGACGATCTCGTCGGGGTCGTCCTCGTCGATCTCGATGTCGAACACGTCGATGTCGGCGAAGCGCTTGAACAGGACGCCCTTCCCCTCCATCACGGGCTTGGAGGCCTGCGCGCCGATGTCGCCGAGCCCGAGTACGGCCGAGCCGTTCGAGACGACGCCCACCATGTTCCCCTTCGCGGTGTACTCGAAGGCGCGGTCGGGGTCCTCGTCGATGTCGAGACACGGCGCGGCCACGCCCGGCGAGTACGCCAGCGAGAGGTCGCGCTGCGTGTTCGTCGGCTTCGTCGTCGATATCTCGATCTTCCCGGGGGGTTCCGATCGGTGGTACTCCCGTGCGTCGTCGTCTAGTCCCATACTGACGCGACCGCAGGATCGGGGAAAAACCTACCGAGCGACCGCACCGATTACCGGTGACGGGAAAGGGTAACTCGACTACGGGTAAGGAACGGTTTCCGGGTCAGGCCCGTCCGTCGCGGTCCGACCCGTCGTCTCCGTCCCCGATCGAACCCTCGGCGTCGGCCCCGCCGTCGGCACCGTCGCCGTTGTCGCCGTCATCGTCGCCCTCGGCGTCGTCGGCCTCGTGGTCGTCGTCCGCCGTCCCGGAGAGGTCAGACGACGCGGGAACGAACTCCCCGAACTCCTCGTCGCCGCGGGGGGACGCCGTTCCTGAGTCGGACTCGGAGTCGAAGTCGGCCGCCCCGGCGCCTCCGTCGGGTCCGTCGTCGTCTCCCCGCAGTTCGGCCGCGATATCGCCGGTGTCGTCGCCGTCGCCGTCGCGGTAGCGACTCACGAGGTCCAGGCTCTCGCCGAACCGACCGAGCGCGGCGAGCTCGTAGGACCGGCGGTACGTCGTCGTGAGCACCTGGATCGGGAGCAGGACGGCCACGATGAACACCGGAACCCCGACCGCGAGGCCGGCGAGCACGCCGAGGCCGATCCCGAGATCGGTCGTCGCGGCGCCGCTGGTGACGGCCCCGACGGCGAAGCCGATCCCGGCGGCCAATGCGCCGACCGCGAGCAGGCCGACGAGCGCCAGCACGAACGAGACGATCGACAGGCCGATCCCGACGAGCACGTGCATCACGATGTAGACGACCGTCTGTCCGACCTGACCGCGCAGGCGCGGCCACACGCGCCGCCAGCCGTCGATGACGCCGCCCCCGTCGGCGACCATCGCCGGCACGACGAACTCGACGGTGAAGCGGTCGAGGAACGCGAACACGAGGAGATACAGGATCGCCACGATCGCCAGGGCGACGAGGACCAGCGGCCGGCCGAGCAGCGATTCGACCTGGGTTCCGCTCAACAGGACCGCGGTGATCACGGCCGCCGGGGGGACGACGAACGCCGCGAACAGCCCGATCCGGAAGCCGAGCAGCCTGAGCCCGTTCGTCAGGTGGGTTCGGACGTCCCGAAGGATCCGGAGGTCGTCGCGGGCGATGGCGTCGACGAGGACGAACTCGAAGATCGGCGACAGCAGTATCGCCACCAGCGCGACGACGAGGACCGCCACGAGGAGGAGCACCCCGAGCGCGCCGACCGCCCCGGCCCCCGCTTCCGGGAGCCCGCCGGTTTGGAGGACGGGGGCTCCGAGGGCGAACGACCCGAGCGAGAGCGTCGGCACCGCGACCAACAGCGCCGCCAGCGCGCTCGCACCTGCGGATGGGCCGGAAAAGCCCCCGGCGCCGGCGAGGCGGGTCCCGATGTTGCCGGCGTTGCTGGCGACCTGTCCGCCGGCGCCGCCGCCGCCGGTGAAGAGGGTCACGACCACCATCCTGATCCATCGCCCGAGACTGAAGGGAAAGAGGAACTCGCGGGTCACGTCGATCGCGTCGTCGACCGCGTCGACGCCGTGCCAACTCATGGCGGCACCTCATAGGCACACAACATGAAGGTTGTTCCTCGGAGACGACCTGAGTGTTCCCCGGGCCGACCGTGACCGCGCGCCTCGGCGGCCGGGGCAGGGCGTCAGTTCTCCGATATGGCCGGGCGCTGAAGCGTGAGTCCCCCGACCTCGACGGTGTCGGTCGGCCACTGGCCCGAGTCCGTGAGCACCTCGACGGACTCGTCGGTGACGTAGGCCGTGTCCTCGCTTTTCGCCCCCTGCACGGTCGGGTTCCACGCGTAGGCGGCCTCGCTCGCGACGGGCGCGTCGCTGCCCGGGGTCGCGAACCACTCGCGGCCGGCGTAGCCGGTCGCGCCGCCCTGGTGGTGTTCGCGCCACTCGTCCCCGTACCCCTCCTCGGCGTACGACTCCCGGATCGCCGCGAACACGTCGCCCGCGGTGCCGTCCTCGCGGCCGGCGGCCTCGCGTGTCGCCGCGAGCGCCGCGGTCTCCACTCGCTGGGCCGCGCGGTGCCGCTCGGCGAGCCACTCGGGCGGGTCGAACGCGACCGTCCGGGTGCAGGAGGCGTGCAGCCCGCCCCGCCGGGCGGTGACGATCACCAGCGCGTAGTCGCCGAGCGCCGCGTCGGTCGGCGTCGGATGGCGGTACTCGGGGGCGCGCTCGCTCCCGCCGACGAGCACGACCGGCGCGTCGATGTTCCGGCCCGCAAGCGAGATCCGCAGGCCTGCGGCGACCTCGTGTTCGGTGTCGCCCGGCTGAAGTTCGCGACACACCGTCTCGACGGCGAGCGCGACCTCCCGGCCGAGGTCGCGGTAGGCGGCGAGGTCGTCCTCGGCGAGTCGCAGCCGGAGGCGCGTCGGGTCCACTGCGTCGAGTCCGGGCACGTCGAAGTCCGCCGCCGCCGGCGTCGGCGACCGCGCGGCGACCGACTCCGCCAGCGATGCCTCGTACCAGTCGTCGGCGGCGACGGACATCGACAGCTCCGCGGGCAGCTCCTCGGCGGCCAGCCGCTCGGCCTCGATGTTGTTCGTGACGACCGTCCACTCCCCGTCGCCGAGGTAGCCCGCGGCGGCGTCGCCCACGTCCGCGTTCGCGTCGACCCAGTTGTCGCCGCCGGTGAGCCACGCGAACGCGTTTGGCCGGGCGAACCACGCCGCCTCGTACCCTTCCTCGGCGAGGAAGCGTTCCAGTCGCTCCTCGCGCTCGTCGATGTCGACCATACTCGCGGGTCCGACCGGCCGGGCTTCAATCCCGTGGCATCGTCATCGACCGCCGGAACCCGACGATGTGGAACCGTCCCAGGGAACCGACGATGACCGACCAGCCGCCGGGGACGCGTGTCGCCCGCAACACCCGCGGCGCCTCCGTGCGCCGCGCCCTCGCGGGCGACCGGGGAGGGGCGGGGAGCAGAATCGTCGACGCCGAACAGCCGGCGGCGACGACGTGCTCACCAGACCACGGGGTGGGACTGAAAGGGGCCGCGGCTCCCGGCGAAGGCCGGCGACGCAAGCACTGGAGCGAGCGCCGAAGGCGCGAGCGAAGCGCGCAGCGAGCCGCCCGAGCCGGGAGCCGCGGGGGCTTTCACGGTCGGACGCGGCTCGGCTCTTCGGTTCACCGTCGCCGGAGAGACGACGGATACACACGAACCGATAACTGGAACGTCGCAACCGAACGATCGGACCGAACCCCTAAAGAGGCGATACCCGAAAGCCCGACGTAATGATGACGACGCTCGGGAGCGCGAGTGCGCCCCCCGGCGAGTTCGACACGGGCCGACTCTCGGTCGGGGAGACCCGCGACGGCTCGACCGTCGGGCTCCCCGTGGCGGTGCTCAACGGCGCTGAGGACGGGAAGACCCTCTACGTGCAGGCGGTCAGCGACGGCGACGAGCTCAACGGCCTCGGCGTGATCAACCGCCTCGTCCCGCAACTGGACCCCGAGGAGATAGCCGGCGAGATCCTGTTCGTCGGGATCGTCAACTACCACGCCTTCCAGGTCGCCGAGCACCGCAACCCCATCGACGACACGAAGATGAACCGGGCGTACCCCGGCGACGCGAACGGCACCTCCTCCGAGCGTATCGCCGCGGCGACGTTCGAGGCCGCCAAGCGCGCGGATATGATCGTCGACCTCCACCAGGGGCGCACCTCCCGGATGATAAACGAGACGCGCGTGCGCTGTGGCCCGCGCCACCGGCTCCACCGAGAGTGTCTCGAACTCGCGAAGGTGTTCGGCACCGGCTACGTCCTCGACCAGAAGGGGCCCGACGGCCAGCTCGCCCGCGCGGCGCCCGACAACGGCATCCCGACGATCGACCCCGAACTCGGCGGCGCCGTCGGCTGGGACGAGGAGTCGATCGAGATCGGGCTGGACGGGATGTTCCGCGTGCTCCGCTACTACGGCTTCCTCGACGGCGACGTGGATCGCGACGTGCAGACGCGCGCCTCCGGGTTCGACCAGTACGGCTCGCCCGCCGGCGGGCTCGTCACCTTCGAGGTCGACCTCGGCGAGCGCGTCGAGCGCGGCGACGCGCTGTTCGAGGTGACCGACGCGTTCGGCTCGCTCAAGGGACGCGTCACCGCCGACAACGACGGCATCTTCTGGCGCTCGCGGCGGCTCCCGCAGGTCGCTACCGGCGAGTACGTCTGCTCGGTCGGAACCGACATCGACCAGTTCTGACAGCGACACGACCGACGGAGGCAGTCACTGTCACCGCGCCCGAGCCCGGAACTGAACAGACGACCGATCCCGCCGTCGAACGGACGATGAACGTATCCGGAAGGGGTTCGACCCACACGAGCTATCGAATGACAATCATACCATGTTAGGCTGAAAACACCTTCATGCGGGGTCCCGAGTAAGCACGTCCTATGGTGGGTGTGACTGCTCCATGTCGCTGAAAGGAATGGCACGACCGAACGGGGACGCGATCGATCAGGTCGCGGGGATAACGGGGTTGGGCTGGACCGCGTCCCTGCTCGGATATCTGAGTACCGTCATCGGGTATAGCAACTCCCTTATCACGAACCCGCAGACGCTGCTGTACGTGGGGAGCGTCTTCTTCGTCACGACCCTCGGGCTCGACCGGCTCAGGTCGCGACTCTCGAACGACGAGTAGCGGACCGTCGACCCCCGGCGGCAGTTCTCTGGTCGGCTCGTCGAACCGTCACCTACTGGTCGCTCCCCGCCGCTCGGTCACCCATGACCGCTCCGTCGCTTCGCTGTCCCGACTGCGGCGCCACGTACGCCGATCGCTGGCGCTGTGAGTGCGGGCACCCGCTTGAGTACGCCGAGCAGCCGCTTCCCGACCGTCCCGCGCCCGACCCGGCCGCGTTCGACACGCGCGAGGGGCTCTGGTCGTTCGACGGGTTCCTCCCCGAGTCGCCGCCGGTCACCCTCGGCGAGGGGATGACGCCGCTCGTCGACGCCGAGGCGTGGGACGCCCAGTTCAAGCTGGAGTACGTGTTCCCGACCGGCTCGTTCAAGGACCGCGGCGCGACGACGACCGTCTCGCGGGCGGCCGCCCTCGGCGTCGACACGCTCGTCGAGGACTCCTCGGGCAACGCCGGCGCCGCGATCGCCACCTACGCCGCCCGCGCAGGCATCGACGCCGAGATCTACGTCCCCGCCTCGGTGAAGGACGCCAAACTGCGGGCGATCCGGCGTGCCGGCGCGACGCCGGTGCGGACCGAGGGGCCGCGGCAGGCGACGACCGACGCCTGCATCGAGGCGGTTACGTCCGACACCGGCTGGTACGCCAGCCACGCCTGGAACCCCGCGTTCTTCGCCGGAACCGCGACGTTCACTTATGAGACGGCGCTCCAGCGCGACTGGGAGGCGCCCGACGCGGTCGTCCTCCCCCTGGGCCACGGCACGCTCTTCCTCGGCGCCTACCGCGGCTTCCGCGCGCTTCGCGATGCCGGCTGGATCGACGATATCCCGCGGCTGCTCGGCGCGCAGGCCGCGGGCACCGCCCCCATCGTGGAGGCGCTCCACGGCACCGACGCGGCCACCGGCGACAACGACGCTGCCGACGGCATTCAGATCCCCGAGCCCGTTCGCCGCGAGCAGATCCTCGCTGCGATCGACGACACCGACGGCGACGCCATCGCGCTCGGGAGCGACGCCGTCGAGTCGGAACTCGCCGACCTCCACGCCGCCGGTTTCTACACCGAGCCGACCTGCGCGGTCGCGCCCGCGGCGCTCCGGGAGTACCGCGAACGCGGCGTCCTCGACGGCGACGAGGACATGGTCGTTCCCCTGACCGGGAGCGGGTTGAAGACGTGACTCGGAGCCCGCGTGGAGGTGTCGCCCGGTGATCACCGTCGCCGGCGATTACTGCCCGCTGTGTGGCGCCGAACTCGACCGCGTGGTCGTCGAGGGGCGAGAGCGGCGCCGCTGTCCCGAGTGCGACCGCGTCGTGTGGCAGAACAGCAAACCAGTCGCGAGCGTCGTCGTCCGCGACGGCGACGAGGTGTTGCTCGGCAAGCGGGAGGTCGACCCCAACCGCGGGCTGTGGGGGGTCCCCGGCGGCAACCTCGAACACGACGAGCATCCGGCCGCGGGCGTCGCCCGCGAGTTGCGCGAGGAGACCGGCGTTCGCGTCGACCCCGCGGATCTGCGGCTGTTCGATGTCGACCACACGACCAAGGAGCGGCGATCGGTCGTCGGGATCCGCTACGTCGTCGACCGCGCCGCCACCGCGGGCGAGCCGACCGCCCGCGACGAGACGAGCGCCGCGCGCCTCGCCCCGCTCGGGTGGTTCCGCGAACACGGCGGGATCAGCCCGTTCGACCGTGCCCTGCTCGCGGCCGTGTTCGACGGTTGATCCCGCTCGCGGTGTGTCCCGTCCGGGAAACGTGTCCCCGCCCAGGAACAGTCACCGCTCCGGGTGTGTGGGCGCGTCGAAGCCGCCCCGAACGAGCGGCTTGCTGATGTGCCGGCGCGCGCACGGCGGCACCTCGTACCAGCCGGGTTCGAGCTCCCGCTCCAGCGGCGCGTCGACCGTTCCCGGCTCGCTCGCCCCGCAGTCGCGACACCGGTAGCCCTGGTTCGCGCCGGCCGACTCCATCGAGCGACCGCACTCCGGGCACGTCGGCACCGCCGGCGCCGTCTCGACGAGGTCGCGGACGGCGAACTTCTCCAGTTTCAGCGTGCCGTCGGCGACCTCGCCACAGAGGGAGAGGCGGTCGCCGACCCGCAGATCCCGCACGCGGTCGCGGAAGCGCTTCGTCGGCTCGAACGCGACGCAGTCGATCACGGTCGCCTCGGGACCGTCGCCGTCGACATCGTCGGTGGCGGCGGCGTCACCGCCGCCGAGAGCGGTCACCTCGAAGAACACGTGCCCGCCGCGGCGCGTCTCGGGGGCCGCGGTCACGGTCGCGTCGACGCGGTAGGCGCCGCCCTCGCGCAGGTCGCCGAGGGTTCCCTCACGGAGGTGCGCGTCGGTCCCCTGGTTCGTCACGAACAGCGCGGAGCGCTCGACCGGTTCGCTGTCGATCCCGTCGGCGACCCGCCGGACCGCCTCGGGGTCGTCGCCGCGGATCCCGTACAGGATCGGCCCCGGGGCGTTCGGGACGCACACCGCCTCTCTCTCGACGCGGTCGACGGTGTCCCACGCGAGCGGGTACGCCTCCTCGGCGGCCGCGAACACGCTCGCCTCGTCGACCTCGCGGGGCGTCCCGCATCGAGCGAACTCGCGATACGAGATGTGCTCGTACGTCCAGTCGTCGAACGCCCGCCAGGCGCCGACGGCCGCGAGCGCGCCGATGCGGCCGCGACCGACGACGGCGTCCTCGCCGGCGCCGTCGCCGTTGTCGTCGCTATCGCCGTCTCCGCAGGCTGTATCGGCCGACGGCTCGCCGTCGCTTCCCCACCCACGGTGGTCGAACCCGACCACGTCGGCGAGCGCGAGCGCGTCGCCGAGGTCGTGGAACTCGCGGACCGCCTCGCGAGCGAAGTCGGCCACGGAGGCGGGAACCGCTTCGGGATCCCTGTCGGCGACGACGACGCCGGGGGAGGTTCGGGGGTCGTCGGCGACGGCGTATTCGGCGATCAGGTCGCTCGCGATCGCGATCGCCTCGTCTGGGTCGGCGTCGGTGTGAAGCGCGAGCGCGGCGTTCCCCCGCGTCTTGTGTTCGACGGCGGGGTTGAGACGGACGAGCAGGCGTCGGTGCACGGTGGCCCCCGCGTCCTCGATGGCCTCGGCGACCAGCGCGGCGAGGTACGTGCTGCACATCCCCGCCGTGCGCGAGTCGGTGTCGTCGATGCCGAGGACCGTCACGGCCGTCGGGAGGCCCCGCCCGGAGTTGTGCCTTTCGCGTCCCGGCTCACCCCGCCCGACTGCCGGCTGTCCGGAATCCGCGTCGTATAGGTCTACCGGTCGAATCGACGGAGCGACCGGCTGACGGCGTCGGGTGAGACCTTCCGGTCCCGGCACAATCCCTTTAAGGTGTGAGTCGCCTATGTACGGGTATGTCGCGGAAGGCGCTGGTCGGGAACGTGACCGCCATGCTCGCGGACGCCGATTTCCTGGTCAGCGAACGCTGTGCGGTCCGCCCCAAGAGCTTCGACGTGGCCGCCCGACGCGGGGAGGACCTGCTCCTCGTGAAGGTGCTCGGCAACGTCGACGCGTTCGACCGGGCCACGGGCGCGGAGATGCGCCGGCTCGGCGAGTACCTCTCGGCGACGCCGATCCTCGTCGGGATGCGCACGCGCGACGAGGACATCAAGCCCGGCGTCGTCTACTTCCGCCACGGCGTCCCGGCGATCCACCCCGACACGCTGTACGACCTGCTCATCGAGGAGGTACCGCCGCTCATCTACGCCGCCCCCGGCGGCCTCTACGTCAACATCGACGGCGACACCGTCGCCGACGAGCGCAGGGAGCGCGGCTGGAGCCTCGGGCGACTGGCCGAGGAGCTGGGCGTCTCCCGCCGCACCGTCGCGAAGTACGAGGACGGCATGAACGCCTCCGTCGAGGTCGCCGTCGAGCTGGAGGACCTGTTCGACCGCCCGTTCTCCGACCCCGTGCGGGTGATGGAGGGCGCCGAGGAGGTCCGCGAGGCCGACCCCACCCCGGAGCCGCCGGAGGTCGACCCCGACGACGAGCACGTGTACGGCGTGCTCTCGCGGGCGGGCTTCGCCGTTCACCCGACCCAGCGGGCCCCGTTCACCGCCGTCGGCGAGGACGAGGCCGAGCCGCGCGTGGAGTTCACGCTGCTCACCGGCCACTCGCCGTTCACGCGGACCGCACAGAAGCGCGCGAAGCTGATGGGGTCGCTCGGGCGCGTCACCGGCACCCGCGCCGTCTACTTCACCGAGGGCGACGACGAGCCCAAGGAGGAGACCGTCGACGGCACCGCCATCGTCACGATGGTCGAGCTCTCTCGGGCCGACGACCCCGAACGCATCCGCGAGCTGATCCGCGAGCGCTCCGACGAACCGGCGGAGGCGTAATCTCGCCGGGATCGGGCCGTTCTCGCTACGACGCGTCCGTGTCCAGCCCCGACAGCGCCGCGGCCGTGTTCGTTGCGAGTACGCGCCCGAGGTACTCCTCGGTCTCCGTGATCCCCTCGCGCTGGGGGTCCGACAGCGTGAGCAGCCCCCATTCGTCCACCGGCAGGTACACCTTGCTCGCGACGCCCTCCCGCTTGAGGTCTGCCTCCCGAGACACGGTGACCGGCTCGCCCTCGTCGAAGGCGCGCCACGCGTGGGCTGCGTCGGGGTCCTCGCGGCCGTAGGTCGACCGCTCGCGGTCGTAGCGATCCGCGGCCGCGGCGGTCGTCCCGCCGGGAACGAGTTCGTCGGCGTCCCCGTCGTACCGGCGGGTCCCGTTGTGCGGGAAGCCGAGCACATCGGCGGCCGCGGACAGCGCGACCTCCTCGATCTCCCGGACGCCGTCGGCGGCCATGAGTTCCCGCGTCGCCTCGTGGAGGTCCGCGAGCGCGCGCTGCACTCGCTTCTGCTCGTCGATGTCGGTGAACACGACGTACCGCTCGTCGTCGTCCCCGGTCGCGACGACGGTGACGAGGAACTCGCGGTCGCCCGCCGGCGTCCGACACGTCAGCTCCTCGCGGCTCGTGGTCGCGTCGGCGACGACCCGCTCGAGAGAGCCGTCGCCGACGACCCCGACGACCGACGCGATCGGCTCGCCGATCGCCCGCGCGGGATCCACGTCGAAGCGTCGGGTGAACGCTGGGTTCACCTGCCCCACCGGCACCGCCGGGTCCGCGGCGTCGACGACGACCGCCGGCGAGGGCATCGACTCGAACAGCGACTCCAGCGTCGCGTCCTTGGCCGCCAGCGAACGTCTGGCGGCCTCGCGCTCGCGCTCGGCCCGCCGGCGGTCGAGCGCACGCTCGACGCTGTTGGCGAGGACGGTGAACGACTCGGCGCCGCCCTTCTGGACGTAGTCGGTGACGCCTGCTGAGATCGCCTCGCTGGCGATCTCCTCGCTCCCGCGGCCGGTGAACAGCACGAACGGGACGCGGTCGTCGATCTCGCGAACCTGCCTGAGCAGCGACAGGCCGTCGATCTCCGGCATGTCGTAGTCGGAGACCAAACAGCTGGCCGTTCCTCGTTCGATAGCCTGGATCGCGTCCGCAGGGTCGGTCGTCCCCGACACGGTCACGGCGTCGAGATCGCGGCCCAGCCGGTCCGTGAGGAGATCCGTCATCGCCCGGTCGTCGTCGACGACCAGCACCGACGGGGTCGACGCGACCGCGCCGCCGAGCGGGGAGTACATCGACGGAGGATTCCGCTCGACCCTGAAAAATCCCGTGGCGCCAGGAGACGGGATGAGATCGGCGCTACGGCCGGAGTAGGAGGATCGTCGCTACGGGGCGTACACCGTCACTACGCCGCGCCCTGGCCGTACGTCTCCTCGAGGTACGCGACGATGTCGTCGGATTCGGGCATCCCCTCGACGCCGTGGTCCTCGTCGACGAGGACGGGGACGCCGGTCTGACCGGACACCTCCTCGACCTCGGTCCGTTCGGCGTGCGATCGCGGGACCATGATCGACTCGTACTCCAGCCCGAGTTCGTCCAGTTTCTTCGTCACCTTCGCGCAGTACGGACAGCCTTCCAGTTCGTAGAGGACGAGGTTCGCCATTGCGTCCGCACGTAGCGCCGCCCCCGACTTAAACTCCGTCGGGGTGTGCGCCCCGGGCGCGGAGCCGGCCTCCCGCGTCGGTCGTCGCCCTGAGGTCAGTCGTCGCCGCGGGCGTCCGCGATCGCTCGTTTGGTTCGCTCGTCGGCGCCCGCGACGACCGCCCCGCCCTTGAGGACGGCTCCGGGCTCCGTCACCGCGGTGAGGTCCTCGGTCGGGTCCGCGTCGACGACGAGCAGGTCGGCGTGGGTCCCCGGCTCCAGCGTCCCCTGGTCCGCGAGCCCCACGGTCTCGGCCGCGGTCTCGGTCATCGCGACGATCGCTTCCAGCGGGTCCAGCCCGTGCTCGTGCATGAGCAGCAGCTCCGTGGCGTTGGTGCCGTGCATGTTGAACGGCGTCCCCGCGTCGGTGCCGCCGGCGACCCGGACGCCAGCCTCGACCGCCCGGGCGAACGAGTCGAGGTGACGGTCGTACACCGCCTCGGTCTTGGTGCGGTCCTCCTCGGTGGCCGCCTCGACGTTGCGGACGATCCGGTGGGGCGCCGACAGCGTCGGCACCAGGGTCACGTCGGCGCGGGCGAGCATGTCGATCGCCTCGTCGTCGAGGAGCGTCCCGTGCTCGACGGTGTCGACGCCGGCGGCGACGGCCGACTTCACGCCCTCGGCGCCGTGGGCGTGCGTCGCCGCGTGCAGCCCGCGCCGGTGGGTCTCGTCGACGATCGCCTCGACCTCGGCGTCGGTGAGCGCGACGGCGCCGGGGTCGCTGCCGGGCGTCGTCACCCCGCCGGTCACCATGAACTTGATGAAGTCCGCGCCTTGCTTCGCCTGCTCGCGAACCGCCCGCCGGGCGTCGTCGGCGCCGGTGATCTCTCGGCCGAGGTGGTGGCCGTGGCCGCCGGTCGCCGTGATCGACCGGCAGTTCGCGACCGTTCGCGGTCCGGGGATGTCCTCCGAGTCGATTCGGTCGCGAACGTGCACGTCCACGTCGCGCGCGCCCATCACCCGCGCGCCGGTGACCCCGGCCGCGAGCGTCTTCCGGGCGTTTCGGGCCTCCACCAGCGCGAGTTCGGCGTCGCCCATGCCGACGACCTCCTCGACGGTGCGCTCGCCCGACAGCGAGAAGTGTACGTGGGCGTCGACGAGCCCCGGGAGGACGGCGTGCCCGGAGAGGTCGACGACGGACTCGTCGCTCCGGGCGCTCAGGTCGCCCGCGTCCTCGATCCGGTCCTCGGCGACCCGGAGGTCGCCCCGTCGGACGCCCGCGCCGTCGACGAGCGTCGCGTCCCGCAGAAGCATGGTCGTCGGTCGGCCCGGCGGCCGAAAGAGGGTTGCGGATCCGAGGGCTCGGCCACAACGAGTTTATCCCGCGGCGGCATCGGCGAATCCATGGGGGATGCCCAAACGAACGCGACAGCGACGGGAACGGGAGAATCGAACGCATCCGGGATACGCGAGCGCGTGTCGCTCGCCACCGGCGCGGCCGCGGGGGTCGGCGCGTACCTGCTCGGCTACCTCGCGACGTACGTGACGCAGGCGGGGGCGGTACGCGATCGCCTCTCGACGCTGAACTTCCTCGCGAGCCTGTTCGGCGGCGACCCCGTCGCCGCGTGGCAGGGCGTCGGCTGGTACTTCTACAACGCCCACTTCGTGGCGACCGTGTCGCCGTCGTTCGGCGGCGGGACGCGCTCGTCGGACCTGCTCGCGAGCGCCGACGCCGGCCTGGCGTACCTGTACGCGGTGCCGCCGCTCGCGCTCCTGCTGGCCGGCGTGGCGGTCGCGCTCGTCGAGGGCGTCGACGACCCGACCGACGGGGCGCTGGCCGCCCTCGGCGTCGTCCCCGCGTACTTCCTGCTCGCGGTCGTCGGCACCGTCGTCTTCGCGTACGGCGTCGGCGACGCCGGCAGCGTCCACCCGGACTACGTCACCGGCGCGCTGCTCGCGGGCCTCGTCTATCCCGCCGTCTTCGGCGGCGTCGGCGGAGCGCTCGGCTCGTTCGTCGGCGGCGCCTGATGGCGCGATCGCCGGCCTCCGCGGCGCGGTCGAGACCTCGCGCTACAGGTCGCGGGCGACCATCTCGCCCCAGTGTTCGAAGCCGTATCGTTCGTAGAACGCCCGCGCGCGCTCGTTCTCGCGGTCCACGTCGAGCACCATGCGGTCCAGCGGGAGGGCCTGCTCGCGGGCGGTCGACAGCGCCGCCTCCATCAGGCCGTCGGCGACACCCGTTCCCCGATACTCGGGACGGACGTACACCTCGTTGAGCACGGCGGCGTCCCAGACGAACGACAGCGACTCCGGGAGGACGAACACGTAGCCCGCGAGCGCCGACGGGTCGTCGTTGTCGTCGGGGTCGCCGTCGTCGCCGCCCGTGTCGTCGTCGGCTGCGTCGCCGGCCGCCGCTTCGCCGGCGCCCGCGTCGCCGCCGACCGCCGCGACCGTCACGGTCGCCGCCTGCTTGTCGACGCAGCGGTCGACCCAGTCGAGCCACCGTCGCCGGTACTCCTCGGTGAGTTTCGCCTCGTACGTCGCGGCCTTGTCGTCGCCGCCCGTCCCGGCGCCGAGCCCCGTCTCGAAGCCGCGCTTGAGTGCCCACAGCGCGTCCGCGTCGCTCGGTTCGTACGGCCGGATCGTCGCGTCGGGGTCATTCGGGTCGCCCGCGTCGTCCGCGTCGCCGGAGTCGCTCATACCCCCGTCTTCGCGGGCGGACGAATCAACCCGCCGATGGCGTCGTCCCCGACGCCGGGGGCCGCACCGCGACGGCGACGGCGCCTGGGACCGTCTCACCGCTCGCGCGCGAACCGGACCGCGAGCACCGCGACGCTCGTCGCGACCAGCAGCAACTGCCAGCCGGCCCACACCAGCGGGAACACGCGCTCGACGTCCTCTGGCTCGTCGCCGGGCGAGGGGTCCACCCCGGTCGCGTAGTGGAGGTTCTCGGTCGTGCGCACCTCCTCGGGCGTGAGGTCGACGAACGTCTGGAAGAACCCCCGCTGGTTCGACAGCCCCGCCCGGCCGTTCAGGCTGTAGAACTGGTCGTGGACCGGCCAGAACAGGTTGACGCCGTTGGCGACGTAGTCGAGGCCGACGCCCGCGACGGCGAACCCGGCGAGCGCGACCCACGCGAGGTGCGGCGCGGCGTCCCCCCACCGGTCCCGGAGCCACGAGCGATCCCGAACGCGGGTGTCGTACGCGAGCGCCCCGACGACCGCGACCGGGATCAGGACGTTGTGGCCCAGCGAGCGATGTGCGCCCGCGAGGAACGGCGAGACGAACGAGTCGATATCCGGGAGGACAGTCGCCAGCAGGACGACCGCGACCGCGCGGCGGCCGAACGCCGACTCGCGAAGCAGCGCCGCAGCGAGGAGGCCGGCGAGCGCGAGGTGAACCAGCGTCGAGGGCACGACGGAGGGCAGGGGACGGGGCGACATGGCCGTTTCGGCGCTCCGACACCCTTACACTCGGGTGTGCCGACCTCGCGGGTATGAGTGTGGGCGAGGACCACGGGGAGGCGCGAGCGCGGCTCGCCCGCCGGATCGCGGGCGAGATCACCCTCTCGGGGGATCCAGGGGCGACGCTCCGCAAGTGGCGCACGGACTTCGACGTCTCACAGACCGAACTCGCCGACCGGATGGGCGTCTCCTCGTCGGTCGTCTCCGACTACGAGAGCGGCCGGCGCGAGTCGCCCGGGATCGGCCTCGTCTCCCGGGTCGTGGAGGGGCTGCTCGACATCGACGAGGCGCGCGGCGGCTCGCGGATCCGGCAGTTCGCCCGCGTCGTCTCCGCCGGCTTCGAGTCGGACATCGTCCGCGACATCCGCGAGTACCCCGCGGCGATCCCCACCGAACGGGTGTACGAGGCGCTCGACGCCACCGAGATCGCGCCCGGCGAGCGCGACACGGTGAACGGCCACACGGTGATCAACTCCATCGAGGCGATCACGTCGCTGTCCTCCGAGGAGTTCTACCGTCTGTACGGCCAGTCGACCGACCGCGCGCTGGTGTTCACTGGCGTCACCCGCGGCGAGTCGCCGCTGGTGGCGCTGCGGGTCGTGACGCCGACGCCGAACGCGGTGATCCTCCACGGCCTCGACGAGGAGGCGCTGTGGGACCACGCCGCCGC
Organism: Halobaculum roseum; assembly: GCF_019880245.1. Classification (NCBI taxonomy): domain Archaea; kingdom Methanobacteriati; phylum Methanobacteriota; class Halobacteria; order Halobacteriales; family Haloferacaceae; genus Halobaculum; species Halobaculum roseum. The sequence goes on from NZ_CP082286.1 coordinate 2,974,209, forward strand.
GCTCGCGCGGGTCGACGGGTTCTCGCTCGCGGTGTCGACGGCGGATCTGGAGCCGGCGCTGGAGGAGCTCCGGTCGCTGTAGATCAGCGCTCGCCGACGGCCCGAGCCTCCTCGACGAACTCGACGATCCGTTCGGCCCCGACGAACCCGTCGGCGATGCGGTCGACCTCCGCCGGCTCGCCGTCCTCGCCCGACTCGAAGACGGCCAGCGTCGGCACCGACCGGATCGCGTGCTCGCTCACGAGCGACGGGTCGGTCTGCGGGTTCACGAGCAGGACCGGCACGTCCGCGGCGCGGGCGACGGTGCCGAGCACCGGCTCGATGCTCTGACAGAGGGTACACCCCTTCGTGTAGAAGTCGACGAGGACGAGGTCGTCCCCGGCGACGGCCTCGCGCAACTCCGTCCGGAAGTCCCGGGCGTCCACGTCGCGGGGCTTCGGAGGGCTCTCCGTGTCGTCGCCGCCGGCGGTCGATGCGGTGTCGCTCATGCGATGTGATCGGTGGCGGGCGGCAAAAGGCGTTGCAGTCGTGTGTGCGGCGGACGCACCCGCGGCGACCGGCCCGCCCACAGGAGTCGCCGGGGGGCCGTCGGGGTGCGACCGGCGTTACTCGACGTAGTCGTACTTCCGCTCGCTCATGCGGCCCCAGCCGGTGAACACGAACTCGCCCTCGGGCTGGGTAAACTCCTCCAGCTCCACGTCCATGTCGTGGTTGTGGCGGTCGTGGACCTGCTCGTACTCGTCGTACGAGAGGTCGTAACGCTGCTGGAGCTGGGTTTCGAGGTCGGCCGCTTGGACCTCCTCCTTCCAGCCGTCGGCGACGGTTTCGGCGTGGATCTCCGCCTGCGCGCCGGAGCCGTAGGAGGCGACGAGGAGCTTCTGCCCCTCGAGGTCCACGTCGTTCGCGGCGGCGTGGCGCAGCGCGGAGGCGCGGGCGATGTGGACCGAGCCGGTGTACCAGTTGCCGACGCGCCGCGAGATGTTCAGCGTCGGGTCGATCGTGTCGGCGTACCACGACTGGTACTCCTCGGTCTCCTTCAGGTCGTCCATGTACGCCCGGATCGCCTCCTCGTACGCCTCCCAGTCGTCGAAGTCCTCCTCGCGGGGCTGGCGCCCGATGCGACCCTCGAGGGCGTCCTCGATCTCCGTGTCGCGGATCATGTGCCGGTAGCCGAGCAGGCCCGCCTTGCGGACCATCCCCGGGAACGGGGTGTGGAACGGGATGTACGCGAAGTCGTCGGGGTGGGTGTCCCACGCGACCGACTCGAAGTCCTCCAGCGCCTCGCGCATGCGGGCGAGGTACACCTGCATCGAGCGCTTGCCGTCGACCGAGGGGAACTGCTGGTTCGGCTTCAGGAAGTCCGTCTCGTCGGCGCTGCCGTAGCCCTGCTCGGTCGAGAGTTCGACGACCGAGGGGTCCTCGTCGATGAGCATCGCGACCGCGCCGGCGCCCTGCGTCGCCTCGCCGGGGTCGCCGCGGGCGTACAGCGCGGTGTCGGTGGCGATGACCAGCGCCGCGCGGCCGCGGTTGCGTCCCGCCTTGATCCAGTTGTACGCGTCGTCGATCGACTGGGTGCCGGCGACGCACGCGAACTTCCGCTCGCCCTTGTTCGCGTGGTGGAAGTCCCCGTCGTACACCTGCTCCAGACAGCCCGCGATGTACGTCGAGACGGGCTTGGAGTTGTCGAACGCCGACTCCGTCGCCACGTCGATGCGGCCGATGTCCTGCGGGTCCAGGTCCTTGCGGTCCATCAGGCGCTTGGCCGCGTTCGCGCCCATCGTGACGATGTCCTCGTAGGCGTCCGGGAACGAGGAGGTCTCCAGTCCGAGCCCCTTCGTGTACTTGCCGGGGTCCTCACCCTTGGCCGGCGCGAACGTTCCGGGGAGGTCCAGCTGGAGCTTCCCCGTCCAGATCTCGATCGCGTCGATTCCCACAGCTGTCATGGGCAGTCGTATGGAGAACTGGGTTGTAGGTCTGTCGATGGTCGAATACGTCGATCGTCGAAGTCATGTCGGGGTGTGATCCGGTATCGGACCGCGGTCAGGGGTCCGTCCCGTCAGCCGTGTCGGAGGCGATCCGAGCGTCGACCACGGCGCCGTCGGGTCCGTACACGAGGATCGCGAGTTTGAACGGCTCGTTGTAGCCGTACGGGTCGTTCAGATCGACGTTGTTGCCGGAGCGTGCCGTGCGGGTCACGGTCTGTTTTCCGCCGGCTCCGGTGGAGACGACGGCGAGTCTCGTCTGTGAGTAGTCGCCGGTCGAGACGGCGTAGTCGAAGCGATACCGTGGCCCCTGTCCGCCCGTGCTGCGGTCCTCGATCGTCGAACTCGACAGGCTCGCGGACGTCGCGGTGGAGAGGTCGTCGTTCCCGGTCGGGTTCGACGCGTCGGCGGCGTCCGTGACGCTCCGCGACGCGGCGACGTACTCGCCGCTCGGGCCGGAGTAGATGACTTCCACGGTCACGGTGTAGGTGTCCGTGGCGCCGTAGCCGCTGGTGTACGTGAGTCCACCCCGATCGTCCGTGCTTTCAAGCGTCTGTGTTGCGCTTCCGTCGTCCGTGTTCTGATAGGTGATCTCCACGCGTTGGAACGACGCGTTCGTGTTCGAGACCGCGTACGATCCGACGTACTCGACGCCGCTTTCCTGCGGATGTGAGAGGTCGTCCAGGCGGAACGCGACGCTCGGCCCGTCGCCACCGCCGTCGCCTCCACCGTCGTCTCCACTGACGACCCGCGCAGTCAGCGTATCGCCGGCCCCGCTCGCCGCCGCGTACAGCTTCGCCGTCCCGTTACTCGGGAGGTCGACCGTCACGTCGGCGCGCCCGTCGTCATCGGTCGTGGCGTTTCCGTTCGCCCCGGTGAACCGCCCAACGGCGGAGTCGTTCGACGCGTAGTCGACCTCGACCCCGGAGACGGGCTCCCCGGTGGCGCTGTCGGTCGTCTCGGTCGTCACATCGATCGCGTCGCCGGCGATCGACCTGTTGATGAGAATGTCGGCGTCCGTGCTCGTGTCCTCGGACACGCCGTCCGCCGCCGTGATCGAGGCCTCATCCCACTGCAGATCGTACAACGTGGAGGCGGAGCCGTCGCCGGTGCCGGCGCCACCTTCGGTCGCCTCGACGGTGAACGCGGCGTCCGAGGCGCTGCTCGCGTCGAACCCGCCCCCGTCGACGGCGTTGTAGCTGAAGCGGAGTGTCTCCTCACCCTCGGTCCCACGCGCCGTGTACTCGAAGACGGCCCGGCCGTCGCCGTCGGTCAGCACCTCGTCGTCCGCGAGGCTCCCCGGTCCGTCGTCGACCACTCCGTTCACTTCGACTCCCGACATCGGGTTCCCGTACCCGTCGCGCACCTCGACGACGACCTCGCGGGTCGTCCCCGCGGTCATCTCCGAGGGCCGCTGCTCCACGTCGAGATACGCCGGCGACCGATCGGGACTGTCGCCGTCGCCGACGTGAACGGCCGCGATCCCCAGCGCGTAGGTCCGCGAATCGTTCAACTCGATGGTCACGCCGCCCGGTGCGTTCCGCGTCCCGTTCACCCACCCGTCGTCGATCTCATCGGCCAGCAACACCTCCCATCGAGTCGCGTTCAGCGTGGTCGGGATGGTCACGTCGAGCGTGCCGGAGACCCGCTCGCGCCGAGACACCGTACTCACCGCCTCCGGGTCCACCGACACCGTCGAGACGCCGCTTCGGCTGAGGTCACCCGACACCGCGACCAGGGTGACCCGGTCGTCCTCGACGACGCGTTGGTCCGTCAGCGTGAGGTTCGCCCCGTTGGAGAACCGATTGAACGCGACGCCCGACTCGTAGCGCGTCGTCGGGGCCCCGCGATAGGTGTTGTACCGCGGCTCGTACACGACGAACCGCGTGGACTTGTTTCGGTTCGCCGCGATGTCCCAGTAATCGTTCGCCTCGCCACCGGAGGAACTCTCAATGTCGACGTTCTCCAGCGAGACGGTCCCGTCATCGGGGGGATCGACGGTCTGTACTCTCCCCGACGCCGGCGGCGGGTTCACGAAGAACGCCCGACTCGGATAGCGCGTCCCGAGCTTCACGGTCGCCGGCGCGGCGTCGCCGGTCCGGCCGGTCGCCGTGATGCTGGAGGACAGCTCGACCATGTCGGTCTGGACCTCCTGGTTGTGGAGGAACTCGACCTCGCGGTTCTGGTCGGGGACGACCGTTGCCTGGTATGTCGAGAGGGCGACGATCAGGAATCCGAAGAGGATCACCGCGCCGATCTGCACCGTGACGGCGCGGTCGCGTTCTCCGTCCCCGTCCCCCCGACCGGTCATGGCCCGGTGTAGCCGGAGGGCCGTGATAAGCGTGCGGTCCCGAGTATCAGTTCGGACGCCGCCGCGTCGGTGGCGTTACTCGTCCTCCTCGACGACCTCGGGGTCGGCCATCGCCGACTGCAGCGAGTCGAGCCCGTTGACCCACTCGGAGACGAAGCCGTACTCCAGGTCCTCGACGAGGTCCATCGGCAGCTCCTCGCCGTCGATGATGCGGGTGCCGGCCTGCACGAGGTAGCCGAGCGCGGCGTCGACGTCCTCCTCGGCCTCCGCGGCCGCGGCGGCCTCGACGTACTCGCCGACGGTCCCTTCGTCGGCGGGGCCGCCGACGACGTACTCCTCGGCGGCGTAGAACACGCACACCAGGCTCGTCTGGACGCCGTCGATCAGCATCGCCTTCTCCTCGTCGGCGATGTCCACGTCGTCGAGCACGATGTCGCGGATGTCGGCGATCTCGTCGGTCGCCTCCTCCTCGCTCAGTCGGTCGTCGTCGTAGGCCGCGAGGATCTTCGCGACCGCGATCGCGGTGTCGTCCTGAAGATTGAGCAGCAACCGGGCGGAGTCCTCGTTCTCGGGGTCGAGGTCCTCCTCCGCCACGCGGTCGAGCCAGTTCTGCCACCGGTCGGCGGTGTAGAACGTCTCCTCGGATTCGCTCATACCCACACGGTTTCGGCCTGTCTTGATATGCCTTTCTTCTCCCCGAACACCCCGCGATCCGGGCCGAGTCGGGGGATATCCCGCCGATCCCCCGTGTCACTCACAGGCACCGATGGCGGTCACCGCTGCCGTCTCCGGCGACTGGACCAAAGCGACGGTCCGTGGCGTCCCTGATTCGGCGGCAACTCCTGACCGTCGGGTTGCCCGACGCTCCCGTTCGGTTACGTCGATTCTCCCTCCGCTAGCGTCGCCTCGGTGTCGATGTCGTACACCGCCCGCGGCGTCTCGACGTGGGCGGTCCGTACCGCGTCGTCGTACCCCTCGTCGAGCAGCCAGCGGACGCGCCGCGGCACGGTCTTCGGCCCCAACACCATCCCCGGCTTGTCGGGGTCGTCGACGAAGTCCGTCTCCATCAGGAACGGCTCGCCCTCCTCGGCGGCGGTCCGCAGCCAGTCCTTCTCGCTCATCACGCTCGGAGTGGGTCCGGCCAGCTTTCCGGACGCGTAGTGCTTCACGACGCGCGAGGGGTCCATCCCGGCCTCGCGGGCCCGGTCGGCTATCTCGGTCAGGTCCTCGCTGGCCTCGGTGTGCAGCTGGACCGCACAGTCCAGCTCGGCGCCGTGCTCGAACGCCCGGCGCATCACGGCGTTCGACGCGTCCCAGACCGCCTCGGACACGTCGTAGTGCGGGCGCCCCGACTTCAGCGCCAGCGCGCGGCCGTCGGCGACGAACTCGGCGGCGACGGACAGCCCCTCGCACATCAGTTCTCGCGCGGCGTCCGGCTCGTACCCCTCGTCGTCCACGAGCCGGGAGACGAGCCCTGGGTGGACCCCGAGGACGGGCCACGCGCGACCTGGGAGCCGATCGCTCGCCTCGTGAACAGCCTCGATCGTCGCCTCGAACGCCGGGCGGAAGTCCTCGCGGTCGGACGGCACCGGCCCGAGGTGCCAGGAGGGCTTGTTGACGACGAGCAGGTGCGTGCCGCCCAGCCGGCAGAAGTCGTCGACTGCGGCCATGCCGCGGCCGTGCTCGGGGTCGAGGTGGAGGTGGTTGTCGAGCACGGGCGTGCCGAGGTCCTCGCTCATGGTCGCGGTTGCGTGCCGGCGCTCGAAAACCCTGCGGGCCGCGGTCGTCGCCGGCGCGGGTCGGGGCGTCCGTATCGGCGACGCGGTCTCAACACTGGGCGTCCGTATCGGCGACGCGGTCTCAAAACGGGGTCTGCCCGCGGGCGATCACGACGGAGGTGCGCCCCTCGGGGCCGGACCAGACCAGCCGAACCTCGGTTCCCGGCGGAACCGGCCCCTCCGTCTCGTCGGAGAGGACGATGCTGTCGCCGCCGGTGAGCGGGTAGCGCGTCTTCAGTGCCGCGCGCTCGTGTCCGCTGTCGGCGACGAGCGTCAGGTTACCCGTGTTCTCCTTCGTGACGGTCTCGCCGCCGTGGATGCTGGCGGTCACCTCGTAGTCGGTGCCGACCGATCGGTAGGTGAAGTCGACCGTCAGCGACGGCGGCCCGGCGGCGAGTCCGCCGGGGAGGCCGAGCATCGCGGCACCGAGCACGGCCGCGAGCACGACCGTGATCGCGACCATCGTCACGGTCGCGATGACCGGCGTGACGGCTCTGTCGCGGGAGGGCGGCCCGTGCTGTGGTGTCGCTGTCATGGATATCCGACCGTCGGGTTCCCCAGCGACGCGCCCGAGTTACCGGGAGTGCCGCGGTCTCGTACTTAACCGCGTCGGCGGCGTTCTCACCGGTGATATCGACGG